>DASQRW010000204.1:0-51720 GCA_035642715.1 Nitrososphaeraceae archaeon | reverse complement strand
GAGGATACATGGGAGCGAAATATACCAATAGATTCAGTGAAGGAAGTTTGAAACTGATTATTGGTATTGTATTGATAGTAGTAACAGGGTTTATAATTTGGCGAATATTCTATGCAATTGGCTGATGCAGAAATCTGCTTTTATCTGATACTTTGTTCACGACATTTAGGGCTGCTATCTGCCTGTGGGATCTCCGTATGTAGCCCCAAGAAACACTTCACCATTTATTTAGCGAAGTTAGCTAAACTCTTACACCATTATGAAATGATTCTAATTGATGTAATTACTCAGATTTGTTATCCTTTATGTATGCTCCAATTTCAACATGTGCGATCACGGCAGAAATCCTTCTGAAGGAACAGTTAATGGCATGGGCAAAGTTTTCAAAGTCGATGCAGCAGAAAACTGATACCGGCGGCTCACATCCACTGGGCCTAGAGTTACTCATATCTAAAAGTATCATTGAAGCTCACGAAGGCAAAATGTGGGCCGAAAATAATTTACAAGGAAGAGGTTCAACTTTTTACTTTACATTACCATTAAAGAAAATAGACGTATCACAATAAGGTCAACAGTGGGACGATTCCGTTACCATTCGATGCTATAAGGAGAACAAGGAGAGCAAGGAGAACCTGGACCAACGGCTGTCGTATTCTATTCTTCATAATTGGTTGAGCATGGGACCTATATTAGAGTCAAATTTGATTCACACACCCTTGGGCCCGCACTAATATTAGTTCTCTAAAGGGGCTCGTGAGAATAAAAAGTGAAACCCAAAGTTGATAGATTACCAGGCTCAAAAGGTAGAGGACACGGATCCCTATACCATGTTTGTTTATGCTATTAGGTCTCCTTATACAAAAGAATCTTACTTTAGAAGATTGGGAAGATTCTTTGATGCAATAGACTTATGTAAGGATATGGGAATGGAGCAACGCTGCAATACTTTCGCTTATAGTGCAAGAACTGACTACAATTGGGCCTTTAATCATATACTTAGATTCTTACAATCACAGAAAGAAAGAGTAGAAAGAAAGGAGATCACAGGGGTACTTGAATATTCACAATTAGACATTCTTTAAGGAAACTTTTCTTCTTCCTCTTCTTTCATTTGAACCCCTTTATCTTCTTCTTTATTGAAGAAATTGATATATAAATCTCCATTCTATTTGAATTAAAACTTACTAGTGTCATTCTATTCATGCTCTCTCTCTACACACATACATTAATTTTTATATTTTTAATAATATTCTAAAGGGTATTACATAATGCTTTAGTTAAAAGATCCATTTGTAGAAAAGAATTTTTATATCCCATTTTTACGATTTTTAATGTCATAATATGAAGAGCGGCAAAGATACTATAATTGATTGGAAGGAGATAACTAAATCAAATAAAGGAGTAAGAACTAACGACCAGCAGACGTGTGGAAATGTAATTGCAGAAGATGCTTACAGCATTATCGTATATGATGGTGTAATAAATATACATGAATTTTTAGTACCCAAATCTAAAGTAGATTACTATGATGGAAGTGAAGTTCATCTTAATGTACCATACGATATATTATCAGCAGTTTTCGAAGTAAAATCAAAGTAGCCTTTTAGTAGAGTGTTGGTACAACAAATACCACCGAACCCGGACCAAATTGTCCTGCCGTACAGTGTGAATACATATTATTATCTGCTTGTCCTTATTTTATCAAAACTTTTAGTACTGGCATGTAGTAAATATGCAAGCAAAAATATTCAATAGCATAAGGACTAATATTCATCTATGGTAAAAGTTCTTTCCCATGTAATGAGAAATATCAATGAATTTAACATACCTGCTGAGAATTCACACGGATATGAGATATTGTATTTTGGTGTAAATCTGATACTTATGTTTGATTATAGGTTGTCTTTTGATGTAGAAGTAAAGAGTTCTGGCAGTGATGACGATATAGAAGTTTTAATAATTAGTAGAAAAGACATCCCTGCATGGAAAAGTAATGTTAATACTCACAACGTAAAGTTGTACTATAGCAATAGTGGACATAGAATTAATGATATCTTTAAACCATCAGTAAGTGATGCATATGCTTTTATTTTAAGCAATAGATCTTCCTCTTTTAATAATAACTCTGAGACCAAAACAGTTGAACTTACTCTTATTCATACATGGCAACAAGAAATAAAAGAATCACAATTAAAAAATAGATAATTAATAAGCTATAATGCAGGCATAAATTAGTAAATATTTTTTCAAACCTTTTATGTAATCTAAATATTAAACCTAATCGAAAATAAGGTCTAACTAAGACTTGAATCTCATCTATGATATAGATTTTTAATTGTTGCATGGCAACTAGTAATGATTACTATATAGGAGCACTTAATGACACCTATTTGCTAATTGTAATAATGTAAATTTGGAATTAATAAGTAGTAGTAGAAATTCGACATTAGTATAAAGAGATGATAAAATATAAAAATTTACCCAACATTACCCTATTCGTCATATATACCCTTCTTAACAAACCTTAGGACATGTCTTCAAAAAGTCCTTCTATAATTCATCTCTTCCCAACATAGAGGTTTTATCGGTAGATATTATCGCATTTCTAAGAACTTCAAGGGAACCAAGATCTATTATCATATCTCTGAAACGAACTAATATCTGGTCATAATTAGGTGCGTAATTTTTATTTAATCTTCTAGTTTCTTTTAAATCTTGAATCAATTTATCTATTTCAGATTTATAGACTTTCAATACAACAAACTCTGTATCAGAGTTTTCTTTATCATTATCTACCATTTCTCATCTTGATAAAAAATTAAGTTAACTAATTAATCTCTTTCGTATTTCCAGTATCAAATATCAATTAAGTGTTCGAAACTCACTTTTGAAATGGTCAGATTTTTATAATAACTATGTCTATTTTCTCATAATTAATAACATGGATTCGATCGGACTTCCTAGAGTAGCTGCTCATTTGCAATATTCTATATAACCATTAATAAAATTTATTATAACAGGTTTGAATTTGCCGATAGGTTGTATTACAGCATATTTTTACTATTTAGACCGTTATTAACGTAAAGAAAACAAAGAGCATGTATCTAAATCCAATTCGAAATATCAATAGTTGCAAAGTAATGAGAGTATAAATCAAAACATAGTATTGATTGATTGTAATTTAGTATATATATATGTAATCTGGATATTTTCTAAAGCGTTAATGCCGATTTTTCTGTAAATAAATATTCTTCAGTCTATTATGTATGCATAACTTCGAATACTACTTCCTACACTACCATACAATACTTAAAATCTAATATATCTATTACTTGTGTTTTACTTTTGGTTGATATCATAGAAAATACATGCATATTTGTCTAGTTTTCTTTGCATAGACCCTGACATCTCACATCTACATACTCGTGTTGCTTCAGAGAGACGACTTAGAATTCATGTACTTTTTTTAGAAATATTATTTTATCAACCATATATTCTGAATTCTGATAAAGGCAAGACAAGATTCAAATGGGATCAACACAGTCCAATTTTGTTTATAGACTTTTAAAACAAAAGTGATAGGAGAAGACAACGCGAAAATAACTGTGATATTATATATGCTCAATTATTTTGGTGGTGGAAATTATTTCCGTATTCTTACCATAATATTCAGAATACGGTTTTCTTTTCTCACCATCCTATCCAAATTCAGGATATTGCTCAGGGCTTACCCTATTATCATCCTCTTTTGGGATAGGTGTAACAATTATAGACACTATATTATATAATAATTTCGGTTATATACTACATATATGGAGAATATACCATTTTATCCCCTTATGATAGCATAATATTATAGACAATTTGAATATGTAGCAAATGATGATAAATGTTGCCAATAAAGATAACAACAATAATGATTAGACCTGCTGACTTTGAGGGCGTTGTAATTATAACACCCTAAATTTTTTTTATTTAACTAGGTTCTTTCCAAGTTACTAAATCTTCCTATAGCCGAAGAATCTAGGACAGAACACATAGTATGACAAATAATCTATCATTTCTTCAATGCATATTACAATTTAGAAAAAGATCTGTCAAATCCCTTACTCACAAAAATAATCGCTTATTGAAGTCAAAAACTGCTGTAGTTTTGAGACTTATAATCTCTTACCCATATAGAAAATTCATAATAAACAAAAGAAAGAGTGTAAAGATTAACTTAATTATCTCACACTTTGATTAAATATTTGAAAAGCTGAATAACTTGCTTGAAAAGTTACAATAACAATAATTTCATATACAAAATATGCGACATTAAAAACTCTAATTTTCACAATAAAAAGATATTATATTTTCATCTTCAAATTACTTTTGTAAGAATATATATATATATAAGTGTTTGACTCAATGCCAGTTATTATTGATAATGTATTCTTGTTTGCGATTTTACTACTACCTTGAAAGAACTTCTGATCTTAACTGCTGATAATGGCTTAGCAACAATTTATTAGGAGAAAGAAAATAGTTAACTGTTTGCCTAATCCACGAATGGTAAGTGCTAGGTCATTCTTTTCTAGAATGAATCAATATAGAAATGAAAATTGGCTGACTGATGCTCAGTTACTAAAAGGAAGTGAAGAATTCTTCAGATCAAACAACTATTATAATATTGAATATAATAGAGTCTTTGATCAAGGAAAACAGATTTTTTCTTCACCAATAGTTGCATCTAAAATGAAAGGGAGAGAAGACATAGAAACAATTGTAGCTATTTTTAGATCTAAGATAACCCGTTATAATCTTAGTTTTTTTGGAGTTCTAGAATCACTACTATATGATATGGTGGACAATTATGAAAATACAAACTTGATGCTTGTCACAGACTCACTATCATACATACCAATTATCAAGACTGAAGAATTAAGCGTCATAATTGAAAATATGATGAAGGATGGATTGTATGTTTTATTTCTTAACCATAGATTTGCTTATGCGTTATTTGACCACTTTGAAAAATTAACTAAACCTATCCCAGTTCAAGATTAGCTAATGCCAGTATAATAAATAATAAATCCAAATCATATTAAAGAATAACATAGAGTAGGTAAGCCATCACTAACTTACATATATCTACCTCATTATTTAGTAATACTAATTGTTTGGAATAGAAAATAAGAAGATAAAATGGAAAATGGAATATGAAGATACAATATACAAAATTTATGATTGGGACAAAAATTTAGCAGGATACTTTTTCCCAAAATATGATTTAGTAGAACCGTCTAAAGATAGCAGCAGTGAAGAAGACATTATTGAAAGATTGAATAAGTCACATAAAAAAGTTTTAGGTGGAGATCTCATGATTCCCATGATTAAACTGAATCTCTTTGATAAAGAGGAAGAAGAAGAAGTAATAGATCTGGATTATACCATTAGAGCACTGGATGAAAATCTCCAACGAACACGAGTATGGAAGCAATGGTTGCAGCAAAATCACAAGCTATATGAGATAATTGGCAATGCAGTATATACTGCAAGAGAGGATAGGAACATGCTTTCCATTGTTCTTAGGATGAAATCAACTATTACATTGGGAGAAAAAGAAATGTCTATGGCATTAACTCCATTATTAGATAATCTACATGAAGATGGCCTTTTATAGGATGATGTAAATACAGTCTTTAAAGTATCCCTATAATTGACTTTTTAGTTCTAAAGACTATTTGAATCATTGATCATTATCAGCACTCTTTTAAAGACCGTAAAATGATATGCTGAGAGAGGCTTTTTATACCACGTTGACGAATATAAGATTGTACTGACTCTTTATAACAGTATTAAATATAAACGGGAGGACTGCCCAGCATATTGTCTTGGCACTTCTAAAATACAAGTGTGTCCAACATGCAAGAGCACGGGTTTTATCCTTGCACCAGATGACACAGACAAAACAGATAAGATGTTCATTGAGGAATGTCCTGAATGTAATTCTTGAATTAATGAATTTATAATGAATATGACCGTCAGTGTATATATAGGGATAAGGGCTTTAATAAGTTAATTATACCTTTATCACATAGTTGGAATATATATATATTTTATAGTAATATTGGATTATGTACTTCTGCTGATATATATCTGCCTGAGTAGGAATTATTTTTTAGTTATTATTATTGGGTGGTTTATCTGAGAATATGCCTACCAAAGTACATTTTATGTCACTCGACTAACAATTTCTCATATCCTACGCACATTTCACATTTTGTGTCTTTACTATAACTATAATGAACTGTATAGATTATAGAATCAGTTCCGTGACCTTCGATATCAAGTGACTGTTATTGGAAAGTCTACCAATTCTCCACTATTGTTAATGTTTGAAACCCTTACCATGACAGAGCCGACATTCTCATCTGTAAAAGTGAAAGGTTGCTGTGCAGAACCATTTTGAGCTATCTTGAACGCTCTATGTGTTATCATTGTCTCAGGGTCTTCTGATGGCATAATCATAAAATCATATTGTACATTGTCTACTATCTTTTGGTTTGATTTTGGATCAAGAAATTCTATATTAAATGTTGTAGGAGTTTTAGAATTTATGGTGGCTGGACTCCAAGACATCTTTACTTTGTACGTGCCACCATCTGTTAATTTTTCCATGGGTTCAGAGGTTGTTGTCGTCGTTGAAGTAGCATTAGGAGGACTACTTACTTCTTGTGTTTGTGTTTGATTATTGCCAGAAGTATTATTAGTATTATTATTAGTACTACTACTAGCAGTAGTAGTAGCAGCAGCAGCCGCAAGCTCTCCTCCTATTCCACCACCACTACCACCAGGCTGTAAAGTAAACTTCATCGGTTCATCAGATACTGCCTGCTCACTTTTGTTATTTACTTGTTCAGCAATATGAATAACTTGAGATTTTGGTATCATAAAGTGAATTATATCATTCTGCGGATCAGTATCATCTAGCACCACATTTGTAGTTACATCCACATCATTTACTGTTCCCGCATAGGCTCTATTTGCAGCAAATTCAGATGATTTTGGAACCGTGATTTCTTGATGGACTAGTACTTTATTCTTTTCTAATCTAGTCGTGTTCCAATCAAAAGGCATAGTAAACTCCATCTGCATCTTGCTTTCATCAAACGTGAAGTCATTTATTTTATCATAATAAGAAAGTATTTGAATTGGGATTTGTTTACCATGTATTGTTATCTGTTCCTCTTCTGTGAGGCCAACGCTTAACCAAGCATCATACACTGGTTGCTTATCGTCTGGAATAATAGTCCTATCAAAATCAATTGTTACTATCCTCACTATGAAATGGTATAAACCACCTTCTAGAAATACTGGTCCTTCAGCAATTACAGGACTATTTTCTGTTCCCATGTATGCTTGCAAGATTGGATCCTGTTCACCATAGACTGTTATTAAATCTGTGTTTTTTGGTCGTATCTGTAATCTCAAATCTCCATTATGATCATGAAACCAGTTTGAAAGTAGTTTTTTACCATCTTTTTCTATTGTTATAAAATATGTTACATGTTTTATTCCTTCCCTTGTATTTGAGTCAAAGAGCTTAAACTGAATAACTGCCTTTTGGTCCTGTTTTTGCAATGTCTCTGTTGTAACTACAGGAGGTGTCATTTTGATAAGTAAATCTGCTTTTCTATTTCCAAAAGAGGCTGATAGTTCTTCCATGAACAAGCCATCACCAAAAGCAGTCTTTATTGGAATAATTGATGATGATGAAAAATATGATATGAAAGTAATGATAACAGTAACAACTAAACCACATATCAGAAACATTGATGTCCGTGATATCATATACATTAATATTTTCAATATTAGAATTTAAGTATATCTGGAGAATATATGTACATTGAATTTCCGAAGGATTAAATTTTTGTTATTAAAATTCAAGTCGATGCATTTTAATTTACTGTCTATATCTGTTTCGATATTTGTGTTTTTTGGCTTTGTGATTACTTTTAGTTTTATCAACCAATATCTTGATGGTCCCAATTTAGATGATGGTAAAATTGCAGATATTATTGATAGAGATAATAATAATGCGCTTGCAGATTCTTTGAATAAAAATATGTCATTATCACCTAATAATACATTGTGGTCATCTTCTATTATAATAGAAAAAGTAGATGAAAAAAATAATCCGATTGGTGGGGCAACTTTTCTAATAACTCCAAATCCATTCACTAACAGAAGCAACTTGGCTATTACTGATGATAATGCCGAAGATGCAAATAGAACTTCTGGTATAGTTTTGCTTCATAACGTAATCCCTAGACAATATACAATCTCTGAAATTGTCGCTCCAGATGGATACATAAAAGATGTTTCTATAAAAACTGTTAATATTAACACGAAATCTGCATCATCTCCAACAACAACAACAACAGTAACATTTGAAGCATATCCACTTACATCAGGTTCAAATAGACTTGAATATACGGCAAGATTCATTTGCGGTACAATAACTGGAGAAGAAGGACCTTTGAGACCTGGGCGCTATAATTCAGACATTAACGTATTCAATAGACAAAGTTTTCCAATTTCTTTTTTTTGGAAGGCAGTAGCAGCAAGTCAAGAAGAAGAACAAGGTGATAGTAATTTTAGAATTCGTAGTCTAGAGCCAGGAGGATCTATTAGTCTTAGCTGCAAAGACATTCAGGCATCTATCCCAGCATATGCAAATGACACCGGAGAAAAATTCTTCGAAGGTATAATGACAATAAATGTTGATCTGGATTCCTCTGTAATTGGATCTATATCATCTAGTAGAGAAGGAATTTTAGGCACAATATCCGAAGAAGAATCCCTAAACGTACTTAGTGTAGATGCTATCTATACTGTAAATGCACTAAAGGTTGCAAGCAGAGAAATAGTATTACAACTTATTGAATATAGCATAAATAAAGAACATGAAAGCGGAAAGATCCCTAAAGATATAATATCTAAGATACTTAGTGTTACAGTGCCAATAAAGACAAATGAAACAATAAATCCTGATCAACAGGTAAGAAATGTTCTGATGAAGGAATTTTCTTTAAACTTAGAAGAAAGTAAAAGACTCGACATAACAATAAGAAACCTTAGTTTGGGCGTTGGGGCATTAGATGATAATCACGCCCTTTCTCTCCAGCGGATAAATGCTTACCAGCCTCCTACACCTTGATTTTATAATGGTATTGTTAATGCTTTACCAATGAAAATGATATGTTTATGGCTGGCAAATTATTGATTGATGGAGGTGTCTCTTTAGCTTTATATTCAGAATATTGTGCTGTTTTTATCATTTTTATGATATACGTCTAATACTTCCGCCAAAGTAATGTTAGATAGAATAATTTTAGCATTTTCGATGAGCAACTCATTCTGAAAGAATATCTAAATACATTTACTTTTTACCTATGCGACAAACAACAACAACGAGTTATCTGTTATTATTGTTAAATTCATTCCGTCCAATCTCAATGTTTATATCAAAAATTGACGTTTGATTGATGTACATTGAAAGTCATACAAGCTATTCCAAATATGCCGAAACCTGTTACTGAGACAGAGGTTACCAACTTTCTAGAACAAAGCAAACTCAACATACAGATCGCCACCATTGACGAAGAAGGATATCCTGTGATTCAGCCTGTTTGGTTCGTTTATGACAAAGAATCTGATAAGATATACACAGGCACCTCAAAAATGACAAAGAAGATTCAGAATATTAAAAGAAATCCTGACAAGATTTACTTTTGCATTGATGAGGAGAACTATCCATACAAGGGAGTGAAGGGCAGGGGAGTAGCGAGAATATCTGAAGATATACAGAAAAACTTGTCAATTATGGAAAAGATAAATATGAAGTATCTGGGTACTCTTGAACACCCTCTTGCTAAGATGCTAATAGAAAATACTAGAAATGGGAGTGAGGTTGTAATTGAAATTACACCAAAATTCTTCTCAGCATGGGACTTTAGTAAGGGTATGTAGTAAGGATCGATTGATTGAGTATACTTCTTCTCTACCACTACCCAAACTGAATACCAAAATAGTGACAAGATTCACAAACAATAAAAAGAAGTTCATATGATTACTCTAAAACCTTATTAGCACACCAAAAAATTTAGAATTGGCTGAATGTAGTAGTAAAAATAATCTCTAGTCAATTCTTTAAGGGACTTGGAAGGAAAACTTGTCATAAAAAACCTTTCAAAACTAATAGAACGAATGTTGCATTACTTTCACTATTACTGATAGTAGTCATAAGTCTTACAGATACCATAAGCCCTTTGTCATTACTATTCAATCAGAAGAAGCAAGAGCATCACAAGAACAACAAGGTACAGCAGGAATCAGGGTGTTTGTGGATCTATATCATAATGAAAGAGATTCTGCCCAATTGTGGGTTTACTCATTTGATCAAAATCTAGGTTGTGCTACAATTAATTTGTCTGATTATACTAGTCTATTCCCTTAGAGATTGCTGGTTTAGTGATATTGGCTTTTGCATATGTGTGGCTGCTTTCAACTACAAGATTGAAAGGTAGCAAAGTTAGTATAGAAGAGATTAACAAGCAGAAAAAAACATAGTCACCTCATCATGTAATAAACCTCTTTTTATAGATCAATGCAATAAGTGAGGTTCCAATAAATGTGGCAGACCAATAAAGCCATAGATTTGTCAATACACCGGACAGCAGAGCAGGTGCCAAAGACCGAGCTGGATTCATAGAAGCACCAGATATAAATGCTAAAAAGAAAATGTCTAAACCAACCATACCCCCTATAACAATCCCTCCAAAACCTTTCAATCCTTTTGTATAAACAACCGTTAGAATAACAGCCATAAGAAGAGCAGAGGCGATTATTTCGACCCCAAAAATTATAGGTAGAGGAAAGGCATAATTTGGAGCATTAGCTCCTAAGTTGGCTTCATTTCCTATAATATATTTTACAAATAGACTTCCTACTAAAGCACCAAGTATCTCTGCAGCAAAATAGTATACTAATTGAATTTTTGTAATATATTTAGCAATCATAAATCCAACTGTGACTGCAGGATTAAAGTGTGCCATGGATATTTTTCCAAAAAGGTATATACCTATAGCAACACCAACAAAAGGAGCAAAGGCAATAAATGGAATGCCCAAGATACCATTTGTCTTGGCATCTATTACTACAGAACCAGTAGCAAATACAACTACTATGAAGGTACCAATGAATTCTGCAATAAACCTCTTTTGATTCTCACTTAGATTCTTTGATATCTTGCTTATTAAGTTCTGCTGCAAGTTCACTTACTCTTCTCTCTATCTCATCTCGGATTTCTCTTACTTTTTCTATCGGTTTTCCTTTTGGGTCTTCTATCCCCCAGTCTATGAGATTATGGATGAACAATGAAGGACATGACTCTCTCTCCTTTTCCCTCTCCATACATCCCATATTCATTATTTGTGCAGAATTTCTCATCATATCTTCTGTAATAACTTTAGATTTTTGTTTGCTAATATCTATCCCAGCTTCTTTCATTACTTCAATGGCTAGGGGATTGATCTCTCCAGAAGGTCTGGTTCCAGCGCTTATTGGTTCATAATCTTGCGGTGCATATTTTCTGAAGAAACCTTCAGCCATTTGGCTTCTTCCTGCATTTTCTACACATACAAAAAGGGCGATTTTCTTTTGTTTACTTTTTGACTTTCCAGGAAAAGAAAATTTCATTTATCTATAATCCCTGCCTTTCATCTTAATCCTTTACTGCCTTTAGTACAATGCTACTGATTCTTCTTCTTCTACTACTACTTCTACTACTACTACCATCATCATCTTGATCTGCTTCTTGTAGATACAATTTCTCTTCCAGTATCTCGGGATTATGGAATCCAGCCTTCTTTATACTGTCAATATAATTTTTCTTTGTCAATGCACCATCAATACAACTACACCATTTTTCAGAATCAATTGAATCTGTTTGCACTTCCTTATCTGTAACTAAATCAGAGATTACCATTCTTCCTTGACCTTGTTTTAAAATTCGATAAATCTCCTTGAACGTGCTTACTTTATCTGTGGTCAAATTGATAACACAATTACTGATAACTACATCTGCATTGTTATCATCGACAGGAATTCTTTTCTCTATGTCTCCTTTTCTAAATTCTACGTTTATATATCCATTCTCTTTTGCATTCTTTCTTGCCTTCTCTAACATCTCATCAGTCATATCTATTCCGATTACTTTACCTGAGCCACCAACCTTATTAGCTGACAAAAATACATCAATTCCAGCGCCAGAGCCCAAATCAACTACTGTTTCGGATTGTCGAACATCTGCAAAATGTAAGGGAGCACCACAGCCAACTCCTAGTATAGATTCTTGAGGAATAGATTGCAACTCCTCATTGTTGTAACCAATAATTGTAGCAGATTGACTTGGTGAACAACAATTATCATTATCATCATTATTATCCTTCAATTCTGCAGGAGCACAACAGCAATCACAATCAGAATTTCCAGTTAATGCAATCGTGCCATATCTTTGTTTTACTTTATCTTTAATTTGTTGGTCTTGCATATAATCGATTATTGTTTACAAACAAAACTATTTAAGTTATCAAGGGTAAAATATTGCACTTAGGGCAAATATGGAAACTATTAGAAATGTTAAAGAATTACCGCTATTGAATGAAAAAGAAAATAAATGCAAAGCTGAAGATTTTGAAGGCTATGATGCATTATTACTTATGTCTGAAACTGCAAAATTGAGAAAATTGATTACAAAAAGAGGAACACTTGAAATACTAATTCCATTGTGTTGTACTACAAATCCTGTAAGACACAAACGATTCAGACAAACAATGAAAGGCTTTAGCACAAGAACATTATCCAACAGGCTTAAAGAGTTAGAAAAGAGTGAAATATTAGAAAGACAAAGGTATAATGAGATTCCTCCAAGGGTTGAGTATAGATTAACAAACAAAGGACAAGAGCTTGTTGAATCTGTCATTTATCTACTGCAATGGATGCAAAAATGGTCAAAGTCAAAAGTAACGAAATAAAAAAGCCTTCAGTTGTAGTCAAGCCAAAGAGGCTAACAAACCTTATGCAGAATCTGCACAAGGTGATTAATTATTAATATACTTAGTCAATATTATACTTCTTTTAAATATAAGAGATAAATGAGAAAATGTATTTCAAGCTCGTCATATTGTGATTATAAGAATATAAGTTCATATCTGCCTTAAATCACATACACACTTACGATGTCTTAGCGACGACTATGGTAGATTGAAGGTTGAATATATTTCAGATAAGAGCACACCCCTTATCTATGGTTTATAGATAGGGAGATATAGACCTATTTATTATAATATTCTAGAACTAATACTACTACTACCGACCAACTAATGAATCTGCTCTAGCCTGATATGAGGAGGAGACTTTTAATAATCTATAGATATCCTTTCTTGATCTAAGATAATAGCTATCAGCATAAATACTACTCTTCTTTATCAGAAATACTACTACTACTGATATTGGAAAAGAAGGAATAGTTGATATGACTGTACAGCAGTCTGTGAGGATCTAGACAATATTTACCCTGCAGAAGGACTTTGTGGTAGTGTTCGTATTATGTTTTAACTTTCAGTAGTGACTAGGCTAGTATTATTATTATTGTGTTGTTGTTATCATTATTATTAACAAATATAGCCCCTCATGGTCTTTAGCTAAAAATATCTTTGTAATTGCCCTTTGATAGGACATCGATGCCTTTGAAAGTAGCATCAAAATCAGCTCTTACAAGCCAAAAGCCATTAACAAAATAATTCCAAGAGCAGTTCCTACGTAAGCCCAGAACTTCTCAGATACTATCTTTATACATAAATGGCATCTACTTTTCTGATTTACTCTTTCAAAAGCTGCCTTTAATACGGGTTGTTTTCTATATTTCAACGATTATATTCTGTTATGCAAGAACACACATCATCAAGTACTCAGCCATCAATATTTTCAAAGACTTTCAGTATAAATTACTTTGACAAGAAAGGGAGCAAAAGAAGCACCTGAAATGACAGCAGTAAAGCAATACAAAAATTAAGTTATTTCAATACATTAAACTTATTAAAAATCCAAAGTGTAATTCCAGAAGCCAAGATAGCTAAACCTACTCCAGAAATCAAAAAACCGTTGACAGTCCATTCGGGATTGCTATACATAAAGGAAGATTGTGGACCTACAATCGATTTACTTTGTGCTGTAAATACTAATCCGGCTATAATCAGTATAGACCCAACAACAATTAATGTTCTACTAAGATATCTCTTATTCATATATCCGTTATCTCATTATTATATGGTGTAGTATTTGTAGAATAATAACTTAGATATAATAGGTAATGAAAGTATACAAAATATCTGCAATAACGTTATTAATCAAAAACATGGAGAGGTCTTGCAGATTTTATTCTAAAATGCCAGGTTTTAGGTTAGCATACGGTGGTCTATCTCATGATTCCTTTACCACATATGAGGTAGGTGAATCTACAAAGATATATCTCAACCTAGAATTATATATTAATAACAATAATAATCAACAGGATAAAATCAACACAAGACATTTTGGTAGGATAATCTTCCATACTGAAGATATAGATAGACTATATTCGTATATGAAGAATAACCAAAGCATCTCAAAGATGATATGTTTTGAAAATGAACCTACAGATGCTCCATGGGGTGAAAGATACTTCCATATACGAGAACCAGATGGTTATCAACTATCATTTGCAATGCCAATAAAGAAAAAGTATCAAGGCCATGAACAATAACTCTTTAGACTAACACCTCCGTTAACCCTGACTATTTTAGCATATTTTTGTTCTTCTTTTTTGATTTCAGCTATAACATCCCAACAATACACAGTATAATATCTTCTTGCCGTAAATTATTCTACAACCTTTTCAATGTTCTATATTCAGATTATACCATTTTCATTTGGAGATTTTTCACAAATATTTACAAATCATAGCTAGAATAGAAAAAAGAAAAGAACATTAGTTATATCTTATATAATTGTATACATATATGTAAAAGTATATGGGTTTCTTGTTATATCATAAGAAAAACTATTGTGAAGTATGTCATCAAGCATTCGATAGACAGGAAGAGTTGATTAAACATGTCAAGGGAGAACATCACAAGCCTATTATGAAATGTCATAATTGTGGGATGCAGTTCTTACATGAAAAAGATAGACTTCATCATATACAAGAAGAAAAGAAAAAGAAAATAGATGTACGTAGACACAGATAGAACTAAGTTTCTTTTATTTTATATGTACTGAAGATTATGCCTCTAAATAGTCAAGATATTATAATCAATATGCAATCAAGAACTTTAATTTTCTATATCATATGTGAACCAGTCATAGTATCCAATTGATTCTCTCACACACACATATCCTTCCCGTATCTCAACCTTATTGTTATATTCGGGACTATATTATCACATCAATGCTGTTTTAAGCGCAATATGTTAGGAAAGTGCTGAACCTGTCTATTGGAAACCAAAGTTTATCTCAAAGGGAAATTAGTCCTAGTTAAAGGTCTTAGTTTTGACTTCCGTTATTTATCTATTATTAAAGGTAAAACAAGAGCTAGTGAAATTGTATATCAATTATTATAAAATATTGTTTTCAGTTCTAATGTCTCTAACTTTTGTCATTTCTTCTATATATAGTATCAAATTTATTCGATTTATGAGTTTGAAGAAGCTGTTTCTGGTTATTCCCGTAGAATGAGATAATAAGTCTTGTACGCCACTAAATATTATATTCTAACCATTTTTCTTTTGGTATACCATCTATATATGAAGTAACCAGCAGCAATTATTGCAATTGCTATAACAAGTGGTTGTAAGAAATAGATCAATAAAGCAGCTATTATGATTAGTACAGCAATAATTATAATGTCAAATACGCTTAAACTTCGTGCCAACTGACTTCAATGTTCATTATAACCTATGAATACTTGCTATGATCATTCTATTCGATAATATTATAGTTCTAGACTGAAAGAGAAAAAAAGGGGCTCTGCTAACTAGCCAGACATTCGATCCATTTTATACTATGATGAAAGAACTATTCAGAAGGAGAGATAGCTACTAATTTCACATTACTGCTAGCATATACAACAAAAAAGGTAGTTATCTACAAATTGAATTGAATTGAATTGCAAATAACGTACTTATAATTTCTAATTAAGATAATCATAATAACTGAAATGTTAAATTTTCTAATATTTCTCTACTATTATTTTTCTTATTTCAAATATTCAAGACGTACTCTTATTTATATATATTATATTATTATATTACATACTAAATTGTTAGTCTAGAAGTATAATATATATAGGATAACATTAGTTACTTCTTAGAATTAGAGTCAAAATTCGTCAACTTTATAATCATAGTAGAAATTGCAAATTAAATAAAGAATGACACGACATCATATTTATAGCAAAAATTTGTGGCTAAGTAATATAAATTACTTATAAATAGAGCTATCAATTAACTCCTCTGATGCACTTTTGGTAATATTTACAATATGCTGTTTAGCTTTCCCAGACACATTTTCTAAATTGGGGTGCTACTAATTATTTTCTCTGCACCTTTGAAAACTCCTGAAATAAATACTTGCCATCCTAATCCTATATTAGCTAATATTAATACAGATATCATTATCAATATTAACAGTAGCCCTGTATCTATATAATTTATTTTCCTTTCTTTTTAATAATATGGAACCTTATTCTGCGTTCTTGTATAGTTAGAGGTTGAAATAAAAGTAACTATAACTCATAGTGGTTTATACTTAATCTATTTGCTAAGGCTTCTTAATGTTATAAATATATGATGTTGCATGAGCTAATTCATTTGAAAATCAAGGAGCATTCCTATCATTTTCTGGTATCTGGTTCATTGTAGACATAATTATCCTAACAACTAATTCGACGAATGTGACGACGAGTTTGACAATCAATCTGACAATAATTTTGACGATTATGACGAATCCTTATATAGAAGAAAATATAATAAGATTCGTATACATTATGAGACAGCGGGTGCCTACTCATATAAAAGAAGAGGTCATAAGGAAATGGTTAAGTGGTGAACAAAGGGATAAAATCGCTAGCGATATGTCGATGGGTGCTGGTACAGTTACTAACATAATTTCTGAAATGAAAGAAGAAATTGGCATTCCTACTGCTGATACTCTCAGAGTTCTAGCAACAGAATTAAAAAGATTGAATATCAATGCATCACAATGCGCTAAAGGATTTAAGCTCTTAAATATAATAAATAGTCTCGGGGCACAAAAAGAAGAAAACATAGAGTCTTTTCTTACTCAGATCTATAATCTGTGCACATCTAAGAATATTCCACCAGAAGCTATTGTTAATATCACCCAACAGATAGTTGCACTTGGTGAGACAATTCCGTTTTCACAAATACCTGAATACATGCAGCAGAAAATCGAGGAAAAACAACGTTTAGAACAAGAGATAAGAACACTTAGAGAAACAAAGCTGAGTGCACAAAACGAATGTGACGAAGCATTAAGGAGCAGTAGTATTACTATTGACACTCTGCATGAGTATATGCGTCTAAGAGAATGCCTACTAGAGGAATATGGTTTATCTATCGATGATGATGACACCCTACCAAAACTTATTAATGTAATTTCTAACTTGAAACATTCCGGATATAATGCTAAAACAATCACAAAAAAACTGTCTAATATTAATAATCTGCAAACTAGAGAAAAAGAGCTGCAAAGTCAGGTCGATGGGCTAGAAGCTAGACTTAAGGGGGCTAAACAAGATCATTCTATTGCTGAGGAGAAGCTAGCGTCCAGCAAACAGGCACTTGAAGTCTATAATGAACTTAAGAATATGGGTTTTGGTCTAAAAGAATTAAAGTTGTTAAAGTATATTGTTATGGAAATTTCAAAAAGCAACAACATTAACCCATACCATGCATTCGAGAAATTTTTTGACGATGTAAAAGAACAATACGACAATAAACTAGGCTTTGAGCGAAAGATTAAGGAGATGAATAACTCCTTATCGCGAGCCCAACAACAACATCATAATATATTATTAGAATATTCGCAAATGAAAGATACTAACGATAAGTTAGCTCAACTGCTTGCATACGGTGTCACACAAAATGAAATAATTTATTGGACAAGTATTTTGAAAGACCATAAGGTAGAAAAATCGTCTTTTCATGAGGACTTGGTAAAGTATGGAACAATCATTGGTGCGTACAATAACATAGCCGCAAAAGTGGATTCATTAACTTCTGAATATAATGCTTTAACTAAGAAGGTAGAGGGTTTAAGAGAGGAAGAAAGAAGAATATCCGATCTTCTAGAATTCCGACTTGGAGAAGCTACGAAAGTGATTCAGACATTTTTACAGAATCTAAACAGTCATATCAAAGAGACATCAAAAGCCTCAATTCAGACAATCCAAAATATTAAGGAACAATCACTTGCCATTGGTGAGCAAAGCAAAATAGGCTTACAATTTGTCAATGCTGAGGTTAATAAACAACTTGAAATATTTCAAATGATAGGAGCTTCTGCAGAGTTTTCTCCACTTATCAAAGCTGCAAGAGGCGAGATCGTTGATATAAATGAATTGAGAATATCTGTAATTAGGGCTTTAGGCATAATGACTTCAAGATTGGATAATATTGAGTATAGGTTCGCAAAAGACATAATTGATAAAGCCATAAATATTCTGCAGTCAGAATGGTTCTTTAGCTGAAACTTACTTGTAGGAAAAGAGTTATTATTTTTTAAAAGAAGAACAAGAACGAAAATCACTACCTATATGTGCGCGACTACAAATGCTTATGATGCTGTGTCAGAGCGGTAATTGTAAGCTTAATCTTGTTTACTTACAACATAAACTATCAAGTGCTCTCTTCTCCTCTGTTTGCTCCTTACATACTATCTCTCTCTCTATATATATATATATACATACATACATACTTCTATAGCAATAAAAATCATACTATGACTTATATCCCATCAAGAGTGCCATCTCTAGCCATTTCCAATAGCAATCTACATCTACAAATCCTATTTCGCGAAGCCAGCCTAACTGAGTCTCCATTGATAATAACTTGTCTGATTTACTCTCAGTTTCTTGAGTAAAACCAATGGCATGTAGAAAACGTATGTGGTGTTCCATTGAAGGTGATGCAATATTATCAAGGTTACAGAATACACCACCTGGTTTAAGAATATCGTATACCTCTCTATAAAGCGATCGCTTGCGTTCATGTGGTAAATGATGGATAGCTAAGCTTGAGACCACTGCATCAAAATAGCCTAATGACTTTGGTAAAGGAAAATTCAGCTCATGTTCTATCACTTTAATAGAAGGGTCATTATCAAACTGTTTTCTTGCAGCTCTGAGCATTACAGGAGAAGTATCCAATGCCACAGCTTCCATTTTGGGTCTATCAATCTTAAGTAGCCTAATCAAACGTCCGTCTCCTGTACCAAGATCTAATATCCTGCCTGCATCTTTTGGAACATAGTCAAGTAAAACAGCCTCACCTTCTGTTCGATGTGGAATATTATCAGCTTTGTTAAGATATGTCAGAGCATGTTCTACATTGGACCATTCTTCTTCACTATTGTTACCAAAACGGTTCATTGTTTTTCTTCTCTTGATATACTCTCTTTGCTATAAATAATCCATATTTTCTGTGTTAGTTCACTGTGATTTGAATCTATATAAGAATGGTCGTCAATTCTTTTAATTTGGTATTCATCTCTGGTATCGGGAGACCAATTTGCCTGCATTGGTTGACTATTTACGATTATCTTATTTGTTTATACATATAGAAAATATTATTATTAAAAATGAAAACTAAGATTATATGCTTCCTTGAGTTTTTTGAAGCTTAGGTTAGATAGGCTTCTTTGAAGAAGAAAGTAATTAGGTATGTCTGTAATAGTAATAGTAATAGTTGTATTTTCACAAATGATGTCTATATGCAATATTTTAAATTAGGACAGGAAAGGCAAGATTATGAATCTAAATGAGTGCTAAAACATCTTATGATAAAGTCATACAACTAATGAAAGAACATCATAAATGGTTTAATAAATCAATTCCTCTAATTGCAAGTGAAAACATACCAAGCACGGCGGTAAGGGAAGCAATAATATCAGACTTTGGTAATAGATACGCTGAAGGATGGCCTGGTGAGAGAGTTTACGCTGGCTGTACTTATATAGATCAGGTTGAGATCATTTGTAATGATTTAGCGAAAAAGGTTTTTAGAGCTGAATTTGCCGACTGTAGGGCAACGTCAGGTGTCGTTGCAAATCTAGCAATTTACGCTGCATTCTCAAATCCAGGCGACTATATGATGGCTGCTTCTATTCCAAGCGGAGGACATATTTCCCATGGAAAGAAGGAGCATTTTGGTACTGCAGGTCTTGTACATGGATTATATATTGAACATTATCCCTTTTCAAAAGAAGAAATGACAATAGATGTGGATGCAACAAAAAAGAAGATCCAGGATATGACGTATGACGGAAAATCACCAAAGATAGCAATGTTTGGAGGCAGTTTGTTTCTTTTTCCTCATCCTGTAAAAGAACTAGCAGATTTTATGCATGATCACAACATTTATGTTAATTATGATGGAGCACATGTCGCAGGCCTTATTGCAGGAGGAGAATTTCAAGATCCATTAAAAGAAGGAGCAGACTCCATGACCATGAGCTCACATAAAACTCTCTGGGGACCACAAGGGGGAATTATTGTATCATTTGAAAAATATTCAGAAGCAATCAAGAAAGCAATCTTTCCTGGCAACACTAGCAGTCATCATCTACATCATGTTGCAGGCAAGGCTATTGCATTAGCAGAATCGTTGGAGTTTGGAAAGGAATATGCAAAACAAGTGATCAGAAATGCAAAGGCACTCGCTGAAGCCCTGGCTGAATTTGGATTTGGAGTACTAGGTGAAAAAAGAGGATACACTGCATCACATCAAATTGCAGTTGATGTTTCAATGTTCGATGATGGTGGTACCGTCGAGAAGGATTTGGAAAAGGCGAATATAATTTTAAACAGACAATTGCTACCAGGAGACATCAAAGCAGGTAGGCATTATATGCATCCGAGCGGAGTTAGAATAGGTGTTCCTGAAACAACTAGACTTGGCATGAAAGAAAGTGAAATGAAAGAGATTGCAAATTTCATAAAACGTGTGATTGTAGAGAAACAGGATCCTTCTATTGTAAGAAATGATGTTGCTGACTTTAGGAAACAATTCCAAAAAGTACACTATGCGTTCGACAACGCTGTTGGTGCATATGAATATATAAGCCTTATCGGCGATGATGGTAAAAAATGATACAGTAAAGCAAAGGCGAAAGTGGCATTATTGATTTAGAAGTCCTGCTTAACTCTGCTTTTTCATGGTTCTATAGGTTGCAGTGCACACACACACATGAACATTCGATCAGCAATTGTTGTTGTTGTTGTTATCCTTAGACTCAATTTAAAATATCAAAAAATAATTTTTTGATACAAATTCTCTCTAGATCATAATAATACCGGAAGTAAAAAAGACATTTGATGACATATCAAACTCTAGTAGTCTATATTATATTGCTCTACTGTTAGAGCCTCTTGATAATATCAATATATATATATATAAAAGAAACATCTATATACTATCTTCATTTTTTATTTATTTATTTATTCATTCATTTATAATTTTCTTTTCTTTTCTTTTAGTTCCATTATTTTTTGTTTTGATTCCTCTAAGAGTTTAAGTGAATCATCAATAAATATATTAATATCATTTTCACTCAAACCATTCTTGCGATAATCTCTAACTACTGCCTCTACTGACCCAAAATATACTCCAATAAGAGCAATAATGACAGCATGTTCGTCTGGTTTATTCTTTTCCAGATAATCAATAATATATTTTGATATTTGTATTGTTGCATCAATTTGTTCTTTGCTCATTGTTATTTTCCCTGCTAACAGGATGTGTAATGGATAATTAAACTAACGTATTTACTTCTCTGCCAACAATAACAAACCTACAGATCTGTAAATAGTAATAGCAGCAAATGACACACCAAGAGGTGTAAATTCTGAGAATTTGGCAAAAATGGCACCAGCTGATAGAGGACATATTCACTTCGTGATTATTCTCCGCTCAGTCAAATGTCTATTGGGATATAATTGTGTAGAAACCTAAAAAAATAAAATAAGAGAATTTTTTATTTGATCATATCCTTACTACCTCAGAAGTCTATCTTTTCCCAAGTAATACATCCTTCGCCATATTATATTCCTGTTCTTGCAATAATTCTGCATGTCCATGTTCCGTGCGACCCAGACTTTGGAAGTAACCTTCTGATTCAACACTCTCTACAGGTACTAAACCATCGTCATGTCCTGGAATAGCTGGGTTTCCTTGTATTGCAGGTGACCAGTCACCAGTAATGGTATAGTATTTGGTATTTGGGTTCATTACAGCTTTGGTTGCATTTGCTCCAGTCCTCAAGTCATCTACAGCTGGTTTGCAAATATTACTTACATCTGCAAGTGGTGAGCCCTTATTAGGAGTTCCAACCATAATTAGATTTGCGACATCACCTATACCTTTTGCTAAGTATACTCTTGCATCTAATCCACCTTTACTATGTCCTACAATGTTGATCTTTTCAGCACCTGTTTGTTTTTTTATATCTTGTACTCTTTTCTCTAATTCTTTAGCATGTTCTACTGCTGATCCACATTTGTCATCAGAATCTTTAAAAGTTATTGTAAAGAATTGGATACCATCTTTTTTGAGCAAATCTTCCCATTTTTTCCATATCGCGGCATCCTCAGCATAACCATGTATTAATAGTACAGGAAGCGGCTTTTCAGGTTGACTACTTGCTAAGGAAACAAACGAGCCACTTACTATTATTGCTATGGATATAACAACTATAGTGACTGTGACTATATTATTTTTTGTATTCATTCTATAGATAGTGGTTAGAAAGATTTATCAAAGTTATTAATTTTTTAAATAACAGCATTCTAAAAGGGAGAGAGAGATATATATTATGTTCTTTACCAACTGTATAGTTTGCAGTCGTTAACATCTTAGGATGAACAAATGAACAACATTGCTTAATAAAATATGAAATAAAAACCACAACATGATAAATAATAATAATAACCTGATGGTTTCTATATTATTAGCTTTAGTCATAATAATTTTAGACCCTGTCTCTTTGATGACAAATGCAGAAAGTCAAGCTCCTCCTAATACTACCAGTACAACTATTGAAGATAGAATTGGAATGATAATGGGCAACAGAATTACTAAGATGATGGATGACACAATAAATATGATAAAGAATGTCAATAGCACGGTTATCGTTAATCAATCTGAAAACGGAATCACTCCAGTAACAAACCTTACAGATGTTAATAAAACTGACATAAAAAGTACAAACGAATTAGAAAAATTGGCAGCAAATAATATTGCTTTAACTCTAGACGATATTAGTACAGATATTCCCAATGCTTCCATGTTAGAAAAGTTGGAAAAACCTCGAACAGAAAATGCCACTATGGATAAACAAGATACAACAGCAGCAGCAGCAGTCTTTGAGGAGCAGAATACTTCTTCTACAGTTAATACAACTGAAAACACATCATCACATATAGTCGATCAGAAGATTATTAATAATAATAATACAGGAACAAACACAACATTATATGCAGATAATAAAATCTTGACTACTACAACAACAACCGATAAACCAACAAGTAACAACAATATAGTAGGAAATTTCTTTACTCAAATCGGCGAATCAGTCAAGAAATTCTTTGGTGGTAATTGATGAATTTCATTGGAAAGAATTTCAAATAAAATATTAACCCATGAATTCGGTCAATGTAGACTGTTCCTTCTTTTGTTCCTTAAAGATTAATTTCAATTCCATCATTAAAGTTTCGATTCTGCTACGTAAGTAATCGCTGATTTTAAATTGGTCGCACATATTGGTTGCTATGCCAACATATTTTTCAACCGACCCTCGCGTGACTGTTTGTAACAATTCATTTCCACATCCAATACATCTTCCTATTAAAGGCATTCTGCGATACTTTTCTCCGCAGTTGCTACATCTAAAGCCCTGGGAAGAATATGACCGCATATTACCCATAATATCGGGTAAAATATGTGTCGTAAGGACCATTGATACAACTTCGTCAGGATCGACAGCATTGATTAACTTTGCAGTAGCGATCTGCATCTCTAATTTTTCATTCATAGTATTGAGTCTAGAGTATGCACTGCGTTGAATATTGGTTGTTAACAAACCTGTAAAATGTGTAAAGGCATAGCCGAAAAATTGGCTTTCATTTCCAATCCTATTTTTGACCAATTCTATCTTGTCAGACAAGTCTCCTGCTTTGACCTGTTTCCATGTCGCTTCATAAAATTCAAGTGGATAAACCGAAGTGATATCGATATTATGAGCCTGTCTTTGAACTTCATATGGCAATACTATTGGTTGAATCAGTAGTGGTGCATCCATTAGTCCACCAATTTTATCTGGTAAAAAATCGTACGAAAAGTTAAGGAATGAATCCATTAGTAACATTAATGAGTCTGCATCACCATCGCAATCTCGGCGTTTTGCAGAATGCCAAACAGGAGACGCCAAACAGACTTGGGAATTTGTAAAGCCGATGATCCTTCCCATAATACCTACAGAAGTATGTGGTGCCAGTCCTACTGTCAAATGTCCTACAAGATCTTCTACAGAGGAAGCATTGTAAAAAGGTTCAAGTCCGTATAATTTTACAAGTTCTTCATCAACAAATTTTGCTACATTGAGCAAATGTTTAGCAGAATCCAAAGGTATTATTACGTCTTGCATTAATAGTTCGATTAACTGGTCAGAGGACGAAAGCTCCTTGCCACTATAATCTCTAGTATAACCTAATTCCCTTAATTTTTCTATACTAGTTTGTATCCAGTTTGGTTTGAAGTGGGTCAAAGGCTCATTAGTGGCGTCAAATCTAATAGTCCCATCTTTAAAAGTATAGAGGCTGTACTTTTGTCGTAATATCCCTTTTTCTAATGGCTCAGTTGCTTTGTCTTTGCTCATAAGAGCCTTGACACCTTTAAATGGTTCAGTTGCTTTGATGCCAAGTTTTTGCTCCGCTGCTTCAACTGTTGTTTTCAACGGATATTTAACTGGAGAGTAAGTTTTGCCCTCTTTACCACAGCTATGACACAAGCTGTTGTCAGCATCACCTAAAATCTGCTCCTTGCAAAGAACACACAGATTCCGAAGAGGAGTAGGCGCTCTACAATTGCGGCAGTATATTCCAAGTGAAGGAAGTCTGCAATTATTACAAAATCTATTTGAAATTTCAGTATAAAAAGATTCATTATTTGCTGCTTTCAAAATATCACGTGTTGCACCACCTTTGGACCCTATAGGAAATAGCACATGAACTGGAGGTTTCATTTTACGCTCTGCAGCTTTTTCAGGACGTCCTACCCTTACTGCTACTGATGAAGCAAATTTTGGCCTAACTTCTACTCCTGACGTTATGGATATATATTCACTTGCATCTTTTTTTTCAATATTATTATTAGCAGTATATGATGATGAGGAGGAGGAGAAGGACATTTCTTTGGTAATATCCATATTCTCTACAGCAGCCGATTGAGAAGATAATAATAATAATCTAGTCAAAGAATAAGACTGATCTTGGCTATTAATCTCGATAGTATTATCTCCACTTTTGACTGAATGAATTACGCCGAGTCGTTCCAGGATATCTTTTATCTTTGGATCGTTATCGAGTGAAAGCAAATAAGTATCAGAAGAGATATTATTATTACTACTACTACTTCTTACGCTGGTATTTTGCTGCTTTTGTATACTAAATTTTTCCTTTAACAATAAAACCTCATCTATATTGAGAGAATCCCAATAAAATGAATATTTTGGATGAAGAGGAATATCAAACTTTTTGCTGATTTCAAATGCCTCTTCAACTGTTGGAAAGATTGTAAACGGTTCCTTTGATAGTTGAATCAGCCTCTCGTTATTTATTTCTCCCATCGGGAAGTCAGAAGAAGGGGATAATGTCAGCAATTTTGAATGCAATTGTAAAGCCCAAATTTCTTCAACATAACTGGCAGAAAGCAGTTGAGCATTATTTTCAAGGAAATCGCCATAACTTATTAGAATATCACCAAGGTAAAGTATTTTATCAACTCTTGATCGAATCTTCGTAGCCTGATCTACACTTGATACTTGCACTACACTGCCATCATCAAGTCTAACTAGTGGAGGCTCGATTGTATCTACGAGTGCTATAGTTGATGCCTTTCCTGGTACATCCATTTTTATTTGTGTTCCTACAACAACGGCGTGGTTTAACAAAATAGGCACGACAGGGTGAATTCCAATAGTTGCAAAACCAGTATTGCAACATCGACCATATCTTAATCTGAAGCCACCGATTTTCTTAGTCATCGAAAGTACGGGTCTACCAGTAATCACTTCAGACATTCTATGATGAGCTGCATCATCATCATCTCCTGTCTGAATTGCTCCTTTGAGATCATTGAGCCAATTCCATCCATCTAGTTTAAGTATTTCAACAAGTTTAAGTAATTTTCTGCTTCGACCTATTAGACCGTCGTTCATTACTCTGAGAGCACCGCCACGTACCCTATCGGTAGAAATTCTATTCATCCCTCTGTGTCCTACTACTTCTACTGGATCAGTATCGACACCATCAAGTTCTACCGGTAAATTGGTTATGCATTTAACTACATCCTCATCCAATATTTTGAACTGAAAATTGCCAACTTCGCGTTCATAAATTCTTAATTCTTCGACAAATCTTCCTGTTTCATCATCATCATATGAATTTGCAATGTATTTATCTACACCAGCAACTTTTCTTATATGGTCTGCTATTAACATAGTAAGAGCAGCCTCAGTCCCTCCCGCAGATCTTATAGGACCGGCAAAAGATACTGAGAGATACTGACTACCGTTTGCATTATTTTTTAACTGCACATCAGCAATTCCTTGCAACGGGGCAACTGTCACACCTTCTGTCATTACAGCTAGACTAACACGAACAGCATTATCCAGCCTAGTTCTGAGGTCGCCTATACCATATTCTCCTAGAGCAATCTCCTCAGCAATTTTAAGTGTTGCCTTCTCTTTAGTAGTATGTGAGAGTAAGGCACGTAATCTGTCGGCAATGTCAATATTATGCATTTTTGCAACTCTGTCTGCTAGATCATAAGCAATCTTTGGCTCAACTCTGTCAGAAATATCTAATCCCATCCTTCGTGCTTTTGTAGCCAATTCAAAGTTTCTTTGTACATTCTTTAAAATTTCGTGTTGATAATTGAGGTAATACTCAGGCATATTAACCTCCTTTAGAAGGATTTCTGCGTCGCTTATGATTGTCATGATGTAGTTATTATCATCTCCTTATTGCGTTTATAATTGAGGAGAATCTATCTTCCCAATTTCCCTCTTTTTCAATCATTGTTCCAATTACAATAGCATCAGCCCCAGCATCAGCTATTTCCTTTGCTGTTTCTGGGGTACGGATTCCACCACCTACAATAAGTATGCCTTCATAGTGTTTTCTTACTGCTGATACCATCTGGGGTGAGACATTCTGTACGGCACCAGAACCGGCCTCAAGATATAAAAACCTCATACCCAAATATTGAGCAGCCAGGGAATACATACTAGCTATTCCTGATTTATTGAAAGGAATGGCACGAGCCTGTCCGACAAACCATGCAGTAGTGCCCTCGCCAATAATCAAGTAACCAGTTGGCAATGGTTCAATTCCATATTTTTTTACAGCAAGGGCTCCCAGTGCCTGTGCTTCTGTAATAAAGTAAGGATTCTCTGAATTAAGTAGAGAACTGAAGAGAATAGCATCAGCTTTTGGCGATATTCCCGTGACATTTCCAGGAAACAATATTACTGGAATTTGAATTTGTGATTTAATACTTGAAACTATCTCTGCCAATTCAAGTTGATCGACTGCTGAGGATCCACCAACCAAGATGCCAGAGGCGCCCATTAATTCAGCCTTTTTGGCGATAGAAGATGCATTTAAAAAGTTTTCCGAGTCTATAAGAGGAAAGCATAATGTGCCATGCTTTCTAAGTTCGTTTACAATATAATCTTCAACAGTTCGTCTCAAATTATTTCTGGATTGTTTATTATAGTTATATATCATCGCTATCGATTTACGTTTACATCACAATAGGGTCCTATAAATTACTGACGAATAATTCAGACATAACGGATATTTATAGAAATATTAAAGAAGACATACAACAAAAGTTAGTCAATGAAAATATAGTACTTGATTGAATGAAAATCAAGTAAGTTAATTAATTTTTAGGAATAATATCTCTATGATTTTGTGTGTTTTAATTGATGATTTCTTCTATTTCTGTCTCGATCAACTATTTATGCTGTTATTTGCTCTGTAGTTCCATCAGGATATTCTAACATTACCTTTTCCTTTTTAATGTCTATCTGGATTTTCTTATTGTCAGTGACTCTTCTCTTTTTAATTACTATTTCTCCTATTTTTACTGTCCTTCTACTAACCACTACCTCCTCACCCAAGATAGGAATTACCTTTTCAGTTATTTGATTATTGTCTTTATCATCGAACAATGGAATCAATTCTCCTCCTGGTTCATTTTGTTGTTGTTGTTGTGATATTGTCTGCTGCCGCTGCTGTTGCTTATTCTTATCCCTATCAATACTGTCTAGAATTTTATCTTTTAGTTTTGATAGTATATTGTCATCATCTTTCTCATCAAATAATTTTACCACTTTATCATTGACATATACTTCTTCATACGGTACAGGTACCTCAACTTTTCTAGTCGCGCTGATCCATCTTTTTTCTATTTTTACATCTTCACTAACGGTATTCTTTGAAATTGAAAACCGCTCTTCATTAACAGGAATAGCAGCTGTGTCTTGTCCATCGATACCTTCCCTGTCTGGCTGTTTATAAGAATGTTCAGTTTTATTTACCTTCTTGTCTTTTTCTACATTATTATTGCCAAGCTTTGCTTTTTTACTTGCTGCAGAAACCGTCTGTTTGAGTGATTTACTTGTCTCTTTGGCCTTATCTGAGATTGGGTCATATTCTCCTTCCTTTTTTTCTTGGGAAGATGGTCGCACTACCATAACCTTAGAATATTTGATCAGTGGTGGTGTAATTACCATAATCTCCCCATTGATATCTGTGGTTTCTGGCTTGATTACTGGGGTTAGTTCTTCTTCTTCTTTTGTATTTCCAGTTGGAGTTACTGCGTTAGTAGAGGTAATTTCTTTTCGATCCTTATTATTATTCTTCTTCTCACTGCTCACAATAGATTATTCCTTCTAATACTTATAATATTATTCTATCCGATCAGCTGTTTGATTTTACTTAATGATGAAAGCTGATTTGATGCTACTCATTAGTTCATTGAAGAACGATTACAAGCTCAAAGAATTTTACCAACATTGACTTTAGAAAACTCGTACAGAAATATAGTATATATACAAAGCGGATAACAAGGTAAAACCTACCTACATATATATACTCATAATGCAAAATTAGTGGAAAAGCACTTTTCTAATGTTATTATAATTATTTAATAATAATATACATATATTATTTCATAATTTGAAGAATATACTTTATACAACCTATAACTTATAATACAATAATATACACAATTTTTTATATTTAGATCTGTTCTACTTATTCGATATGTATCACACTTTAGAAAGTTTTTAAAAGTTAATTTAGCTATACAAGTCTGTATAGCTTTTATGAAAGAAGCTCAATCCAATTCTTATAATGTTTATACACATATTATTGTAAATTCTTTATTTACTAAAAAACAAATAGATATTATTTCTAAAAGATTAAACAATGCTGAGCGGCCAAAGAATATTACTTCTGGTGCTTACTATAGACAGATAAAGCAATGTAGAGAGAAAGTCAGAAGGCTACTATATAGCCTGCTATTACTTAAATCGCTAGCTCTAATAGATAACCAAACATTTCTTGCAATTGAACGTATTAGCGAACAACTTAGCGTGATATTTGGTAACAAAAGTAGTGATATTTCTCAGGTGTTTCAAAACCGTAGCGTGATATTTACTATTGATGAGTTGATTAAAAGAATGAATACTTTGTAAATTATTATTACTCTATAAAGTTATATCACTGTCCACAACAGATACCGTGATATGAGTGATATTTTAAGTAGCAATTTGGATCTTATTATTATATCTATTATTATGCCATATGTTGTGGGTGTCATTAGTGTGATATCATATATGAAGTTGAAGGAAATGCTTCAATTTCCATTTAATAGAGAGGAAAAGACTATTCAATCAATAGTCTCAGAATATACTCATAGATTAAATTATTACGATAAAGCAATTGCTGAATTACGTGTCAAAATAGATACAATGGAACTGCGGGTGATGCAGCGTGATATCCCTCATAGTTCATCTCAGACTAACAACAACACTAACACGAAATATTATAAACAAAATATAATATCACACCAAGACTCACAGTTAGAACAACAGCACAATCACATCTCCACTGTGAGTAATATGGCTAATATCACACAAGCGCCAGGGGCTGTCTCAAGACATCCAGATTCGTATAATGGCACTATGGATTTCATATTGAAAATGTTGATCGAGAGACCGAGAACTTCGAGAGAAATCCAGCACTCTGTTGGAAGAACACGGGAGCACACATCACGTCTTATGAAGAAACTTTACGATTCCAAACTGGTGATTAGGGATAGCAACAGTAAACCCTTCAAATATAGTATTACTGATGCAGGTCGTATACAGTTGATGGGACATCATGGGAAAGATGGCGGGATTGTATATGATGGATCTGAGGCTCATGCTGATTCGACTGACTCTCAATTACCTGCGATGGCCTAGTTATTTTATATATCCATTCTTTTCCTTTTCGACTTCTACCCAGTTTACCTCTATCAGAATATCTTGACAAATAAGTCGAGATTATACTGAGCTGAATGGGCTCGTTATATTCATCTTCATATATTTCAAGAATGTCAGACGACGTAAAAGTACTATATGGAAATTTATGTTCAATTATACCCCATATCTTTGAGCCAACTGATGCCAAGTTCTTGTTTTGGATTTCTGTATCATTATATTCATTGTTACTCTTTCCATTTAGATTTATGAGATCCATTAATTCAAACACTTTCATTATCTTTTCTTTTGACACATTACCCTCTAGCGAAAGATTATACTTACCTCCTTCAGCATCTTCAAGTTGTATTTTTATCTTCTTTTTGCTTGCGCTCAATCTAGAGCATCTTTACCTGTTGACAAGTTAACACGTTAACAACTTAACAGCGCTAGTAATAACTCTGATAACAATTAGCTTAGTTTTTGTTAACTTTACATGAGACAGTCCTAAAGTTATTAACAGAAGAAGTTTGTTAATCAATTAATATATAATAGCAAGAAATCTTAAAGTTCCAGTGGAAATAAGGGGGTCTAATTTTACATATTAACACTGTTAACAGCAACTATAACACTCCAGTGGAAATAAGGGGGTCATATTCAACCGCTTTATGTTTTATCAAACGATGTGTTAACAACTCTGTCAATGTATTGATTTTTCATGGCAAGTCACACCCTATCATTTCTTGTCCAAGTCTTTCCTCATAGTTTGATTAAAATGAGATATATTATTTTATTATTTAATCAATAAAATTAGATTTTATGCTTTAAAAGCAATTTGTTAACAATGTGTTAACATAATATTAACAAAGGTTTCCTCTTATGCTGGAAAAGAAAGATAGGGGTGTGGATAAGTATGAGCGATGACTTTCTTGATAATATCTTTGAAAAGGCTGCTATAGGAGAAACATTGATAAAAAACCGTCGAACATTAACAATAGATTATGTTCCTGAAAAGCTTCCATTTAGAGATGAAGAAACTAAAACAGTCGCACAGGCGCTATCTGTAGTTCTCAAAGGCGCTAGACCATCAAATCTGTTGCTCTTTGGTAAACCAGGTACTGGTAAAACTGCAGTAGTTAAAAAAGTAATTGAACATCTACACAAAAAAGCCAAGGAACTGGGATTAGAAGTTATAGTGCCAATTATAAATACAAAATCTGCAAATACTGCATACAAAGTACTTTATGAAATAGCTGAGGATATGGGAATTAACAAAGAGGAAAAGAAATTACAAGTGCATTTCACAGGACTATCGATGGGTGAAGCCACAGATAGGATTCTTGATTTTATTGGAAAGAAAAAACTAAATATTGTTCTTGTGTTCGACGAAATTGATTCACTCGTAGATAAAAATGGCGATGATATTTTGTATAATTTTACAAGGGCAAATGAAAGAATCTCCAAAGGGGGATTTGTTAGTTTGATTGGAATATCTAACAGCCTCACATTCAAAGATAAGCTGGATCCCCGTGTTAGAAGCAGTTTAAGCGAGGAGGAAATGGTATTTAATCCATATAAAGTAGAACAATTACAGAAGATTCTAATAGATAGAGCTAGAGTTGCATTCAACGATGGTGCTATTGATGGTGCAGCAATAAATCTGTGTGCAGCAATGGCTGGTAAGGAAAATGGTGATGCAAGAAAAGCAATTGATCTCTTAAGGGTTGCCGCCGAAATCGCCGAAAGAGAAAAGGCAGATAAGGTAGAAGAAAAACATATTAGATTAGCTCAAGAAAAAATAGAGAAAGATACTAATTTTGAGATATTAAAAAATTCTACTACTCATACTAAGATAATAATAATGGCAATAATGAAATCAAAAAATGGCAATACTGGTGAAGTATATGAAATTTATTCATCATTATGTAGACATACTGAGCAAGAACCACTTACACAACGCCGTATAACTCAAATAATAAGTGAGCTTGATCAACTTGGTCTTGTAATAAGTAGTATAATGAGCCAAGGACGATATGGTAGGTCACAGAGAATCAAAATTACTGTTCCATTTTTAACTATTAAAGAAGCATTGAAAGACGATCCAATTCTCTCTGCATTATTGATGATTAATGATTGAAGTCCATCTGAAATGGCTGTAGGGTAGCCAGATTAATGAGAATTGCAAATCCCGGAGTTGGCACAATACCCATCGTCTGTTGAAATTTAGTTTGCGCCTGCCATGCCCCTGAATTGACGATCAGGGTTCCCCGATAATTTTTAACATCTATAACATGGACATGTCCTGAATGAAATACATCAGGAACTTCTGCAATTACCATCATATCTTCTTGTTCAGGTGCTATAGGAGTACGTTGTCCATATATCGGTGATAAATGACGAGTCTTCAGTAATACTTTCATTGCTTCTGCCGGCTTTGAATAACTTAGACCAGGTGTTGTAGCAATAATGTCATCTAAACTCTGTCCGTGATACATTAATACCTTTACACCATTTAATTCTAGAAAGGCAGGATTTCCAAGCATTGTAAAATTCTCAAAGGTATATAATTTATCAGCATCTTTTCTCGGCAATGAAGGTTGTGGCAGAGATCTTCGACCTGGGTCATGGTTGCCAGGAATTATAAAAACCTTGATATGCTTTGGGATTTTAGCAAGCAAATCTATAACGTGTGCCATTTGCTTGCTAGTATTGAGTTCAAGTAATTCTTTATCCTGATTAGGAAATATCCCGATACCATCAATTAAATCTCCACCAATACATAAGAATCTGATTTTGCGTACAAGTTCATCCTCACTTGATGAAAGCCAAGTTAAAAATCTCATAAATTCTGTTTCCATAAAATATTTACTCCCCACATGTAGATCGGAAATTAAAACTGCATAATATTCTGCCTTGGATCTGTTAGGAAGATGATCAGGAATATCAGGAGAAGCCAGATTCTTTATAGTGAAACCCTGGGTCGATTTACTATTATTATTATTATTATCTTCAATTTCTAGCATGACCATCTGGTCAAGCGTAAGTGTCATCGCAAGTTTCTTTAATTCTTCAGTAACTGCAAGTGCGCTCATTGTTCCACTGTAGTCATCAATTACTAATTCTATTCCATTTTTTTTTGAACGCTTTGACATTAGCAAACCAGCTACAACAGAAGAAGGGTTCTTGACAAAATTCCCTTCTGTCCTGCTGCTGTATGACTTTCCTGCCTTTGAATTATTTGTATTATGTCTCACAGATGCAATTTGTATAATTCTTTTACTTTCTGGTCGTAATGCCAAGATGCGATGAGATTTTTCAAAGCGACTACGAAACAGTGCAGTATAACCTTCGACTCCTTGCCCAGTGTTAATATTATGAGTTGGGTCTAGGATTATTTTATGGGAATTCTGCTCAAAAGAAGAAGAATATTCTACAACTGCTGCTGCTGTTGTTGTTGATAGTGTATTGATCTTAGTATCATCAATTTTGCCAATATCCTCAAAATCACTGACAGCTACTTTATCTTCTTCTGGATTAATATGATTCTTAATATCATCTACCTTGATAAGAGAATTTTCATTTTGCTTGATTTTCCTTTTGATGATGTCTTGTACTATCTTTACAACATCATTATCAAGACCTTTAAGCATCGCAAAAGCATCAGGATGCATCTGATAACCCTTGCTAGTGGCATATGATATTGCGTTAGAAATTTCTCTTTGTAAGGCCAATGTGCTGAGCTGATTTTACTTTGGATATCATGTTTAATTATATTTCTATATTTGACAAAACTAATTATAGAATAAAATGTCATATCTTCACGTTGCGTTTTAACTTTAAACGGCGCTTTATATATTTGGCATTTGGCGCAATTGCTTTTTTGCTTGCTTATTCTGGTGGAGCTGAAGTCGATATAAACAAGGAGGAAGCAGAGAATGTAAAAGGAGAATTTATAAAAAAAATCGAAGATATTGATCAAAATGGAATTTTCATCAATAACGTCATGATTGCACTTGTTATGTTTATTCCCATAGTTGGAATAGGATTAGGAATATTTTCTGGTTTTTCTACAGGATTGGTATTCAGTGCACTGGCAGAAACCTCTTCTTATCTTCAGAATGTTCCTCCACTAGCAATTTTATTTACACCTTTTGGAATTATGGAAGTTTTTGCTTATGGCTTGGCAATATCTAGAAGTGGTATGCTTGCCTACAATCTTGTGAAGAAAAAACCATGGAGAGAATATGCTATTCATACTGTTATTGAGATTGGAATTATTGTAATTCTTCTGATAGCCGGCGCTGTAATCGAATGGCAGATGATAAAGCAACTCGATGGATCTGTTACTCTACCTGATATATAATTTTTTTATAAACTGTCTATTAAAGCTATTAAAGCATCATTTATTATTATTATTTTCATTGTTATAGTATGATAATTATAATATTATAAGTATAGTTTAATAATTCGAAAATCTATATATTAGTTGTGTCTGAAACGTTGAAGGATAATTCTCTTGGACTGGTCTTACGAGGATATGACCTAGTTCCCAATGCCTTACTTGCAACCAAGATTGCTGTCTACACTCCTGAGGTTGTAGAGACCATTTTGACTGAACATCCTGAAATAATTGATCAATGGTTGCAAAAATTGCATAGAGAATATATAAACAATAAAAAAATCTGCGATTTTGAAAATGATCCCACTGCATGCTTTAATCTAGGAATATACGAAGTATTTGAAAGAAATCTTAAAAGTTGGGAAGAAGGAGGATTCATAAAGATAATGCTACCTGTAAAGAAAGCTATCCGGGTAAGCAAGAGTCCAATATTCTCACTTGCAAAGTAGTGCGTGTTTCTGATAATACTGATGCTCGTTAACACGATCCCTCAATCATTTCAAATTTGATTTATAGATTTAATCTGTGTGGCTATGCAGCAACAATAAGCCTTATAATAAATAATATTTGGTCGAATAATTGATAAAGTTTTTTTTGATAAATAGGAATCGTGAGGAAGAGGAAGAAGAAGAAGAAGAAGAAGAAGAAGAAGAAAAGAATATGCTGGGACTAAAAATTTATTTATGAAAATCCGCGATTTTGTGGTCAACTGCGGCTGCTTGCTGCCTTGCCTGATATGGGAAATGTTGCAGGTATATGCATTTTGTATGCATGTTTAACTACTGGATATCAATTCTATAGGTAATTGCTATTATAAGGAAATAATGTCCAGTCGTCCTCAATCAAAATGCAGATATGTCTGACGCTTTACTTGATCGATTACCATAACAGAAAGATCACTAAATTCCCTTCCTTCCAAATCGATGACTTTGCCTTTGAATGCAGTTTCTTTATCATCTTTGGTGAGATATTCAAAAACCCAAACTGTAAGATTTGAAATTTCAATTCCGTTTTTCTTCAAAAATAAGGCAATATCTGATTGCATAAATTTCTTTGAGGGATTAGCAGGCCAAGGTCGTGGTAATAATATTACACTTTTTCCATCGATTATGGCTTTGACTAATTCATATTTTTTTTGTTCAATATCGCCAGTTACATGAAAAGTAACAATGTATGCCTTATCAAGGGGAACGCGGGATTTTGCTGAGGCCATCTGAATTGAGCTAATACCAGGAATAATTTCGACGTTATCATCACCAAAAATTTCAAATAGTCTATCGACTACTTCTGATTCTGAAAAATTGACGTCACCTGTAAATGGTATCGTGCAATAATCACCATCCTTCATTCTATTATGTACCTGCTGATAGACATTTTCTTGATTCTTCATGCTAACCACATAAACCTCTTGTCTATTTCTATCGATTATGCTTTCTATAGTAGTCAGAGTATACTTATATCCTATAATATAGCTTGATTGACGAATGGCATCTTTAGCTATATCTGTCAAATATTTTGGGGAGCCTGGACCAACACCAATAACAAATAGCTTCTTTGGCATTATTAGTAGATATAATAAGTAATGAAGCAGACTTTAATACCTTAGAGATAATTAGTTATTTGTGAAATGTTTCGCAAATATGTATTCACAGTTGCTTTTACTCCTTGCATAATAATAATAGCTATTAAACCCTAGATGACTACTACTTTTTTGGTCATGTAGTATATATATGTGGGTGTGTACTGGGTGATCATTTCAGAGTGGAATTTTTCACAAAGAATAATTAGATTCGATTTTTACCACCATAAATATCCAATATTTCATTCAAATAAACGCCTAGCCCAATAAATATTACATGACATTAACTAAATAGAAAAGAAAAGTTGTTGTTATTGTTGTACTTTTATCACTAGCGTTCTATCGAGCAAAATCGTCTTAGCAATTTACACAATAATTTTGACAATGTTGCCATTATATCTATCTTCCAAAGCGTTTACATGATGAGCGAACTAAAGCTCGAATTTGTCGGCAAACAAGTTAAGGATATGTATGGTACTTTTATAGGAAAAGTAATTGGTATAGTAACAGATATTGATGGTTCAATTGAATCTGTCGGTGTAGATTGCGGTTCTGCGGGTTTAAAACATTTAGCATATGAACAACTGCTAGTTCAAGGAGATTATGTAATCTACATTCCAAGATGGCGATTGGATGCACAAAAACTACTGCGACAGAAAAATCTTACTCTAATGAGGATAAAAGCACTTAAGGATATAGTTGCAGAAAACGATTCGATGAAAGATGACGCTGAATTAATTTACATAAAATATGAAAAACGACTAAATGACCTTGAAAAGGATGAAAAATATGTTCATGAGAAATTGCATGAAAGGTTAAACGAATTAGACAAAGAAAGCAAAGATATCAAAGCAGTATTGTTTGATGCAAAGCTACAGCATAGAAGCAATGAAATAACAGAGGATATGTATCAACAAATCAGTATACATACAAATGAATTGATGGAACATATTAACCTTGAAAAGTCTGAGATCAATAATGTCAAGACAAGACTTACACAGCAAACTCTGGAAAATAATGCGATATCGACTGTATCAGATGCTGAATCAGCTGTCCGGGAAATGCCTGCTACTGAATCTGCTTTGCAACAACAAGAACAAGAAGATTCTGTCTCTAGACAAAGTAGTATTGCTCCGCCACAGATCGTAGGCAAGAATGTTACAAGTAGTGCTGCTACTGCTGAAGAAAAGCCAGTTGAAACACACGCCGACGACGTTGATAATAAAGAAACGAGTTGGTTAAATCAAGTAATTCCTAATAATTCCTAAATTATAATTAATTAATAGGTAAAATTAATAGGTAATAAAGAAAATAATATGAGTTAAATATGAGTTAAATATTAGTAAAAATGTTAAATAAAATGTGGAGAAAATATAAGAAAAATGATCTAAATCATTTTTCCTGTTTTGGTGATGTCTGTAGAAGCTCGCCAATTTCGTTGTGCATTTTTAGAAAGTTTAATCCTTTTTCTGTAGTCTTGTAAGTCTGAGAGCCTTCCAAGTACTCCAATAAACTGTTTTCAATGAGCACAGAAAGATATTCCCTTAACTGTGCATAGCTTAGAAATGCTTTGTACATAATTTTTGTCTTTGTTGCTCCACCATTTGCTGCTTCTAAGATCATTGCTACTATTTCTGTTCTGCTTCTGTATTTCACAACAAACTACACTGAATTTCTTTATTTTAATATATTGACACATTATAACAGAATAATGTTATAGGTTTATAATACATTTCGGCCTTTGATAACTAGCGCTTATGTTAATAAAAGATCTATAGAGGTGTATCTAATAAAAGTTGATACTATAATTCCATAGTAAAGCGACATTTAATATGAAAAATTTTCACCGTCACATTACTAAAATAATGATTATTATGGAGCCTAAATGCTTTTAAAATTGTTATTACTTCTTTATCTAGATGTTCGATCCTGAATTTGACAAGTTATCAAAAGTATATGAAGAGAGCGTAAAAATTAAAGTGAGCTTAGAGGGAAAAAAGCTTTCTAAAATAAGAAAGCAGGCATTGGAGAATTCAGAAGAATTTTGGGAAGAACAGGCAAAATCTCTGAAATGGTTCAAAGAATGGGATAAAGTACTTGATTGGAATCCTCCATTTGCAAAATGGTTTGTTGGTGGAAAACTAAATGCATCTGTCAACTGTCTCGATAGACACGTCGATTCTGATGCAAAAAACAAGGTAGCCATAATCTGGGAAGGTGAAAATGGCGAAACCAACTCATTTACCTATTATCAATTATACCGCTCCGTTAACAAATTAGCCAGTGCTCTAAAAAGTCTCGGGGTCAAAAAAGGCGATCGGATCGCAATTTATCTACCTATGATTCCTCAGCTTGCGATCGCAATGCTAGCGAGTTCAAGAATTGGCGCAATTCACACCGTTGTTTTCTCTGGATTTAGCGCTCAGGCATTAGCTGATAGGGCAAATGATTCAAAATCAAAAATTATAATAACTGCTGATGGTGGTTACAGAAGAGGAAAGCTTATCCAACTGAAAAGAATTGTTGATGATGCTATTTCTTCTATACCTTCAGTAGAACATGTTATAGTAGTGAAAAGAGCATCAAATGATATTCAGATGGGGCCAAAAGATTCATGGTGGCATGATTTAATTGAAAATTCGCCATCATACTGTGAGCCAGAAGTTCTAGACAGCACTCATCCTTTGTATATTCTATATACTTCTGGAACAACAGGAAAGCCAAAAGGGGTGCTACATAGTACTGGTGGCTATCTTACATATCTGTATGCAACAGCTAAATGGGTTTTTGATTTTAGAAAGGAAGACATTTTCTTTTGTACTGCAGATATTGGATGGGTGACGGGACACAGTTACATTGTTTACGCACCATTAATGCATGGCGTTACCCAAATAATGTATGAAGGGACTCCTGATTATCCAAAACCTGACAGATATTGGGCCATAGTGGAAAAACAGGGTGCAACAATTCTATACACCACTCCTACTGCTCTTAGAATGTATAGGAAATTTGGAAATACTATCCCTAATTCGTTTGATCTATCTTCGCTTCGTCTGTTGGGGACAGTAGGTGAGCCGATTAGTCCGGAGGTTTGGATGTGGTATTTTAAAACTATTGGAAAAGAAAATTGTCCCATTGTTGATACATGGTGGCAGACTGAAACAGGCGGCATTATGATAAGTACATGTACTGGCATCGAGTCTGTTCCCATGAAACCTGGTTCAGGCACCTTTCCACTACCTGGAATAGATGCATCTATCGTTGATGAAAACGGAAGACCAGTAGAATCAGATAGAAAAGGATCTCTAGTGATTAGAAAGCCGTGGCCTGGGATGTTAATGACATTATGGGAAGATGACGAAAAATATCGCAATACTTACTGGAAAAAATTTGAAAATGTATACTATGCTGGCGATTATGCACTTTCTGATGCTGACGGCTATCTTTGGCTTCTAGGCAGATCAGATGACGTACTTAAAGTAGCTGGACATAGGCTTGGTACAATGGAGTTAGAAAGTGCATTTGTATCATATAAAGCCATTGCGGAAGCAGCAGTAACGAGTAAGCCAGACCAAAAAAAAGGAGAATCAATAATTGCATTTTTGGTGTTGCGGACAGGATTTTTACCATCCGATCAGCTACATGTTGAGCTTGTTGATCACATTCGAAATGCAGTGGGACCAATTGCAACACCTGAAGAGATTTATTTTGTCAACAAACTTCCTAAAACTCGAAGCAGCAAAATAATGCGGAGGTTGCTTAAATCCATAGCCAGTGGAGCTGCAATTGGTGATGCTACCACACTTGAAGATGAGGCATCAATAGAAGAAATAAGGCAAGCCTATAATGATTTACATAAAGTAGTTGGTTAGTAGTGACCAACTAACTAATAGTGCTCAAACTTGCGATAAGAGGACATTTTGAATTACTGTAAGGTAATGCATGTAAATTCTGATTACTTTTTGATTAGAAAGTTAGTAATAACTTCTCCTCTGCTGTTTCAGCTTATATAATATTATTCTCTTTTAATTCATGGATAGTGTGTCAAATTAATTTTTGTTAAATTCTTCATTATATATATATTATTTTGATAAAATAATTAATAATAATAACAATAATAATTAGATTGAAATTATTGTCATTATTGATTTTTCAGTAATGTTGTGCTCCTCTATAAACCCTGATGCTGCGGCAATAATGTATTTAGCAGGTTTCGTATTTTTATAAGTACAGCTCGCTGCATCCAATGCATTTTTACACGGATCTGCATCTTTTACCATGTACACTATATTGCCATTTTCATTAATCCACATTAGATCAAGATTGTATTCAATATTTAAAAGCCACATAGCATATAAATCTGATTTTTCATAAATTAAGATCATTGCAGAATTCAATGGGAGTCTTTCTTCTCTAAACATTAACCATCTCTGTTTATCTGCACGGGACTCTGCAATTTCCACTTTAATTACATCATCATCTATTCTTATCGTTCCTTCTGCAAAGTCTATCTGCTTATTTTTAATCTCTTGTGGAATAAATACAAGACCAAGTGATCCTATAGTGACAGCTGCAACAAACACTGGTATTATAACAGCAATCTTTCTAACCAAATCAAGTCATTAATACAGCTTGCAAAAAGAATTTGAATTTTACTTCTATGATAATTAGACGACTCTTTTTTAGCAACAACCATATAAATCATCAATCAAAGATGATGCTAAGAAGAAGGAGACATACATCAAATTAATTTTTGTGTTGATACAAAGAACATATACGAAAATGATGCCTGTGCTTTCTTTTAAAATGGGCAATTAATTAATTAATTAGTATTGTTAGTTAATATTATTAAGCTGCTTCTAGATTTTGATGAACAAATTCAACTCAAATAGTATAAACATATGATGATGATTATGATGTTATTCTAGATGCAGCCATGACGTTATTTTGTCTTTCTTTTTTTCTTTTACTTCTCCCTGCCGCCATATCACTTTCTTCATCTTTTTCTTTGTTTGCATTGTGTTCATTATTAATTATCTGCGTTTATTGTTGTCACTGATGCTTAGTTGTTAATACTATATTCCAGTTACATTAACACTATCCCATTTTACTAAATTAGCAGTAGGAGAATTACTAATACAAGATAATTTAGAGGTTAGTTCATTTACCCCTTCTTTAATAAGCTGATAATCTTCTGTGTATGTAAACTGCCATGTAGAATAATCATTAACTCCTCCTGGACCTGTTGCTGTAACATTTTGCAAAGGTTTTATATCATTTACATCTACGGAAACTTGGCAATCAGTTGTTGGATTATCAGTGGATGTTCCTGATATTGTAAGTTGACCAACTGGAACTTGTTGGCCTTGCTGATGTGAGATAATCTTCAAATCTATTTCATCCACAGTCCCTTGTCCTCCTTCTATATTATTAGTCGACGACGACGACGACGATGTTAAATTAGAAGAAACTGCATTTTTGAGTAGTTCATAGTATTGCGTAGTTTGTATGTTTCCATTTTTGAGAGTGATGAGATTGAAGTTTGGTGCTCCATGACGCTTAAAGTTCCAATTCCAATAAGCCCATCCAAATACTGGTATTTCTTTGAACATTTGAACAATACGATTTGTCTCATCTTGAGTTATATCGCTACCTCCTTTATTTATTTGCCAAACTTCTTCTCCTTCGGTGTTAAAGGTTTTCTCTCGCTTCACATTATTCCATTCGCCTACATATATTGGAACTCCAGCAATTTGTGCTGATTTAATTAAAACGTCAAACTTAAACTGTTGATAATTATCACGTTCAGGTAAACCATATACTGTGATCTTGAATACTACATTTGTTTTATCAGCTGGTGCCATTTTTGCCAAATTCTCAGAATTTACACCTCTTGGTGTGTCAAGTTCTACCGGTATATTCATACTGTATGCTATTGTCTTTTGAGTTAATGTTCTCAATTCATTTGTAATAAATGTATTGAAGTTTCCTATCTTTTCCCATTGATCTACGTTATGTACTTGAGGTTCACTCATTATTTCATAGCCTATTGTACTTGGATAAGCATCTACAGTAGTTACTATTTTTTTCAAAAAGTCAGCAAATAGTGTCCAGCCATCGTTTCCATTAGCATCCTTTATTGATCTATTCCACCAGTCTGTCCACCATATCTTTGCAGTTTGGTATTTGGGGCTTCCTCCACTATTGTAAGGATAAGTAGAATTATTATGCTCAAAAAAGAAGAATGGAAAGCCATTACCTCTTTGATTATTTAACCAAGATGATGTATGAAATTGATGGTTATCATAGAGCACTTTTATTCCATATTTGTCGGCAGTCTGAGCAACAGTAATTAACTCATTTATAAATTTATTTGGCTGTTTTATATAGGCCTCCCAAAAGAATAGATAACGTACATGGTTCATACCTGCTTCAGAAATTAATCTGAAACTATCTTCATAGTAATTCTTTGGAAGAGAACCTCTAAAGTCTCTTTCCTCTGACATGGTTGTATAGTATCCGCGTAAATTAACCCCTATAAAAGATGTATTACTCTCATTCTCTTGAGCAGAGGTAGTAGAAATGAATGTATTATTGATTGTAAACATGCTTAGTATGATTATTGATGAAAGAAGAATTGATGTAATAGTCTTTTTTAGCCTCTGATGATGATCATTATTATTATACAACACGTACGGTTATCGGAGTAAGTATACTCTTTTTTTATATATATATTATGAGTAATATGTATTCTTATTTTTTCAGTTGTTTTATATGTGAATCTTATAAGGTTATTTGATTCGATAATATGGATGACTGAAATTAAAGACACCAAATAATAACAATTTAGAAATGTATGTGATAATCTTTATCTTTCTTACTCACTATCTTTTTATATATAGATAATTGCTGTTTTCATCATATCCGAGATCTGCCATTGTCAAGACTTTAAAGCCATTGTCATGTAAATATTTTATCTCTTTTTCAAATAAATCTATAGAGGTAGCATACTGCTCTGGATCACCTTCTCCGCTATTATCTATTCTATGCCATATGACTATGGGAATTGCATTTATTGTACCATCTATATTATAGGTAGACTGGCTATTGACAACTTCAATGAATCTATCTAACATTTCAGAATCACTATATGAATTTTGTTTCCTCTCTGCATCATGACTCCAACCCATAATAGAGTATCTATTTACAAAGGTAAGTTGACCATTATCAGAAAATGTTCTACAATCAGTCTGACTTGATCCTTCTCCTCCTTCTCCTCCTTCTCCTCCTTCTTTAAATCCATCACAATGCAAATACATTAGTGGATCATTAGCACTTCTAGCTATGTCATAATATTTAGCAACTGTATTGACTACTTCTGTATTCTCAGCTCCAGTATTAGTAGGATAGGCAAAGCTTGTAGGATTAATGCCATGGTCAAAAAGACATTCTTTTGATTCACCTACTTCATATTCTATCCCCTTGTCTGACAGGCTATCAAGATCATCATGGCTCATAGTATGAGATCCTATATCGTATCCTTCATTGTATAGTGCTATTATATCTTCCCAAGTCATTCTAGCATTAGGATGAACCAGACCTTCTCCACCTCCTACATAATTGCAGACTATATAGAAAGTAGCCTTATATCCGTATTTGTCTAAAATTGGCTTGGCATTAGTGTATTGGCTCTTGTATCCATCATCAAAAGTTAAGATTACTGCTTTATTATTATTATTGGCATTATTGTTAACGCCATCACCAGTCGGAACAGAAAAAGGAATAGACTGGCTATATGCTATATTTGGTACTAAAAGTGCAGCACCAATACCCATTAGAATTGTTATTAATACAATAGCAATGGTAAGACTGGCTCTAAAACTTATAGTTTTTAATATCATAACTTCAAAATTGTGGAGTATAGATGGACTGTATAAATCTTTAACTTTAACCTCACATGTAGACTGCGACTGAGAATATGAATATAAGGTAGATTTTTACTGATTCGAAGTCTAGTGGGAAAGAGTAATTATTCGAAAATTATAGAGGAGGATAGATAAAAAGAGGAGATTTCATAAAAAGATATATAGATAATAATAGATTTATCTATGCCATGTATTTTATCAAAAACAAATTAAATAAATGAATATTATGTATTGAATAGTAAAATACTGAATATGCCAGCTTTTCCATATGAATACATATGATATAGAAACACAAAATTTGGAAACCTAATTGATCATATGTTGTATTGAATGCACACTAATAGAAGCAAGTCGAATAGTGATGTCGTATCGCTATAGAATTTTATAGCAGTCATTATTGTTACGAAAATTCTTTATAAGAATATTATATAAGATACACATATATAACATTCATTTCCCTGTTGAATATTAAAATGGTTAATATAATAAAATAGAAATAAAACTCATATGGATTTCTAGTTTTTATGCTGATCTCTATTATTCTTAGAGTCTTTGTTAACTTATTTGTAAGCTAACTTATGTCAGAGAGTGTGTGTGCGAGTCATAACTGAGAAAGTCAATCTATACTATCTTGACAATATTGCCTTATGAAAAGGGCAAAATCTTTTGAAGATCATTTCAAGGGATTAATCTTTTGGAGTGTATCCATAATTGGATTAGGGTTACCTGAATTTTCTTCTGCCTGGTTATTAGCTTGTGAAGCTGTATTTGCTGTTGTTGTTGTAGTAGTATTATTATTGGTTTGATTAAATGATCTACCTGTAGCATTTGTTACATTAAATGGTGCTGCACCCTCGTCGTTAGGATCTCTTACCTCAAGACCAGATATTGGAGCTTGCGGTGTTGATTCAGCACCTTCATCAGGTATTCCTTCAGTCTGAACTCCTGTTTCTTCAAACCCACTATATTCTCCTCCATCTCTTGTCTCTGTAGGTTCTTGATTTTGCATTTCATTTATTTCATCGTTAGAAGCATTTGTAGTCTGTTCCTCCCCCAATGGGCTGCTCTGGGCAAATACATAATCCCCTTGAGAATATGAGGATAAAAGAATTAGAGATATGATAATGAGAGCATAAGAATATCTTTTGTTCATCTTGTTATGTCCAAGATGTTATTCAACAAATGATTTAACAACTAGAGGTTATTTCTCTATTAGATTATTCAATAGTATTAACCAACTTAGTTACTGTTACAGAGAGAGAGAGAGAGAGAGAGAGAGCATTAATTAAATCAAAAGCTCATAATAATTTGTAACTGCTATCATGACACAAGTTTAACATATAAATATTGAAAAGTTAATGAAAATGAGCATGCGCTGTCTCTTGAAGTCTATACTGCTATATTACTGCGTTATAAAAATGGCATAGGGTTTAAATAGTTTCAACATGGATCGAAGATTAAGTGAATTAGATGCCAGTAGCAATAATTCCAGATATAAGTGAACAACACTGTATTGGCTGTGCTCTCTGTGTAGAGATTTGCACGGCTCTTGGTCCAGATGTACTGAGAGTAAAGCCAGTAGAAGGGTGGAAGAGAGGTAAAGCATTTGTCTTTTACCCAGAGAGATGCATCTCCGATGGAGCATGCATTGGTGTTTGCCCAACAAAGGCAATCTTCTGGATGAGACCAATGGACTACACACCAGGACAACCAATTCCATTAAAGAAGAATGCTGTTTTCGTAAAGGGTTGGGAAGAAGGTTAACCTCCTGTCCTCAATTAAGTCCTAAAAACTCTTTTTTTAAATTTTTATCTTGTTATATTCTTTCTTGAACCATTAATTAATTTATAATTAATTTATTATTTATTTTTAATATTTTTAAACTAAAAATTGATAGAATCTAAATATTATTATCGGGTTTAATATAAAAATGAAAAATAATTACCGAATTAATTTTTTGAAACTCGTTTAATAATAATATTAACTTTATACTATCAGTAGCAGTAGCAGTAGTTCTATATTGTAGTTAATCTCAGAAATTATTTGTCCTTCTCTATACTACTTGTTGATTTTGTATAGATGAGTGTATGGAAATATTATTTAATTTAAGAAAGACAGTTTGCGTTTGCAAATACTATATGTGTGTGTGTGTGTGTGCACTATTGATACTGTTTAATAGAAAATAATAGTTCTAGTATATAAAAAGCAATAGATTAACCTCCTCCTTATCCTTTTTCAGTTCTTTGAGAGACAAGAAGTTTTTTAATTAGCAAAATATTGTGTGAGGCATATTGGTAGACTGGAATGAACAAATCAAAGCTCATTTGGTTTGGATATGGGGTGAAGAAGAGGGTTTTTTGAAACGAGGCAAAGAAGGTATGCTTGTTATCACTGATAGACGCATAGCTTTTATCTCAAAAACAAATATGACTTATCGAATACATGATGTACATGCTATAAGGCAACTTAAACGATTCAAGGAAGGTGAAAATGTATTTCGTCCATTAGAAGGATACAAAATAAAAGATTTAGAAGACGATCTTAATAAAAGTGGTGAAAATCTTGAGATACCCTTTAGACAGATTTTAGATATCACTCAACATGAGAAGCGATGGGGAACGCTGTTAAAAGTTAATGCTAACCTTATAGACAAATCAAAGATATACAAGTTTTCAATTGTTAAAGGCTGGGTAAAATACCCACTTAAAGATCCAATTGAATTTCAGCGCATGGATTGGACAGATCTTATTAATCTTTTTAAAACCTCATCATAGAGATGAATTAAAAAGGAGAGAAAGAGAGAGTTAGTAATGGATATTTAATTAGTATGTACCGTAATTTTATTAGCTAGCTAGCTAGCCAGTCAGCTAAATTGATTTGTTCTTTTATCATTTGACTAAATTGTTCTTTGACTAACTTCGTATAGGTGAATTTTCACATTTATTTGTACATATGATCTTTTGATACCTGTTAGTATGTAATATTACATATAATGTTAAATCGTTTATAGTTATGATTGCTTTTGTATATTCATCATTGTAATATTGCACGACAGATGAAGAAAAATTAATCTTTTAAACAATAAAAGAGAAGAATTATGGGATGTAATATCTTATGAAAATAAAAACAATATACTAATAGTATCTTTTTTATATTGTAATCCAATAGATTGATAAATACGATGCCACTCTATGAGGGTTGCATTTACCTTGTTTATTGGTGACAATGTTTTCACATCAAATGGAAAGAATATTGGCAAAATAAGTAAAATAGATAATGAGAATTTCACAGTATATAACCGGGGCCTTATACAAGATGAGGAATTTCAAATTCCAATTTCTGCCATTTCACATTTTGACATAAAGGCAGGTGAAGAAGATTCATCTATCATACTAACTGTAAATGAAGAGCAGATTAAACATGGATATGAAATTGTAAGTAAAAAGCCTAATTCAGAGCTGATAAGTGGTAAATCAAATTCAGAATACAAAATACCACTAGAAAAGGAAGTGATTCATTATGAAACAATACAGCATTTTGAGGAAAATGTTGCTTCTGCTACTGATAAACTCCCTTCTAAAGAAGAGTATATTTGTGATATGTGTATGGAAAAGTTTAACAATCCTGACAATTTACAACAACACCGAGGAGAGAAGCATTCTGCTCCAATTGGAATTTGAGGAAAATCTACGTTATTGAGGTCTTCAATGGTTGTAGTTAAATTCTTTCATTTATATTTTGTTTAAGAGTATAATTCCTATCTGCTTCATGCATAGTATTTCACTATCTTCTCCCATAAGCGTTTTGTATCTATATAGTCATCGACTCCTTCTTCTACTCCTCTACTCCTTCTAATCTTGCTCTTATTGTTGTACAAATAGATGCTATCTGAGATTATTAAGTCAGATTAGAGGAGACATATTGTAATACTAATAATTCAGATGGAGAGTAGTAATATCTTTAATAAACCCAGCTTGATATTGTAGTTAATAGTAGAATGCATTCTAATCTTCTATCGATAGTTTGTTGAAAGTACGTTCGGTAACTTTCTTTGATGATGATTATTTAATTAGCTGCATATACATTCTTAATGATAAATAATGCTATGTAGGAATTTAAAAATTTTAATTTAATTTTAATTAATTGGCATTTTATCTGTTATAGTAACTTTGGTTTATTGCAAACCCCTATTTTATCTATGGGAAGTTGCGTTTGTATCATGACTAAAAATTTTCTACACATTATAATTATGACACACACACAACGAAAGAGATTATCATAAAAATTGTATTATATGCTGATTATTTCTTTTAAAAACAAGCTACTATCCAATTTAGAAAATCTTTCTAGTTCTATTTTTGCGCCAGATCTCATAATCTCCTGCAAATGCTTTCCTGCGTTCTCATTTATCCACCATTTTTCGCCAAATTTATTTTGCAGATAAATGTCTAGTTCTTTAGCACGGACGGCTGCAAGCAAGTAACTTGGAACGTACATTATTTCATCTGGAAGTATGTGATGAAGCATCCAATATTGGCCTGGCATTTCAAATCCCGTATATTCTTTAATCAATTTAGAATAAAGTACATTTGCATCTTCTATTGAAAGATTTTTGCGCCAGTATTCTGCTTTCATCAATGAATTTGCAGTATAGAATGTAACAAAAAAAAGTTCCATAAACTTGTTACGACTCACTAATTCATTGCGGATATTTTCATCCTTGATCTCAAGGACAGATTCTAAATAATTACCATTTTTTGTCAATCTCTCTAAAAGGATTGAAAATATCTCTGCAATACCCATTGAAAAACTGTATCTGTTCCAGTATTCTAGTGATGGATCAATTGAGGTTGCATGTATAGCATGACCTGTTTCATGGAAACATCCTTGAAGATCAAAATATGGACTTTCAGTTTTATATAACACACGAATATCATTTGGTACTTGGACGAAGAAACAGATAGGAGATGGGTATTTGTTCTTTCTGTTATCTACATCAAAATTAATTTTAGATAAATCAAATTGAATTAACTCAAGTGTCTTTTTTACCTCTAGCAGAGGATTAATTCCTGAAAAATTCTTTTCCATGTCGAAATAAACCTTATTACGGAAAAAGTAAAAGTCGTCATAATATTCTGCTTCTCTTCCCAGAACCTTTTCAGAAATATTAGTAAGTGCCTCTCTAAAAGGTTTCTTTGCTTTCTGACCCATCGATTTTACAAATTGGATTAATTGTGAATATGATAATTTTTCATTTTCTAAATATCCATCAAGAGGACTCATATTTGTTTTGCTGATTTTACTAGGTTGGTTACCATAACTATCTCCTCCTCCTCCGCTGCTGCTCCTTGTATCGCTATTATTCTTATCATTATCACCATCATTAAGACCTTTTCCTCTTTTGCTGATAGTCTTTCCTCCATATTGAGAATATACCTCTTTTATAGCAGAAAATCGCCTTTCTATAGTTGGTGCAATATATTTTGTCTTTGCAATAAATTCATCGAATACATGCTTACGTTTCGCTGAATCTTTCTCAATGCTATTGAATTGTCGCCATGTACTCCAATTAACAGGGGCTTTGTCAAACCTGTATTTCGAAGAAATAATTTTTGTATTTTTTAAATTATGTAACTTGAGCTCAAGTTTTTTCGTCTTTGAATCTGCAATACTTTCTATTGTATTAAGATAAATTTCTCTAGGTTCTGAAAATGAACTCAAAAAGATCTGAGCATTACGCAATTTCATATCAGCGAGTTGTTCTATTACTGCTTCGCTATACTCAAAACCAGCATATTGTTTATAACGTTCGTCTGCGTCTGCAATATATATACGCTCATCAATTTCACACCATTGCTTTAAATCCATTTAATAGAAACGAATGGTTATGATCAGTTAGCCAATTTTAAGCTTAACACACACACGCGCGCACATGCTACGAGTAAATCTTGCACATCCAGTCTTAGTAAACATTCAAAGTGGCGTTGTCTAGAATAATTATTGTTTCTTCAATATATCTCCTTTATTTTCTTTCATATTGATCTAAACAGGTTTAGCGAAGTTATGAAAGCAGACAAGAAGAGCAAAGCCATCATGAATTCTCTATATCTTATCTAATGAAGTCAGTAATATATCAACAGATGTAAAATATATATATAAAGTATTCAAGAATTTTTCCTGCTATGCTAGCAATTATTTGAGTCAAATTTTTTATATCTTTAATATTTTGACAGCATGGAAATTAACTGATCAGTATTTCTCGTGAAATATCAAAATTGTAAAATTAATGAGCTTAAAAAAGAAGAAGAAAAAAATAGTAATGTCTGTAACTATAACAGAATGAATAGTAACACCTATAAGATTATGATATTTAGTCATGCTATGTTATATAGATCAAAACTGAAAATAGTATTATTATCTATAATATTCGTATTTACAACGATGAATATATTATTAATATCTCAACATCCTGTTATGGCACAACAACAACAACAAAACTCCACAGTCATTGATATGGTAGCCGCGAAGGATGATGAATCTTCTCTTTCTCTTAATAGCATATTCAAACAGGTAGAGAACTCTGTAGTTCAGATAACAAGGAAAGTTCCACCTAGTAGCATATTACCAACTCCAGAATCAGAAAATGCTACTGCATTAGGATCTGGATTTGTTTATGATAA
>DASQRW010000203.1:0-3989 GCA_035642715.1 Nitrososphaeraceae archaeon | reverse complement strand
ACTATATAATTATTAACATAATGCCTCTGTATAATGTGCTGCTACTCACAACCTCTAAGAATCTTCTTCACGAACAACTTGAGGAGAAGAGGCCTTGAATATGGCAAATATATAATCATCTTCCTTTATTCCAAGATTGGTTCTAGATTCTTCTGTAATTCTTGATCTTATACAAAATCTATCTACAACCAGATGTATATCTGCTACCGCTGAGTTGCTTTGTTTGGTAATGTTTGTTACTTTAGCCTTTACAACATTTCTTGCGCTTGTTTTTACCATTTCTTTTGAAAGAATAATATCTTCTGGTCTGACCAGTATTCCAAGTTTAGAATCAACACTGTAGTCTCCTAATGTCTCAAGTAAATGTGAACCAACCTTAAAAGTAGAAACACCGTTCTTTGAATTTACAACGTTTCCTTCCAAATAGTTGCCTCCACTAAAGATGTTAGATAAAAATGACGAAGGGTTTGGATTTGCCAATATGGATTCAAGTCTACCTGTGTTCTCTATGACACCATTCTGCAATATAGAGACAGAGTCAGCCAGTGCATAAACATCATCTTCAAAATGAGTTACATATATGGTTGGTACACTTTGCCTTTTAAGAACTCTTCGCAGATCCAGCCTTAATCTTCTTTTAGTAGGAGTGTCTAGATGGGCCAGAGGCTCATCCATCAGCATAATCTTAGGCTTTGTTACAAGCATTCTTGCCAATGAAATCTTTTGCATTTCTCCTCCACTTAATCCTTGAATATTTCTAGAAGTTAGATGTGAGATGCCAAGATCGTTTAGGAGTCTTGTAATCTGAAGATCACTATTATCATTCTTCCTATTCTTCTTAGTAAGACCGAAAATAATGTTCTCATATACATTCAGATGAGGAAATAAACTTGGGTTTTGAAATGTATAACCTATCTTTCTAGCTTCTACAGGTAGACTAGTTATATCTAATCCATCCATAAGAATCGAACCATTGTCAGGTTCTAGCAATCCTGCAATGAGATTTAGAACGGTGGTTTTACCACTTCCTGTAGGTCCAATCATCACCAAAATCTCATTGTCGTCTATTTTCAAGTTTAAATTTCCTAATGTAAATCCAATAAATTTCTTAGTCACGTTCACAAGTTCTAGTACCGTTAAGCCCCTCCAATCTTCAATACATCATGACGTGCTTTCTTCCTTGTAATAATGTAAAACATGCTTATAGCTAAGATGGATAATAGAATAACTAAGATTATACCTGGGACAGCCTGCCTTAACCCACCAATTGAGTTATCTTCAAAGATTTGAATAGAGATTGTGTGAGGGTTGTATGCCATCATAATAGTTGCTCCAAGCTCTCCAACTGCCCTAACCCATGACATTATAAAACCTATAACTATTCCTGTCTTAGCCAGTGGAAGTGAAATCTTAAAGAAGGTCTCTAGTCTAGTCTTACCTAGCACTCTTGCAATCTTCTCATACGATTCGTCAACTGATCCAAATGCGGCCTGGCTTGCAAGAATCATAAACGGTGAAGCCACATAAGTTTGAGCTATTATAACTCCAAGTATAGATTGCGTAAATTCGACTCCAGGAAAAGCTTGTCCTAATGGAGAATTTGGACCAAATACTCCTAAGAGTAGAGCACCACTTGCAAGTGGAGGTAGAACTAATGGAATGATAATAATAACCCTGAGGAGAAACCTACCAGGGAAATTAGTAGTATGTCTGGCTAAGAAATAGGCAAGAGGTATTCCAAATAAAGAAAGAAGTAATGTAGAAATTGTTGCTGAAATTAAGCTTAGGACGAAGGCATCCCAAACTTGAGGCCTTGTTAGAGAATCTAACAACTTTGAAGGTTCTATAAAGGTCAAGATAGTAGCAAGTGGATATGCAATGTATGCTATAGCTATTCCAGATAAAATCAGTATAATGACATTAAATCCTTGATATTTTATTCTCCCCATTGAAATACCCTACTACTACTACTACCACATGTATTGAGTTCTGTTATGTGTTTTTGTCATTTTGTTGTTGTATTATATTCATTACGACGATGATAATTGTTTTATCGGTTCTAACAGATTCTTTATAGAAGAAGGAGTTTTGTCTATGTTTCCTTCGATAACTGGTTTGATGTAGTTTAATCCTTGGCTTTCTAGAATAGACTGACCTTTAGTGGAGATTAAGAAGCTTATAAAGGAGATAGCTCCATCTGGATTTTTGACTATTTCTGGTATTGTGACTGAGAAATAAATTGGTTCGCCAAAGACCGTTTGGCCAGTACCTAAAGTATAAAAAGCCCTTCTGTAAAAATCAAAAAGCGCTGGATCGGCAAGGTTGATCTGGGAAGGTAATGTAATATAGGGAAGTCCTCTAGCTACAGCTTCATGTTTGTATGCAGCTACTGCATCTAATTGACCTTGCTCTAAAATGGTCTTGAGTATTTCTTCTGGGAAGATCTGTTTAGGGTTTCTATCTTCTCCTAAAATTCTTTGTTTGATAGTTGAATCGTTATAGTATATGTTGGAGAGCTTGGCAGTTATGATCATATAGTATCCTTTTGGATCCAGCTCAGGATCGGTCCTTCCAAACTTGAAACCTTGCTTAGATAGAACTTCATACCATGGTATTTCTCCTATCCTTGCTTTTTCTAGGTCACTATAAAAATGGCTAGTAGGTGAATATGCGATTACCATCTCAGCAGATGCAAATTTTACTAACCACTCTGCAAGACTAGGAGAAGAAGAAGAAGAAGATATACCAACACCGCCATTATTGTTACTAGTACTACTATTCATCAACTTCATGATTGGAATTGTACCTGCACTGACAAAGACATCTGGTCTCCTTAGACCATCAATGATCATATTTGCAACTTGTACCGACCCTCTTGCTTCTCCTTCATATGTGTATCCAGTTTCCTTCTGAAATAATGGTCCAAAACTACCCTCAAATGTCTTTATAAGGGAAGCAGCATACATTACAAAGACTTTTCCTTGATTGGAAGAAGGAGAGACTTGTGGGTCTTTTGTTGCTTCTGTAGTGACAAATGAGTTATCTATAGATAAGGAGAATGCAAGAGTAACAAAAACAATAGTAGTTAAGACTGTAACAAGAATGAATTTCTTAGTGTTACAGTTTAGCATATATATTGTGATTTCATGAATATTCCCATAATATATATTGATAATAGTCTAGGTAAGTCAGGATTTATTGGGATCTGAATTGTCTGCTAATCTGTTTTCATGCTTTGTATTTAATGATCAGACATGCAACCAACATTATCTTGTTACATTTTACACAGCAAAAATATTGCCAAATTCTTTACATATTGCGATATGGTGATGAGAAATCAATCAGTAATATCTCCTTTGTGATGAAAACTTTCTGTCTCTTTTGTTATGTATGTATCACTCTCAGTCGACGGGCTTAGTAATGTAGCATTGGAAGAGCTGGCCACAGTATATATATATAGCATTATTTGTTAATGCTTCGACAAGGTTTTCGTAATTCTTTTCGGCTAAATCTAATAGTGTATGCTTATTGGCTTTAAAGTAGTTCGCAATGTTATTGTTATTATTTTTATTATCTTTGTATTGTTCATTATCGTTCGCAATGGATATATATTGTAAATTGCTTTAATCATTTCTGGATCATTTTGTAGAGTCTGGACTAGTGATGCAAAAGCTGTTGATATTACTATTTTGTTGTCCGATAAAATTGCTTTAACATTTTCTTTGACTATCGCCTTTAGCTTTGTATAGTCTTCGTTTTCATCACTTAACATAGTTGCAATAAGCTTTTCTATTCTATCCTTTTTATCAGCAAGTTCTTGTACTTGTTGTTCTGCTCTCTTGCACTCTTGTTCAGAAGAGAATACAATTTTATCTAAGAGTAATAATTTACGTTCCAACGCTGCTACATCATTTGCCAATTGTTGTATTGTGCGTTGCATCTTCTCTGCCTGATCTTTAGCCTGTTGATAGAGATTTTCCATGTAAGGA
>DASQRW010000202.1:0-68766 GCA_035642715.1 Nitrososphaeraceae archaeon | reverse complement strand
GTATTGTTGAGGGAGAACAATCCAGTATATATATATCTAAAAGATAGAATACAGAATATTTTCATAATGACTATTTTACATGCAAAAAGACAATTGCGAGCTTATGTATGTCATAATCATAAATTGTTTGCATCTATTTGTATATATACACATACACACATATACAATAGAGAAGTTATAGAAAAGTGAAGATTTGTTAAATGAGGAGAGCAACAATCTTCCTGTCATTAATTTAATAATAGCATAAATTTATGCAGTTGTTTATTGATAGGTGATACGACCTAATCACCTAAGTATAAGTAATTTTGCTTTTTTGATTGTAAAGAAATCAACATGCATATACTCTCAAGTCTTCATTTTGCGATCCCGTTTATAGAGATACTTAACTCACAGAACAGAATCACTAGCGTAATCGAAATTTTGGTTATAAATTTATTAAAGGGATTTTGAGGTGTTAGTTTATCTATGGGTCATCGTAAATATAGCGCGCCTCGGCGAGGTAGCATTGCATTTAGGCCAAGAGCTAGAGCCAAGAGTTTGGAGGCTCGCGTGAGAACATGGCCAGATTCTTCAATGGAAAAGACATCTTTGTTGGGTTTTGCAGGTTTTAAAGCAGGAGGATTACATATTTTAACTATTGATGATCGTGAAAGAACTCCAAATTTTGGAAAACAGCTTCTGAATGTTTCAACAGTTATTGTTACTCCACCAATAAAAGTGATTGGCATTCGTGGTTATAATCTAAATGCATATGGAAAACACGCAGTATTTGACGTATATGCAAAAGATCTTCCAAAGGAGCTTTCACGCAAATTTGATGCCAACTATAATGAAGAGGCAATTACCAAATCTCGATCTTTTCTAGATAGTATAAATTCTGTAATGGCAGTAGTTGCAGTTACTCCACGAAAAATAAATATGTCTCAGAAGAAACCATTTGTATTTGAAATAGCTGTTTCTGGTAATAATGTTAAAGCACAGTATGAATATTTAAAGGGTCTTTTAGGCAAGGAGATTCATGCTAGCGATGTTTTCCAGGTGGGGCAATATATAGATGTTTTTGGAATTACGAGAGGAAAAGGTATAGAAGGCCCAGTTACAAGGTTTGGTGTGAAGCGAAAACAGCATAAATCAAGAAAGAGCGTTCGTGCAGTAGGAACATTAGGACCTATATCCCCTGCAGTAGTAATGTATACAGTTGCAAGACAGGGACAGAGAGGATTTCATCAACGAACAGAATATAACAAACGAATCTTGATGTTATCCAATACTGATAAAGACGGAGAAAATTCAATAAACCCACCTGGCGGTTTCAAGCATTTTGGAATAGTTAAAGGCGAATATATGGTAGTAAGAGGGTCCATTCCTGGTGTACCCAAGAGGCTTATTAAAATGCGACATCCTATACGTAATGCTCAGAAAAAAGTAATAGAACCAAAAATTGTGGAGATCATTGCACATTGAAATCAAACACAATTTTGGGAATAGACGGCAGAGAATCTAATAGTATAGCGTTGCCTGAAATATTTGAAACACCTTATAGACCTGAAGTAATTCACAAGGTATACGTGAATTTGCTGTCTCACACATATCAAAGACAAGGCCGTTATCCTGCTGCAGGTGAGATAGTTAGTGCAGAATCACGTAATACAGGCCTCGGCATTGCAAGACTTGCAAGAGCCCGTGGTGAAGGTTTTCCAAGAGCAGGACAGGCCGCAGGTGTTGCAGGCGTCAGGCATGGCAGGGTTGCACATCCGCCTGAATCTTGGAAGGAGATTTACAAGAAAATTAATAAAAAAGAAAAGCAGCTGGGTCTCTGTTCTGCTATTGCAGCGACCGGTCAAAAAGATCTAATTATCAAGCGAGGCCACAAAATTGGTAAACTTTCACAATTTCCTATTGTTGTTTCTAATGATATAGAATCTATATCAAAGACAAAAGATTTGCGAAAGGTCCTTGTAGCTTTAGGATTAGAGGAGGATTTGATTAGAGCAGGATCATCACATAAAGCTCGGACGGGTACGTCAAGGAGAAGAGGCAGACAGGCTCGGTCAGGGATTAGTGCCTTGATAGTTGTTGAAAATGATGAGAATTTAGAAAGGCTGTCTGGGTCAATTCCAGGGGTCGAAGTTAAATCTGTGCAAAGATTGAGCGTCTTAGATCTTGCGCCAGGTGCAAAACCAATCAGATTGACAATATTCTCTCAGAATGCAATTGAAAAATTAAAAGATGTTAAAGCACCGATTGTCAAAGTTATGGAGATGATGATGATAAGCAAATGAGTACCAAACAAGAAAATAGATCTATGACCGTAGAGAAAGCCAGCTCAATTATCATCAAACCCTATATCACAGAAAAAACATTTAACTTGATCGAAAAGGAGAATAAATTAACTTTTATAGTAGCGGAAAAAGCCAGCAAAAATCAAATAATAAAAGCATTACAAATTTTGTATGAATCGGAAGCAAGTGAAGTGAATACTGTTAGAACAATACAAGGTAAAAAGGCGTTTATAAAAATTAAGGCTCACGAGGGTGCTCGGGATCTTGCGACAAAGATGGGTCTGGTATAAGGAACGCTGTCATTATTTCTCGTTAGATTTAAAAGTAGTATTATGTGATGGTGTAATTGATATAATTGGTGCGTGAATTTAAATTCAGGGGTTATTCGCCTGAGCAATTACAATTATTATCCGTAGAATCTCTTTTACCACTATTAAATTCCAGGCAGCGTAGGTCTCTCGACAAGAGAGTAGGTAAGTATATGGACGATGGAAAGCGCAAATTACGTGAGGAAATAAAACTCCTTCGAGAAGGTAAGCTTAAGAGTCAATTAAAAACTCATGTTAGAGATATGATAATCCTTCCTGATATGATTGGTCTTTCTCTAAGTGTATATAATGGAAAGGAATTTACTCCAGTTCATATAAGGCCGGAGATGACAGGACATTATCTAGGTGAATACGCCATTACAAATAAAAGAGTCCAGCATGGAAGTCCTGGCGTAGGATCATCGAGATCCAGTTTGTATGTTCCATTAAAGTGATAGAATTATGCCAAATTACTCCTATGCCTTTCAAAATTTTGATAAAACAAAACATGTGAGAGCTGCAATCAGAGAAAAAGATATTTCTCATAAGCATTCACGCGAAGTGGCTGTTGCAATAAAGGGTATGTCAATCGAAAAAGCAAGAGATTTTTTGAACGACGTTATTAGAAAAAAAGTTGCAGTTCCCTATAGAAGATATAACAACGAAGTTGCACATCGTTCAAATGTTCGTGATGGTTTTTTTGCTGGTAGGTTCCCACAAAAAGCAGCAAAAGAATTTTTAAAACTTCTTGATAATTTAGAAACAAATGCCGAGTATAAGGGTATGGATCTAGATAGATTAAGGATTATTAGTGCAGTGGTTCATAAAGGAACAAAACTTGAACGGTTTACACCCCGCGCCATGGGAAGAGCAAGCCCAAAGTTTGACAATCTGATTCATGTTGAATTAGTAGCGCAGGAGGGTAGGTCAATATAATGAGCGCTGTAAAGAATGTAATGAAAAATAATTATCGAAATATGGAACTCAACGAATATCTTGCGGAAAGCCTAAAAGATGCAGGTTTTGGCGGCGTCGATGTACAAAAGACTCCAATAGGAACCAGACTAACACTTTATGTTACAAGGCCTGGTTTAGTGATTGGTAGAAAAGGTACGGGTATCAAGGATCTAACAGCGAGACTTGAACAGAATTTTGGCTTAACAAATCCTCAGATTTCTGTTTTAGAAGTACCCATTCCTGAACTGAACCCAAAAATAATGAGCAATAGAATCGCGCAATTAATTGAGCGAGGTACTGCTTTCAGACGAGCCTCCCTTTGGACTATTAACACCATTATGAATTCTGGTGCCTTAGGAGTGGAGGTATCGGTGGCAGGCAAACTAAGGAGTGAGCGAGCTCATTTTGAAAAACACTCTGCAGGCATAATACCAAAGAGCGGAGATGTTGCTGAGAGGGTCGTGAAGGTTGGAGTTAGTCATGTCTTAACAAAAATGGGACTAATGGGAATACAGTTGAAAATTGCATTAAAAAATGAAGTCCCGCAAGAATTTGAATTATCTGATCTGTCAATGAATACTAAACAACAAGACGTAGAATTCCAGAAGCCAATTACTACTGCTGACTCAAGACTGTCAAAAGATACAATCGATGCTCCAACAGCAATGGCTTCTTCAACACAAGAGCAGGAAGCAGTAGTGAATAAGGGGAATACAAATGGCCAGGGTTAAATTAAAAACTCTCCGTGAGATGAATGACAGTGATTTGTCAGATAAATTATCTGACCTAAAGGCTGATCTTGCCAAACTTAGATCTGAAGGTGCAAAAGGTACTCTCAAAAAACGAACTGGAGATATACGATGGGTGCGCAGGGACATCGCTCGTATAATGACGCTGCTAAATGAAGGAAAAGAGAATAGAAATGATTAGTGCAGAAAACATTTTAGCCCATGAATTAATTGGACTAGATGTGGAAATAACTAAGAAAGATAACCTTATACCTTCTAAGTTGTACGGCAAAATAGTATTCGAAACAAAGAATATGATTTTACTTAAAACTATTTTTGGAATCAAAGGAGTACCAAAAGCAATAATTAAAAAGGCGAGAATTATTCTATTGGGGGGCGATTGCTTTATAAATGGTTCCTCATTGATAGAAAGACCTGAGGATCGCGTATCCCGAATCTTTGAGTTGAAAAAGAATGGTTAGAAACATTGGAATCTCAGTTAATCCTCCTAGAAAGTCATGCGACGACAAATTGTGCCCGTTTCATGGTACTTTACCAGTGAGAGGAAAATTATTTACAGGAACAATACTTAGCTCTAAAGCTAAGAAGATGGTAGTAGTAGCAAGAGAATATCCTCGTCCAGTTTCAAAGTACAAGAGATATGAAAGAAGTATGTCAAAAATGCATGCATACTTGCCAGAGTGTATTGATGTTGAAGAAGGTGAAAAAGTATTAATTGCTGAATGCAGGCATCTATCAAAAACAGTTTCCTTTGTTGTAATTGAGGTGAGCAATAAGAATGGCAGCTAAAACAAGGGCTGTTTCAGCAAAAGGAGTAGCAGAGTTTCGTCCCTATATCACTAAAGCTTTACCAATAACCGCTGAATTAGCCTGTGTCGACAATACTGGTGCAAAGGTACTTCGAATCGCACAAGTTACACGATACAAAGGAAGACATTCCAGATTACCTGCAGCTGCTGTTGGAGACTTTGTGACAGTGACGGTCAAAAAGGGACCCTCTGAACTTCGAAAGCAAATCTTCGGAGCAGTAATTGTAAGGCAGAAATACCCGATCCGACGATTAAATGGGGTTCGCGTAACTTTTGAAGACAATGCAGCAGTTCTTGTCACACCCGAGGGAGAGATTAAAGGAACTGATATAAAAGGACCAGTAGCTGCAGAAGCAGCAGAGAAATGGCCAAGAATTGCCAATCTTGCTTCATTCATAATTTAGGAGTTGGATAAGAAAATGGCGAATATAAATTCAAAAATGTTGCACACTCCTAAACACGTCAGGGATGCAATGATCCATTCTACATTAGCTGACAATTTACGTGAAGAATACGAAAGGAGAAGTATACGGGTAATAAAGGGTGATAACGTCAGAGTCATGAGAGGCGAATATAATGGAATTGAAGGTAAAATAGAAAAAGTCAATACTCAGAGAGGAACATTAGCAATTGAAGGAATACAACGGGAAAAAGTTCGCGGTGGTAACGTAAAAGTCCAGATACATGCGTCTAATGTTAAGATAATAGGATTAAACTTGGATGATAAGACGAGAGAGAATAGGTTGCATGTTGACACAAATTCACAAAAAGTAAATGTTAAAAATAAAAAGTTGAGAAAAATATTATCAAGAAATAGAAAGAACGACGAGAAGGATCAAGGATGAAAAAATGGCCAAAAAAGGAGGAGATACTCGAGTGAAGCGGCAGATGGCTCCAACATTCTGGGAAATCAGGAGAAAAGAAAGTCAATTCGTATTACGAGTGAAACCTGGCTCTCATTCAAAGGATAGAGCATATCCATTGGGAATTGTTCTTAGAGATGTGTTAAAACTTGCAAGTACAATGCATGAAGCAGAACGAATTGTTAACGGAGGAAAAGTGAAAGTTGATGGAATTTTCATAAAGGATATCAACTTTGCAATAGGTTTGATGGATGTACTAGAACTTGTTCCGACAGGACAATCGTACCGCTTCGTTCCAAAGAATTCTGAATTGTTAGTGCCTATTAATATTAGTGATGATGATAAAAAACAAAAATTAGTAAAAGTTACAAGTAAAGTAACGATAAAAGGAAAGAAAATTCAGTATGGTTTTCATGATGGAAAAACGCTAATTAGCGATCAAAAGCTAATGGTTGGAGATAGTTGCGTGATACAAATTCCTGATAATATAATTAACAGTCATATTAAATTTGCAAAAGGATGCATGGTATTAGTAACAAGTGGGGAGAACGCAGGAGGAATTGGAAAAGTTGACGATATTAGAGATGCGATATTCTCTCTGCCCAAAAGGGCATTGATATCATTCACAGATAGGTCAGTCGAGCTACCAGTACAATTAGTTATGGCAATTGGTGATGAAAGGCCAGTAATTAAGGTGAGTTAATAATGAGTCAAGAACAACAAATAAAAGATTTCCACCCTATGAGAAAAATCAGTATAAGTAAAGTGGTAATCAATATAGGTGTCGGAAAATCTGGTGAACCGATAGAAAAGGCTAAACGTGCTTTACATGAGTTAACTGGGCAGCAGCCTAGTGTGCGTGGAGCTAGAGAAACTGTCAGAGACTTTGGTATACATAAGGGCGAACCTATCGGCGCAATGGTAACACTTCGTAGAGAACAGGCTATTGAATTTCTAAAACGCATAATATCTGCTAAAGGGAATGCTTTGAAAATGTCATCTTTTGACAGCTATGGAAATATATCTGTTGGGATACATGAACATATAGATATCCCAGGAACCAAATATAATCCTGAGATAGGGATTTTCGGTATGGATGTAAGTTTATCTTTAATGCGACCCGGTTATAGAATAGCAAAAAAAAGACATAGTCAAAAAATAGGTAAGGCACATAGAATTACTCGGGATGAAGCGATAAAATTTTTCCAACAACAATATGGAGTTGAAATAGTGTAATGCCAAAACCACGAGAGTATGTACAAACGGGAAGAAAACAGCTCGCTCATGGTAAAGGAACGCGTTGGTGTAAAAGATGTGGAAATTACACTGGCCTTATTCAAAAGTATAACCTAATGCTATGTAGACAGTGCTTTAGAGACGTTGCTGTGAGTTTGGGTTTTAATAAATATGATTAATGAGGTAATGTTATAGAAAATGCCAGCGTTAAATGTTTTGTCAAATCTGTTTACGACTCTCTATAACAACGAGACTCGAAGAAAAAAGGAATGTATTGTAATGCCAGCGTCAAGATTTGCGAGCGAAATACTTCGTACAATGCAAAAACATCGCTATATCGGTGAATTTGAACAAATCGATGATGACAGAGCTGGTAAATTCAGAATTCAATTGTTAGCCAAGATCAACAAGTGCGGAATAATAACACCGCGTTTTAGTGTAAAAAATGATTCATATTTGGTTTGGGAGAGACAATATCTTCCAGCATACAGTATGGGCATTCTACTTGTGTCAACAAGTAAAGGAATGATGTCACATCAGGAGGCGCAAAACCAAGGTATAGGAGGAGTTCTAGTTGGCTTCGTTTACTAATGAAGGAACTGATGGTAACATCGAAATACCAGAAAGTGTTAATGCCAGTAAGGATAAAGATATCTTAATAATAAAAGGAAGAAATGGCACAATTAGAAAGGATTTTACGAAGCTACCTGCATATATAGAAATAGAAGACAAGAAAATATATATAAAACCATACGGCAAGAGAAAGAAAGACCTTGCTATTAGAAACACTGCGAGAAGTATCATCAATAATATGATCAAGGGAGTAGAAGAAGGATTTACATATAAGTTGAAGATTGTGTTTGCTCATTTCCCGATATCAGTCAAGGTTAAGGGAAAAGAAATTCATGTTGAAAACTTTTTTGGAGAGAGATCGCCTAGAATTTCTAAAATTATTGGCGAAGATACAAAGGTCAAAGTCCTAGCAGAAGATGTCTTAGTCGAAGGGCCTAGTTTAGAAGATGTCTCGCAGACAGCTGCAAATCTTGAGTCCTCCACTAAGGTAAAAAACAAAGATCAGAGAGTATTTCTTGATGGTTTGTATATCTATAGACGTGAAGAAGGATTTAAGTAGTAAGCAAGATTATAGGTCGTAAATGACTTAAGGTTTGGTAACGGAAGTAAACATTTATTTTGTGCTTGATTTTGCTCTATATTGCGCCGCTGTAGCTCAGCATGGTAGAGCAAATTCGTAGGCGTTATTCTACTACGGAGCTTATCTGGCTGTTAACCAGTGGGTCATCAGTTCGAGTCTGATCAGCGGCGCTCTTAATGAAATAATATAGTCGTTACGCTCTAAAACGATAATAACAAAAAATTTTATTCCATTAATATGGACTGTGTTGTAATTTGATAAGATAGCAATTCTCAAAATGGGATTAAGAACCTAGTAACTTCGTTGTGAGGATAAGTGAATTCATGATGCTGGAAAATACATTGTTAGAATATAATTACATCCAATGAAATTGCATCAGCAAGCAAGTCAAGATGTTTATTTGCAACTACATAACCATTCTTTATTTCACTTGGGAAAATCCATCTATTAGAAGATGTAAACAGTCTTTCTTTTCTCATACGTGATTCTAGTTTTTCTATATCTAGCTCCTTCTCTTCAAATTGTTCTGTATCTGTATGTTTTATTGAAAGTAAAATCTTCTTAATTAGTACTCTTTGACCATATCTCTGTGAGTGATCTCTTGCATTTTCGTCTATTTCAACAAGTTTGATTTTTATCTGAACTTTGTTTAATGCATCCCTGCTAGTGAGGAGCCGATCATCTACAAATCTGTCATAGCTCATACGCTTATCTAACTCAACTATTAAAGTATATTAATGAAGCCATTTATCTCTCATTCTCTTTTATCAGAGGATGGTTCAAAATCATAATATACAGAACCATCTTGAGTAATCCCGCAACTCATCATTCTTACCTCAATTCCTTCGTATAATAGTTCGCCAGAGATAGCCCCAACAATTCTAATGCCATCTAAATCAACAATACCAAATGTACCTCGACTGTTATTGACATGCGATGTTGTAAATTCAATTACGGTTCCCACTGTTTCGAACTTTTTTAACTCTGTTTTTGCAAAACAATTAGAACAAAAATAGGAAGGAGGCCACACTTTCTTGCTACATGAATTGCAGAAAGCTATCCTAAATTCACCGTTGACAAGATAATCTATGAAATCTTTCAATTCGATCAGACACTTAATACGATGACAGTTGAAGATGTTCCGGCCGCGGCTAGGTTATGAACTAAACCTATATCACATCCATGGACTTGTCTTTTATCTGCTCTTCCTGAAAGTTGTGCGGCTATTTCAGCAGTTTGGGCTACACCGGTTGCACCAACTGGATGACCACAGCCAAGTATTCCTCCACGAGGATTAATTGCAATTTCTTGTTGGTTAACAAATTTTCCGCCTTCTCCCTTAGGAACAAAACCTAGGTCTTCGTATCCTAATATTTCTAGAATTGTAAAAGCATCATGTAATTCTGCAACATCAACTTGACTTGGAGTAACTTCGGCCATATCATATGCTTCTCTAGCTGCGATTTTCGCAGTTCCTATTCCAGATAGATCCTCAGTTATTTTACTAAAACTTGCAGAATTTGTTTGCTGTCCTATTCCTTTTATCCAAACAGGAGTTTCTATTAATTGCTTGGCTTTATCTTCTGCTAATAGCAATATTGCTGAAGATCCCTCACATGAAAGTGAGCAATCCAATAGCTTCAGGGGGGTTACTATACTTCTAGAGCGCATAACATCTTCCAAGGTCACAGCTTTGTTAAATAATGCATTCGGATTTTTTTCAGCGTTGATATGATTTTTTACAGATACCATTGCTAGCTGCTCTTCAGTGGTTCCATAACGACGCATATGGGCTTTCGCAAACAGAGCAGCCCACTGTACTGGAAATGTGAATGCTCCACGAGATATATCCCATGTTAGTCTGTTGCCGGGACTATTGGCTTTTTCTGCTCCGATAACTAAAACAGAATCACAGAGGCCTGATGATATAGAACAAAAAGCTGAAACCACTGCGTTTGTTCCAGAATTGCAAAGGTTATCCATACGGTATGAAATTTTTGGCTTGATACCAAGATACTCACATAGTATACTTGAACTATATTGATCAGTACAGCAGCTTGAAAGAATTACTGCATCTATGTCATGTTTATAGATAACACTGTCTTTCAAAATATCAATACACGGCTGACATGCTAATTCGAATAATGTTAAGTTTGAATCTTTTGTAAATTTACTGCTTTGAGAAGAGATTATGGCTACCTTACGCACGTCAGAATGTTGAGAGCATTGTCCTAATTGAACTTTCTGCATCACCGACGGGATTGATCTGAATAATCGGCAGAGTTATCCCACATGATATAAACCGCTCTAATGACTTAATACAATCTTCACACGTCCCTGAGATAGTTAACGAATCTAACATTTTATCAGAAACGTTTTTCGCTGCTGCATCTAATCCCTCTGCTCTATACTTAGTAGTAATATGATTTACCTGATCACGAAATCCATTTTGTGACAAGAATTTGTTATAATAATTTCCTACGGATACATAAAATGCAAGTGTTTTTGCAGCTCGTTCCCGTGCCTTTTGTGGTTGGGTGTTTGAAATGGCACCTATAAATACGCATGCAATTTCAAATTCTTTATTATGTCGATTTGTATTTGATTTTATAATTGAAACCGTTTCTTTTAATTCATCTAGCGGTCGAAGATAAAGTAAAATGCCATCTGCTAATTCTGTTGCCAAGGATATCATGTTTTTATTAATTGCTGCTATGAAGATCGGTATCTTCTGTCTTGGTGGTTTGTAAAGTAACTTGAAATTCTTTATATTGAAAAACTTGCCTTTGTAATTTACTTCATCTACTTTTACCATCAGCTTTAAGCATTCTAAGTATTCTCGCATTCTTGCAAGAGGTTGTTCGAATTTCAACCCATGCCAATTTTCGACTATGGCAGATGTACTTGCCCCAAGACCTATGATTGTTCTGTTGTTTGAAAGAAAATCTAGTGTAGTAGCAGCCATAGCTACTGTTGCAGGTGTTCTAGCGTATATGCTAATGATCGAAGTCCCCAATTTTACCCGTTTTGTTTTCTGAGATAACGCGCCTAATGAGGTAAAAGCTTCTCGTCCCCATGATTCGGGAACCCAAATTGAATCTACATTGTATTTCTTGTCAGCTAATGTAGAGCATAAAAGAACATCGTCCATAGAAAGCAAAGTACCGAGGTTATAGGCTATCCTATAACCTACCATATTACATATCAACGACCTGTATCTCTTTTCCTGCCTCCTCGATATCTTTATGCGAGTCGATCGAACGCCAAAAGGAGTTCTCGTATGTTACTGCTTTTAATTTGTTTTCTTTTGCCATAACAGGTAGTGCTGTGACTTCAATGTTTCCATTTTCGGGTAAATATTTGAATACATCCGTTGTGAAATAATACACACCTGCATTAATCCACCTGTCTTTGATCTGCGGCTTCTCTACAAATCTCAAAACATATGAATTCTTGTCTAACTCTACTATTCCAAAGGGGCTTCTTAAAGGAACTAGTGCCAATGCAGCGGATTGTCCGTTATTATTTAATCTTGTTGGATCTAAATTTGTTAGTATATCGCCATTTATTAAAAAAAATCCTTTCTCCGTATAAGAAGCCAAAAGACTTTCTGAATTTTTTAATGCTCCGCCTGTCCCTAACGGCTTCTCCTCTACAGCATAACCAACCTTAACTCCAAACCTCCTACCGCTGCCGATATAGTTGATGATGGGTTCTTTGAGATGTCCGACGCATATTATAATTTCATCGATCCCATATTTCTTGAACCATTTTATTTGCCATTCTATGATAGGTATATTTAAAACTTCAATCATTGGCTTTGGTCTTTCATCTGTTAAAGGTTTAAGACGTTTCCCAAAACCACCAGCCAAAATAACAGCCTTCATTACTCCCCAATCACTTGATTTCTATAAAAAGTATCCTATTTTTTATAATTGTCATAAATATTAGAAAAGCATTGTATTCCATAGCAATAAATAGAGCATTTATTTATCTTGTAGTAATGCGTAATTGGTATATTATTAGTAAACCATTAAGCATTCAAAGACCTAAAGGAAAACCACAATGCGTCCAAAGGATCTGACGTTGCATATTCTCACTAACCTCATATTTCTATAATGGAAATAGTTTCTTCTATGCCGGGCAATAGAAGGCAGTTGATTCAAAAGCATTTTCAGCAGACGATATATCTATTTACATTTTTCATTATGCAATTTATTGTTTGAGATATTCTATGGTTAGAGTAAGATGTTCCTTAGATGTATGGCAAATATAGACAAGATTGCCAGACTATGATCTATGACTAGATCTCCTCAACATCTGAAACTTTTTATCAGGAATAATAATCGTATATGTAGGCGTTAGTGAATTGCGCCCATTATAACAGTAGATTCTGCAGTAGGTGTCATATCATCATATGTATCGTCTCCAACAAGAATTGTCGTATGGCGTGACAATCTGATCATTACGACATATATCATTACCACAATAATAAAATAGTAAACCCACAGCAATCTTTCTTTACCTTTTCTATATTAGTTGTACTCAGATTTAATAAACCTACATTATAAGAGTCTTATGTGGAGGTAAATTCTCTTCTTTACTCAGTAATAGAAGAAATAGGAAAAGAGAAAATTCAAATCGATCTCACCTCAAACATTGGATTATCCAAAATGTACCTAGACATGATAATCAAAAAATCTGTATCCAAACTACATACATTCCCTGACGACGAAACGTTAGGCCTATTATGTGAGTCATTACTGCACTTCTTTCTTACTATTTGCACGCTGCCTTCTCAAAGGAAAATAAAGATTAATAATTTTACCATACTTGACCTTGTTATACCTAATCTACGAAATTTAAAAAAGTATCCTAATAGATCACTTATTATTCAGGTGATAAAAAATAAAAATGAATTGGACAGAATCAAACAAGTAGATGCTCTGCAACCCTATAAGAACAATATCTGGATTATCTCTGCCAGCCCATTTCAACAAAAATACAGAAATTACACTTTATATCAAGGAGCGACGAAATTGTATAATTTTTCAGACATCCTGTTAGATATATACTTCTTTTTAAAAGATGCCGGAGATAGGAGTTTTACCTTTTTACCTTCCTGATATTATATCTATATTTACACTTTTTTTAATCGATGATCCTATAGTTTTATATGTTAAATTCTTTAGTCTAGGAATTACACACAAAACACGTACACTGCTCAGTTCCTGAATCACTGGTGCCAAGTTCTTCTCTACGACTCCAGGCCTCTGTGGCATTCCATTGATAATAATGCCCTGTATGCTCAAGTCATAATCTCTGCAAATTTTTATCGTAAGAAGTATATGATTAAGGGTACCTAGCCTAGATCTAGCAACAATGATAGTTGGCAACTTCAAATCTCTTGCGAGGTCAGCAACATATGCTTTGCTTGTCAATGGCACCATAATTCCTCCTACTCCTTCGACAATCATGAAGTCGTGCTTTGAGGCAAGTTTATGGAATGCCTTTACAGAATCTGCTATACTCGGCGTACTTTGATTTAATATTCGAGCAGCAACTAGGGGTGCTGCTGGCATCATATAAAAAAAAGGATTTATTTCTTGATCTGAGTCATGTACTTGAGCTGCCTTAGCCAAAATTGCAGCGTCAGTTGATTTATATCTTTTTGAAAAGATTTTTTGAGCAGTGGCAAAGGGTTTCATCACACCGACATCTATTCCCTTCCTTCGCATTAGCCATGCCAATGCTGCTGCAATCATTGTTTTTCCTACATTTGTATCTGTTCCCGTTATAAATATACCAGCCATACAAATAATACTAGATTGACCATTATAGCATTTAATTGAAATTAGATGACGCTGATAAGAAATTTGTCTGGCACCCTTATACGCAGATGAAGGATTGGAGGAACTGCAATAACAAAGTAATCGTCCGTGGAAAAGGCTTTCACCTTATCGATGAGAGCGGCAAGAAGTATCTGGATGGAATAGCAAGTATGTGGTGTAATGTATGGGGCCACGGTAAAAATGAATTAGTGGACAAAATGACACGACAGCTCCAAAATCTTCAACACTCTACTCTATTTGGATTGGCTAATGCTCCTTCCATTGAACTGGCAAAAAAAATCCTGAAAATGGCAAAAGGAATGGATAAAGTATTCTATTCTGACAATGGTTCCACCGCTATTGAGGTCGCTATGAAAATGGCACTACAATACTGGAGTAACAAAGGAAAGTATGAAAAAAAAAATTTCATTTCATTAGAGCATGCATATCATGGCGATACGGTTGGAACTATGTCAGTAGGATATATCGCAAAATTCTTTGCCCCATATAAACCTCTTTTATTTAAGTCATATACAGTTCCTAGTCCTTTTTTCTATGAAAGTCAGTATAATAATCGTTCAGACTTTGAACAAGATTGTCTTGAAAAGACAGAAAATCTTCTCAAACTACATGCTTCGAAATGTTCCGCTCTTGTGATGGAAAGCGGTGCCCAGATAGCAGGAGGAGTAATTATTTATCCTGACGGTTATCAAAAAAAGATTTCTGAACTTTGTAAAAAATACGATGTTCTATTAATTCTAGATGAAATTGCGACCGGTTTCGGAAGATTAGGAAATATGGCAGAATATATTTCACAAAGATCGATTCCCGATATTGCATGTTTTGGGAAAGCGCTGACTGCAGGTTATTTTCCTCTTGCTGTCACTTTAACATCTGAAAGAATCTTCGATCAGTTTCTTGGAGAATATTTTCAAAATAAACAACTATTTCATGGACATACTTTTACTGGACATCCTGTTGGCTGCGCTGCTGCACTAGAGAATATCATTCTATATAAAAAATGCAATCTAATTCAGCATATTAAGGCAAATGGCAAATATCTAAAAAAACGCCTACGTGAATTCGAAAAATTCTCTATAGTTGCTGATATTCGGTATAAGGGGCTCCTAGCCGGTATTGAGTTAGCAAAAAATGGTAAGCCTATTCAAATCCTCAAGGATAAGACTAATGTTAACTATTTTGTCATGAATGAGTCATTAAAGATGGGTGTCTTCTTGAGAGCTTTGGGAAATATAATGATTGTCATTCCACCTTTAGCGATTGACAGAAACGATCTAGGAATACTGCTAGATACCCAATTCAAATTATTGCAGAAAATAGAAGAAAGAGTTTGATCAAGTTTTGAAAGCTAATTGACGAAGTTCTTTGTATAATGTTGCCTTTGAAATACCAAGACTTTTCGCTATTTTTGAGCGAGGCTGGTTTTCTACGAGTAATTTGATTAAATTATCCTTATCCAATTTTTTTCGCGGCCTTCCGATGCCTTTGCCTCCCTCCTTTGCTCGTGCCATTCCGTCTTTTGTTCGCTGTACTAACATCTCTCGTTCTCTTTCTGCAACCCACGTAAGTATTCCGATCATTAATTTTCTGATACTTGGCTCTGTAGTTTGCAGAAAAGATTCTCTTGGAGAACATGAAATAAGGGGTGCATACTCTTCAATTGTTTTTACTGCATCAAGTGTATCCCAAAAAGTCCTACCTACACGTGAAAGCTCATATACCAAGACGGCGTCGACAGCTGCAGTCTTGACAAGCTCCAATAGATCTCTGAAACCATAACGATCAATAGCTGGAATCTTCCCACTGATTGCTGAGTCTTCAAAGAAGTCTAGAATTTGGTAATCATGTTCATATGACCATTTTTGCAAAGCCATTTTTTGATTAAGCACTGTTTGTTCTTCAGTGCTTACTCGTAAATATGCTAAAGCATACTTCACGTTATATCAAAGCATTGGGACATATAACTGTGACATTGTCAAGAATTTATGATAAAGCGTTCAAAAAGGGTATTGGCAATTAAATAATCTGTTTTGCATTCAAATCTCTAAATTATAGGTAAAAAAAAGGTACTATTTTTTAGACGGTCTAAATATGGGTCGTTTTTTAAACCCTCTATCAGAGTAAAGATAACTACGAAAATCGTTGTAATGACTGTTTTTAAAGCATGATGAATATAGTACTTGCTTTTGTTCTGTTTATTTTAGCTTAGTATCGGTAATTTATCTCCTAGAGGATTAAAGGGGGGGGGTTTACACCATTTTTTTGACATTTATTGATAGATGGTTATCTTCAAAAACCTGATATGAATATTTCTAAATTCGAATTTTGAAATTTTATTGTATTGTATTAGATAAGGCCAAAGGTTATTTACCCGTCTATAACATCTTCATTTCAATGTCTGATTCTATGTTCATAAGAGGTATTGCAGAAAGGATATTGAACAAAGGGGAAAATATTACATTTGATGAATCTAGGCAACTGCTTTCAACAGATGATATTGTGAGTCTATCATATTACGCAAATGCTATTACAAGGAAGTACAACGGAGATAAGGTTGATGTTGAGTCTTTAATAAATGCAAAGTCTGGAGGCTGCTCAGAAGATTGCTCCTTTTGTGCTCAATCAGCTTTCTATGATAGTGGAATTACTAAATATCCGCTTTTACCAAAGGAGCAAATATTAGAAAAGGCAAGGATAGCCAAACGAAATGGATCCTCAAGTTTTTGTCTTGTCTGCGCTTATAAATCCCCTCCAGATAAGGATTTCTTTCAGATTTGCGAAATAATTCAAACAATCAAAAGTAGTATAGACATTGAAGTAAATGTGTCACTTGGATTTATGACTGTTCAAAGGGTTCGTAAGCTGAAGTCGTTGGGCGTAAAGCGTTACAATCATAATTTGGAAACATCAGAAAGTTATTTTTCTCAGATTTGTCGGACTCATGATTTTCATGACAGATTAAATACCGCTAGAATTGTAAAGGCTGAGGGACTTGAACTGTGTTGTGGAGGTATAATAGGGATGGGCGAATCTTCATTGCAGAGACTAGAACTAGCATTTTCGATTGCTTCCCTTCAACCTGATGAGGTTCCATTAAATATTTTAATGTCAAGAGGAGGAACTCCTCTTCAAAATCAACCATCTCTTCATCCCATGGAGATTGTAAAAACGATTGCCGTCTGGCGTTTTATCATTCCCAAAACGATTCTAAAGATCGCTGGAGGAAGAGAGGTTCACCTAAGGGATAATGAAAGAATCGCTTTAAAGGCAGGTGCAAACGGTATTATCACAGGTGGATATCTAACTACAGCCGGAAACTACTCTGAGAAAGATATTTTGATGATAAGAGAGATTGGCCTCGAGGTATAACTATTTAGAAAAAGAGCTAAATAAGCTTCAAAGGCAAAATATATATCGCACATTAAAATCCGTTCAACTTCACGGTTCTACTGCGACCGTCAATGGTAAAAAAGCAATTCATTTTTGCTCTAATGATTATCTCGGATTGTCACAAAATAAACAGGTTCTAAGAAAAACAATAAAACAACTTAGACAGATATCACAATGTAGTTCACGGCTCATCGCTGGCAATGATCCCAAAATTATAGAACTCGAAGAACAACTGTCGAGACATCGTGGAACGGAGTGTTCCTTAGTATTTCCAACAGGGTACATGGCAAATCTTGGAGCCATCACAGCTCTTGCTGATAAAAATTCAACAATTTTTAGTGACGAATTGAATCATGCAAGCATAATAGATGCTTGCATATCTAGTCGTGCAAAGATTAAAGTATTTCGACATAATGACGCTGATTGCCTTGAGAGATTGATGCAAAATTGTGTTAGTAGTAAAAAAATTGTAATAACAGAAGGCGTATTTAGCATAGATGGAGATCTGTCACAGCTACAGAAAATATGCAATATTGCCAAAAGTAATAATGCCATAACAGTGGTTGATGATGCTCACGGTGACTTTATTCTTGGTTCATTGAATTCTTTTTCTGGAACAACTTCGCATCTAGGTGTAAATAACTTGATAGATATACACATCAGCAGTTTGAGTAAAGCTTTGGGCTGCTTTGGAGGATATGTCGCTACATCGAGAACATTTAGGGAGATATTTATTAACAAATCCCGCCAGTTTATCTATACTTCTGCTTTACCGCAGCATCTATGTGTGTCGGCATTATCATCAATTCCTCTCGCTAAAAAGGGTAATTTACAGAAACGTCTATTTTGTAATATTGAGACGTTTTCTAAAGGATTAAAAGAAATCGGCTTTTTAATAGGCAATTCGACTACTCAAATAATCGCTATTATGATTAGAAATGATAAATTAGCCGTAGAATTCTCAGATGAATTACTTAAAAATAATGTTTTTGCTCAACCTATTAGATACCCGACGGTGAAAAAAGGATCGGCATGTCTTAGAATCTCTCTTACTTCATTACATAAAAAGGACCAGCTCTTTCATGCATTAAATGCGTTCGAGAAAACAGGTAAGAAGTACAATATTATTTAATTTCATTTTTTTAAGACTGACATTTTCTTCACTATACAAAGTATAAGATAGTAGCATTAGATAGTATTACATACAGAATATTTGTTTTTCCTGCATTTTTATGACCTTGAGCATTAATATATTCGAAATCTGTTATAATGGCATCTTTTGTCATGATTTTTGCCATGTACCTAATTTGGGTAATTCTAAATTCAAATAAAAAAACTTAGGAATCGTATTAGGTTATTATATACTATGGTGAGTGACTATTTGTCAATTATTTCTATTACCCGTTGGCTTACCTTTATGTAAACGTTATAAAAAACTAATCATCCTCCGTACAATATAGTTCAAAACGCTGATACTATTAAGGGATATTTGTAGTTTGTTGCTATCTTAACCTATAGCGTTCTTTCGTCTAAGGTTTATACTATGATAAACCAAATTTAAGAAACGACTTATGAACTCTTTTAATGTTTATCATTTACGACTTACTAATCGCATTAATTAAGGTGGCCAAGACGTCTGTAAGGAATGTCAACTAGGTTCTTTGTACTTTCAACAATATTGATTTTCCTGTATATGTGATTATTTTAAAGTGGTTATGCTCAGCTCACTAGAAAATATCTAATATTTAATTAAAAACGTAGTAATGGAGATGCATACTGACTAATTGTTGTTGCTAACTGAGTATACTTCTATGTATTTCTAAACTCGAGTTTAGAAATACATTATATAATAATGATAAGTATCACATTTACATACAAGTGAACGAGTTTATATTTAAAGTAAAATTAACAAAGGAGCAGAGTAAAGAAATGCGTTCATACCTTGAATATCTGACGCCTGAAATGATTCTATTTGGATTAAGGTTTGCATATAGCCGCAATATTGCAATAGCAGGAGGTTATCTGATGCCTGGCAGAAAGAGCATAGTAAAATTAGAAACGCATATGGTAAGTTATGATCAAGCAAGATGGAGATTAAACAATTGGAAAACGATGATTAGGAGTTACAGGCAGAAGGGATATAGTTATCCTACAATATCGAGAATAAAAAAGGAAGTTAAAAAAATTGCTGATGGTAATAGAAAAATTTAGGACTCTATGTTATTATTCTTAATATAATGATGCCTCACTCTTTTGCGATTCAACAGTACCGCTTGGAAGGTCAGGAAATTTATCCTTCATATTTTGTTCTACTATTGCGCTTGCTTCCTCAATGATCTTCATTGAATCTTCATTTAATCCAGTAGATGCACCTATTTCTGTCGTGGGAATTTGACCTGAATCTGCCATAATGGTACCAAGCAAATCAGAAATCTGTCCAAATGACTGATCTGCTTCAGGCATCATAGATGAAAGCCCTCCCTGTATTCCCTTTATTACAGACATGGCCGGACTCAACGTTATTACAACATCACCTAATTCTGTAATTGTATTCAATCGTAATTGTATTTGTTCCAAAGCCAATTTAGCGGAGCTTACCATTTTATTCATTTTTCGAATCTGTGAGAGTTCGTTAGATAATATTTTGGCATATTGACTATCATGATTCTGCATTGCATGAACTACGCGTTTGAAAATTAGATGGTCCTTTTCATCCATCTTCGATGATATTGTTTCCAATTTTGAAATTTGCATCTGTAACTTTTTCTGTGCTTCTTCTATTCTTGGTTTCAAAGGAGCTTGCGGCTTAATTCCTTCTAAAAATTTATTACTGACACTTTCGCCTTGTGGTTTTATCCACTTGTTACCAAATGACATATGATTACATGCCTCCTGAGTAAACATTTGTTAATGGAATAAAAGTCACACTGTAACACAGATCTCTGTCACCGGAGTAACAGTGGACAAGGGGTACAGATGAATATCATGAAAGCTATCGCTATTACACTTCACGTGGTTCAACAGGAAAAAATCCACAAGTTCTACAAAACCTACCTCTCCATTTAAAACAGCAATTACATTTAGGACAGCGAACGGATAAACATTCTTCTTCTTTAGGAGGAGAAAAATACATCCTAAAAATTGAGTAATAATAAAGTTGTTCTTTATCTTTAATGATTACTCCTTCGGATAATGCTTTGGTTGTATTCTGTTTATATGATCCATCATCCAAATTCTTGATAAGGAGATCACGAATGTTTATGACTCCTGCTCCTTCTTCTTGTGCTAATTTTGGTCTCCATACTATCTCATCGCCTAGCTCCTGTTCATAACACTTCCTCAAAATGAATTTGCCCCATGAATCATTCAGATGTTTTCCTATTAATTTAACAATATCAATAGATTTGGCATAACAAATAAATTTGTTATCTAGGAAAGGCGTCTTTACATTCATTCCAAGATTCCTACCAATTATCCTTGACGAAAAATGCATTGTATCCCAAAGTCGTTGCAATTCAGCTTTTAGCATTTGGATATTAAAGAAATAACGCTTGAGGTAATTATAGCCAGCAAATAATTCATCACCGCCATCTCCAGTCATTATTGTTGAAATTCCTTCTTCTCTTGCCTTGCTTAATCCAGCATACATTACACTCGAATTTCTAATTTCAATAGGATCAAACGTTTTGAAGAGTTTAATAATTTCTTTGATTATATCCAATAATTCAACATCTGTTAAGATTACTTCCGTGTGTTTTTTGCTATATTTTGCAGCCACAGTCCTAGCAAAACTTAGATCTACTGCATCATTTCCGAAAGCAATTGTCCAACTGTATCTTGGATTCACTATGTTTGCGAGAATGCTGCTATCCAAGCCACCTGATAGCAATAATGCATCAGCATAGTTTCTCTTGACGCTCTCAGCTAACTCTGACTTTAGATTATTACAATCATTTTCTTGCAATGTTCTATCATATGGATCATATTATATTTTTGCTTTAATTTCAATTTCGAATCATGAAGATAATTTTTGCATAATACAAAACCATATAATAAAAAAGGCTCCCATATAACAAGAGGAACAGTTTTTCTTTATATGAATTTTTTAGTTAAAGAATTGAACTATATATATATTCATATATTTCATATTTCGAGTTTAGAAATATTCGAGCAAACTCTATTCTTTGTTCTCCGAAATTTATGAAATAGGAGATAATATATTGAAGAATGCTATGAAATTTCCTTCATCATATAAGAATGGATTCATATGTCTATCGTTATAAAGGGATTTACTGTGGGAAGTTTTTTAAACATCTCATACAACTAGAAGTCTGAATGATAAAAGAAAAGATCAAAGTAAATAATCGCACTTATAGCGTGAATATGAATGAGCAGACTCAAATGTATGCCATGAGACTAAGAAATTTATACCAACAGAGCTACAGTGACGTTGACAGTTTTGATGAAGTTAGTTCAGAAATATCGACAACAGTAAACAACCTTTTAAAACATGCTTTATATCCGGAAGTTAAAGAGGATGACATGGATGGAGTAATACAACAAGTACTGAAGATGTTTGAGAAATCCTCACAAAGAAAGTAATTTTTACATAGAATAAGAACCTCCTGGTAATTGACTTCATATTTTACAGTTAATCCTATCCAAGATTGTGGTTCTAGTTCAACAACAACTACACTAATTAAGATGAATGTTTGTAATGCTGTTGACTGTCACATCAATTTAATACTCAGAAAGAAGTTTATAAAAACGTCTAAATAAGAATTGGCAAGAAATGTACAGATGCGCTCGCAGGCTATAAAAAAATGTATCAGTTTATCATGTGGTTTAACTTATGAGATCAATAATGATATATACAGGTGTACTTGTGGTTCTCTTCTTGATATAATATACGGTGAGCGTCCGTCAAGGCATCTTATCGATATCTTTTACGAACGAAGAAACCACGGAGGGAACATCTATAATGAAAGTGGTGTTTGGCGTTTTCGTGACTTAATAAATTTTCCTGCAATTGATATCGAAAATTTTGATGAGTGTGCGAGAGTGCTTGTTTCGTTAGATGGTGCAGAAGGAAGGTTATCAAGACCTTATCAAATGAGCAAGGTGGCCGATTATGCAGATATGAAACAAAATTGTTTTATGTTGCAACCAGAAGGATATAATCCGAGCGGATCTTTCAAAGATAATGGCATGTCAACAGCTGTTACTCATGCCAAAATGTTGAAAGTCAAAAAATTAATTTGTGCCTCTACTGGTAATACATCTGCATCTGCAGCTATGTATGCGGCAAATGAAAACATGGAATGTGATGTCTATATTCCAAAGGGAGAAGTTGCTCCTGGAAAATTGGGTCAGGCATTTCAATTCGGAGCTCAAGTAATTCAAGTTGAGGGCAATTTTGATGATGCTTTGTCTAGCTCTTTAAAAAACGCAAAAGAATTTTCAGGATATACGGTTAATTCTGTCAATCCATTTCGTCTTGAAGGACAAAAGACAATTGTTTATAGAGTAATGGAATATCTAAATTGGAATCCTCCTGATTGGATCGTTTATCCTGGTGGAGCGCTAGGTAATACCTCTAGTTGTGGTAAGGCCTTTATGGAATTGTACCAGTGGAGTTGGATCAAAAAGATCCCTCATATTGCAGTAGTAAATTCTGAAGGTGCAAATACGTTCTATGAGCTCATAAACGGTATTTTTGAAAACAAGAAGCTTAATTGGAATAATGGAAGGCCTGACTTGGAGATGATTGAACGGTATTACGCTATCAAACAGAAGGAAGGCGTTTTTCCAAAAACTCAGGCTACTGCAATTCAGATTGGAAAGCCTGCCAATATTGTGAAAGCATTACGAGCCATTGATTTTACTAAAGGCGTGGTTATTCAAGTCAATGATAAAGAAATGAGTGACGGAATGTCAGTTGTTGGATTGAATGGCTTTGATTGTGAAATGGCATCTGGTGCTGTTCCGGCGGGCGTCCGCAAGCTCCGAAATGAAGGTATTATTAAAAAAGACGATATCGTTGTTGGTATACTTACTGGAAGACAGAAAGATCCTCGGTTATTAGTAACTTATCATACAAACGCTAACAATATGTTTTCTAGGCCCCCAAAGAATTAACTGATAGGAATAAACTTTATTCAATATATCAAAATTTGCTCATTAGTTTATGTAGCATTATCACTAATATAGAGAATAATAATTCTTAGTATTTACATATAACTAATATATACTGATATATATAAAAAAGGATTACAATTATCGTTTTAAATGAACGAAAATAATAATAACGTGTTTCTCGTGTATTTGCAGTATAAAGAAAAAATGTGAATAATGTTTTTGGTTCTGTGAGTAATTGTAGGCATATATATATATATAAATAATAAGATGTTGAGTTAGCGTTTTAAATTTAAGATATGATTCTAAGAATTATATCACAGTTGACATAGAGTAATCAATAGTTAGCTCAGATAGCTGCTAAAAACAGGTAAATTTATTGAGATAGAGACCTTTTTATCAAAAATGTGCCCCTAATTACATCGACTAATTCACATGAGATTACGAACAGTCATCATCTATCTGACTCAAGATTCTTCTTCATTATGCAAATAATAGCAATATCATTTACATTAGTCCCTGTACCTCCACTAATTAAGGATGAATTTATTTTTTTTAAAGCAGTGTAGCTATCGTGGTTTTTTAGGTATTTTTTTAGATTAATATTCATTTTTTGAATTAAATATAGAGTTTTTGGAGTCAGGAGACCACCTGCTGCCATTGAATTACCATCTATTCCATCGGTTCCCATAGAGACTATAGTAATATCATCTCTATCCTCAAACCGGCACTTCATTGCTGCTGATAAAATTGCTTCTTGATTTCTTCCTCCTTTACCATTCTCTCTTCTCTTATTTAATTTCACGGTTGTTTCGCCTCCAAGTACAAAAGCAATTGGAAGCGAAGAAATGGCAAAATCGGTCGTTAATCTTCCAAGCAACTTTCCGAAATCTATTGCCTGACCATTAAAAGAGGAGCCAAGATGTATTACTTGGATATTATTTTTTCTTAGGGATTCAACGGCTTTGTTGCATGCTAGTGTATTATTACCTATTAAAAAATTATACACATTATCGAAGATAGAGTTTCCAGGTTTTGGAGTATCGTCGATAGAGCCTTCTAGACCCTTCTTTATTATCGTAAATATCGGTGATTTTTCTAAAGTTTTATTAGCAAATATATGATATTTCTGTAGTATGAATGCCGCGTCCTTAAAGGTGGAATTGTCAGGCACTGTCGGGCCCGAGGCAATTGTCGCTATATTGTCTCCTATGACATCTGATAAGATTAAAGAAAATATCGCGCATCCTCTTTTGACAAATCTTACTAGCTGTCCTCCCTTGATCAATGATAGATGTTTACGAACAATATTAATTTCGTCAATGGAAGCTCCAGAAGCTAACATTTTATAGGTAATTTTTTTCTTATCCTCTAATTTGAGACCGCCAACAGGAAACGGCATAAGTGCAGATCCACCTCCAGAAATTAGCACAAAAACCAAATCCGATTTATGCGTTTTTTTCAGAATATTAATGATTTTTTTTGTACCTTCAATGCCTGCTTCGTCAGGTATAGGATGGTTGGCTTCGGTTATGTATATAGAATCAAGATGAGTCTTGTTACCATAGGGAACATTTATTGCTCCATAAGTAATTTTCCCTTTTAAAATATGACAAAGAGCTTTTGCCATTTTAGCTGTTCCTTTTCCTGCGCCAACTACGAAAATGGATTTGAAATTATTTATGTCTAATTCAGATTTATTACCTCTGATATCTGATATTGATAGCTTGGAATCCCTTAGTTTTAAGGCTCTTCTTATAAGAATTTCAGGCTGCACAGTCATGATCGCTGACTCTAAGGCATCGAGTGCGTACTTCAATGAATGGTATTCATGATGTCTTCTTTCTAATGACATCCGATTTGTAATGATTGCCAATAATGTCGTACTGATACATAAATATAATTAATTCTTAACATGACTTATCGGAATAAAATTACTAGATTAATAGCCATTTGCAAAAGCGACAATAAAGAGGATTCCTAATATAAGAATGATAACATGAACATATACATTTGTTTATGCTTGATACGTTCAAAGTTATTTTATCATTACCTAGCAATACATATGTGATCAAAGATATTGTTGCTATAGCCAATAATCTGTTGTTATTTTACTATAGCATATAAAACTGTATGTTTCTAATCCTAAAGTACAGTTTGTTAGCTATAAAAAATTCTGAAGAAATTCCTCGATTGCCATTTTATTTATTTGTGAAGGCAATAGTATGAAAATTTTTAAATAATTTTTGGTAGCAAATATTGACTTTTAATAAATTTTCAATATTATTTAGAAAGGACAAAGGAAAAATGTTAATTACTTTAAAAAATTCATAATATATTCGACTTTTCTTCTTACAGAAGAACTTTTTTTCATTAATATTAAACATATTTAACTAATCTTCCTATGACAATCTTAATCTTATCTTAGAGAAATTATATGTTATTCTTTAGTGATATATATGGTCGCGGATCTCAGGCTCAAGGGGATGGTCGGAAAAAGAGGGTTAATGTTTGTCACTTATTACGGAAAATCTCGTGCATTTATAGCGAATTACAGCTCTTGGCAAGAATATCATAACGAAGGTAGAATCGCAGAAATAGCCTCTTCTTTGATAAGTCATGAAGCATTGCATCTTGTGTTAAACAAATTCTCTTTATTGGCTTCCGCAAAACTAGATAATCTATTCGGCAGATCAAATACATGGGAAAACTATCCGCATGGATTAGGCGACCTAGATAGAGTTAATGCAACCGTCCCACCTAACTACAAAAGTGGGCAGAGAATACACCAGAATACGAAAAGGAGATGTAATAGACATTAATCTCTGGAGACAATACATAAATTATATGTAAAAATAATTCTATATCTGATGTTTAGATTATTTACACCTCAGGATGCAAACAAGATTCTGCCCGACATTATACGCCGTTTTAATACTATTTTAATACAGAAGAAATACATAGTCGAATTGCAAGATGAATTGCAGAGATTAGTTGAATCAGGCTCGTCCTTTCAGCCATTCATTAAAAAGAAACAAACTCTAAATGTTGCCGTTTCTAATCTTTATAAAGCAATCGAACAGTTGGAAAATACGGGAGTAATGATAAAAAGTGTTGATGAAGGATTACTAGATTTTCCTTCAATGAGATTTGATGAGGAAGTATGGCTATGTTGGAAAGCTGGAGAGACTGAAATCAAATTCTGGCATTCAAAACAGGAAGGCTTCATGGGAAGAAAACCTTTAGCGCCCAAGGGATTTCATATTGGAGAAGATGATCTGGCAGATTTAAGGTAATTTTTATCAGATGATTCCCAGCTCTTACAGTAATTCTGTTTGCTCATATATTGATTTATAGTAGAATTTATAGACTGAAATTCAATATATATATATATATAAAATTCTTCCATCTTACTTATGATATAGTGGAAAGTCTTATGTCTATACTTTCATATCCAGTATTTAGTCAAAGACATTCTGTCGATTACTTGTAAATGAAATTTGAGCTGAGCTTGAGGAGTTCTTTATTACATATGAAAAAACAGTCTTTTAATCCATTTCTTTTGGCTATCTTCAGCATGAGGAATTGTATTAAGAAAATAGACTTTAATACTGCTTCCATCACAGTAAGGTTGTGAAGATCTACATATAGTGATGACTGACTAATTTTATCAAGTCTTTTACTTAAAAGTCGGGCCTTCTTTTTGTCATAGCCACCGTTATCAAATATTAAAATATTATCTCTCGGTCTGATACTAAATATAGGAGAATGACAGAATTCTTCAACTGTATATGCATACGATTTGGAGCCAAAAATCTCATTGACCTTTAATGCACCATAAATTCCGACAGGAAATAATGGGCCATCACCAAGAAATATAAAAGACGAGGTATTCATAGAATGCTTCTCTAGCAAGCTATCCGCCTCAACTTTTGCTTGAAAATAAATTTTATCTATATAATTAAGTTCTTTTACATCTGATAGTAAAGAAAGACAGCTCAGCATGCATGAAGTAAAACCTATAGTTCCTGATGTTAAAACGCCAGTAGACTTGTAGCTCAGTTTGATAATGTCATCACAATATTTCGCAAGGATGCTTTCTGGTGTTCTCGTTATTGCCGTTGTTCTTATTTTATGCTTTCTCGCAACTTTTGAAGATAATATGTTTGCATTTGTTCTTCCGGAAATGGATATGATATAGATTTGACGTTTATCTGCAATGCAGGGATTTAGAAGAAAATCCATCGGGTTACAACTTATTGCTCTTCTTTTAGAGGCATAATGAGCAATCAAACCAGCAACAAAAGAATCTCCTGAGCCAATAAATAAACAACAATCAGGGTTAATTTTATTTGGTTGAATCATTTTTGGTAGATCTTGTACTTGATACCCAATTTCTAGTTCCATCGCAGCTATAGAGTTCATTATCTTTCATTCTACAGCCATATTTATTATAATTTTAATAAAATCTCGTTTCTGATTTAGAGAACTAGGAGAGCAAATTTATCTTGTAAGATAGATATAAAAATTATTATTCACATTATAATATGTTAATACAAGAAGTGTCAACCTACTATGACATATTGGGAATAAAAAAAACTGCCACTCAGGCAGAAATAAAACAATCCTTCCGTAAATTAGCGCTAAGGTATCATCCGGATAAAAATAGAAATTCCGAAGAATCAAAAAAAAAATTCATGCAGATTGTTGAAGCATACGAAGTCCTCTCTGATGAGACTTCAAGAAAAACTTATGACAATTCGTCATACTATATGTCATATGGAAGCCTACACAAAAGAGAATGGACACCCCCTGCCGATTTTGAGTACATCTATAGTTATGAGCAAATCAAGCAAAAATACGGTCGGCATAACTCCAGGGGTGGAATGTGGGATATCAGTGAAAATGCGAGTGTAGGAATGTGGAAAGCTACAATTATTTTATTTGGTTCGTTAGGAATAATTGCAATATTTATAGTGCTGCTTGGTTAGTGCCTTCTATGTTTGTTCTGTTTTCTTTGTAATCTGGCACCATTATCATATTTCCAATATCTATAACCAAAAAAAGCTGCCAAGCTGAAGTTGGGAAGAGAAATCAGCAAAAAGGTATATGAATCTAATATGACAGAAAGTATAGTAGCAACAAATCCTGCCAACAAAGAGATAATAAGCAAAATTCCGAGACGTTTCTTATAATTAGTCATTTTTACTTTATTATAGTCTCATAGTAGGAAAACATTCTCAGTATTTATAGACTTATAATCATAGAAAGAAAATTTAAACGCCAAGAATTTGTTTTAACAAAGCTCTATAGTCTACCTTTTGTTTCGTGCTACCAGAAGAAGGGAGTTCAAAAATCAATGGAATAGGTTTTTTTGCCCGTATGTCTGTAAGCTGACTTCTTATTTCTCTTCCTAAATCGTCGCTTAATAATATTAGGCCAATATCATTGTTGACACCTATTTTATTAATTAAAGTGAGCGCATCTGATGAAGAATCAGCTTTAATTCCTTGTACACCTGCAAGCTGAAAACTAGTAACAAATACTCTACTTCCTATTGCAACTATGCGCATAGCTCTCTAGCTGATTTATTTTGCCATCCTTTTAATCTTTTTGAGGAAGTCTCACGTTATGTGTGTTATGTAGAAGTCTGAAAAATGGCTGCTTCAGTGATTATTGACGATAGAATTACAGACTATAAAGTATAATCAAATAATTAATTAATAAAAAAGTGAGTATAACAGAAGATGAGTACTATCAGTAATTCCCACAACTCATGCAAGATCGATCTTTCACTTTTATAGAATAATTTTCATATTGTGCATTTCTTTATGTAACTTTTTTGCATTTCTTCACATGATATTAGTTCAAAATTGAAATGATTTTATTAGAACTACACACAAGACACTTGGGACTTTCACTTTTATTGTTCTGTTTTTCAGAGATAATCCGTGACAAGTCTTGTATCTTTTAGTTAATATACAATAAGCATTTAATTAACATAACATATAGTCTATAAGACTTTGAGTATATCTTGAACTATTCCATCTGTAATAGAGTGTTATTTTCGTACCTCCTTTTAAAGACAAAAAAGGCACATAATAACTGTGAATAGTTATTACATCAAAATTGTCCTATCTGCAGCATTTTGCTGGTGATGGGCCTTTATATAGATATCCAATCCAAAACAGGGCAAATATGGATATGCTCATTTCTTTTTATGGTCCTCAATAATATTATACAACATCAATAGAGAATGTTTTCATTCAGATAAATTGGACTCCTATAATTAATGAATAGTTTTCAAGGCAAATGAAAGCAAAAAACACCCAAGGATCAAGAAAATTCTCAATAATAAAAATCATCGGAATTATCCGATAAACTGAATAGGCGTATATGGATATCTATAAGCCAATTATGCCAAGAGTTGCATTGTCAATTGCGGGAAGTGATTCAGGTGCAGGAGCAGGAATACAGGCTGATCTTAAGACATTTTCTGCTCTTGGCGTATATGGCTGTACCGCAATTACTGCCATAACTGCCCAAAATACTCGAGAGGTTACCAGCGTATATGACCTCCCCGACGATATCATCAGAAAACAGATTCAATCCATTATGTCAGATATTCCTCCAGATGCAATAAAAATAGGGATGGTTCACAGAAAGGAAATCATTCAATCTATTCATGATTCATTAATGCGTACGAAAATTCCCATTGTATTAGATCCGATTTTTGCAGCAGGAAGTGGATCGAAATTACTCTTAGATAATGCTTTTGAGTCATTTGTCTCTAAATTAGTTCCCATTGCAACTCTGATTACTCCGAACCTAATGGAGGCAGAGAAATTAGCTGGCATCAAAATCAAATCTGAAGGAGATGCGATTGAAGCAGCAAGAAAAATAAGAAAACTAGGTGTAAAGAACATTATAATAAAAGGAGGACATACAAATGCAAATAAGGTCACAGATATTTTGTTCCACAGAAAAGAGACAGTGTACAAATTATCTAATACTAGAATAGCTGTTAAGGAATCTCATGGTTCTGGGTGTAACTTTTCAGCTAGTATCACAGCCCTTTTAGCAAGGGGTTTCCAACTGGTTGATGCATGTAAGATTGCAAATCAGTATGTACATAAATCTATTGGAAATGCCTTAAAATTGGGAAAAGGTCTTGTAGTTACCAACCCCATTTCTGATTTGTATATAGACGCAAGTCGATATCATGTAATAAAAGAGCTACAACTAGCAACCATTGAAATCGAGGCAATGAACGGATTAGCAGAGTTGCTACCTGAAACACAATCTAATATAGCCTACGCTCTACCCGATGCCGTTGATACTTCTGATATTGCTGGAGTAAAAGGTAGAATAGTTAGAATTGGTAAAATTGCTAGACCTGTTTCAAATATAGAATTTGGTGCATCAAGACATGTTGCTTCTGCAGTCCTAGCCTATATGACTATCAATCTCTCCATGAGATGCGCTATGAACATAAGATATGATAAAAAATTAGTAAAAATCGCTAAACGTTTATTTGAAATTTCTGAATATCAAAGAACGATGGAACCCATGAGTTTGAAGAAAAAAGAAGGTAAGACAATATTTTGGGGTATTAAGACCGCACTTTTAACTAATCCTGCCGCAGAAATTGTTTATCATAAAGGAGATCTTGGTAAAGAGCCCATGATCATAATCTTTGGCACAGAACCGAAGGATGTATTGAATAAAATAAAAAAAATATTGAGCAATTATTGAGATGTAATGATTCTACCTTATTCTACCTTATATAGCAGTCATTAAGAATGACGATGAGATATGAAAGCAGTAATCCTTGCTGGCGGTCTGGGAACTAGATTGCAACCATATACTTTTTTCATTCCTAAACCTATGTTGCCTATAGGAAATAAGCCACTTCTTGAGCACATACTTGAATGGCTAAAACAGAATAATGGTATAGATCAAATAGTTATTTGCGTAAGTTACCTCCACAGAATAATAGAGGACTATTTTGAAGATGGAAGTAGATTTGGCATGAAGATACAGTATGCTAGATCAGAAAGACCCTTGGCTACAGCAGGACAATTGAAGAGTGCAGAAAAATTGTTAAATGAGACTTTTGTGTGTTTGTATGGAGATTCTATCTACGAATTCAATCTTCAAAAGATGATAGATGCGCACAAAGAGTCGAAAGCATTGGTTTCTATGGCATTATTATCTTATAAAACAAATCTAAAGTACGGTTTTATAGATGTTGACGGAAAAGAGGATAGAATCATCAGTTGGAGAGAAAAACCTGAGGTTAGCGGTCTAATTAACATTGGCTGTTATGTTATAGAGCCGTCTTTCCTTAACATTATTCCCAACTCAGATGCATTCGGAATGGACGACGCAGTAAGGAAGGCTCTTGAACAACAGAGAGTAGTAAAAGGATTTAGAATAGGATCATCAGGCTTTGTTGATATAGGTGATAAGAAATCTTATCTTGAGGTATACAAAAAATATGTTAGAAAATTGGGTAAGATATAGGAGAATAATAATAATAATCTCTGTCTTGAAATATTTTTTACTTAATTTCCAACTACAATGATATTTTTCGTTGAGACCATGATTTAATATCCTTTTAAAGAAAAGTATAACCAATGACAACATGACTTTTTTTGGTTATTGATGAAAACATATAACGGAGAAGGGCTTTATCTCAACGGTCTTATAAATAATCTAGACCATGATTTTCTTTCCAGAGATTTATTCTTTGATGAAGCCACGGATAAAAGCTTGCGTTGCCATTTTCAAACTCCTTCTTAATGATGCTCACAATATTCCTTGATACATTTCCGGGCTGTCCATAAATGGGTTTTTTATTCTTTAAATTGAAACCTAGACTGTGATTTTTATCAAACGCTTCTCCAACCATAGAGGTAATCCAAGACGGATTTACAGGTGGAATAAGGATATTGCTCTTTGCTTCAACTATCGTTTCCGGTCTATCGGTGTTTAATCTCACGGTTAATGATAAGACTTCGGGGAAATACATCAGCTCTTCCTGCATAGAGCCAGAGTCAGTCATTTCTGCCCAGCAATGTCCACTATCGAGAAATTCAATGACGTGTGCGTACTCTCTCCATAATGGGGTAATGATAAACTTATCGGGGAAATCTATAGAAAGATTATATAATTTTTCTTGTAAATTATATGACTTCAAAGCAGAGGCAGTAGCATTGAGCATTACAAGAACGACTTTGTGTTCTGTTTTTTCTATCAGGTTGACAAGTCCGTTAATGATAGAAGTGAATCTATGACGGGTAAGATTCTCACGCCTATGTATATCCATTCTTATCCATTGGCCATTCTCTAATTTTGGATAAATATCAAATATACTTTCCAGAGATTTCTGTCTGCGTTTTATGTGGATTGCATCAACTACTGAATTACCTACCACATAAATTAATTCTTCAGGATATCCTTCCCTAACAAGATTATCTTTATTGAGCTGTGTTGGCGCAAAAAAATATTTTGTTCCTGCGGAACAAATCCATGTATCGATTTGCTCCGGGAATGGTTCTTCTCTTGCTAGAAACCATTCACCTTGAAATTGATCGGCAATGAACTGTTCAATAACACTTTTGGTCGGTTCTTGATGAATTTTTAAATACTTCATTGCCTGCGGGCTCATTGATCTCAATCCAGCCTCATTCTGTGCTACCTTTTGTCCCATACCAAAAACCCAAGCCAGAGGAGCGATTCCAGCAACCAGGGTATCTCCATGGACGACTGGAAGCAATTGTGAATCTATGCCGAATTGATTCATACAATATCTTCCAAACGATCCAAATTTAAGAATCAATTCGCTCGCTTTCTCCATCAGATCCCCACGAATTTGCAAATTGCAGCCAACAGTATTTTCTAAATCGAATTCTTTTATACCAAAACCTAACAAATCGTCAAAATGCTGACCAGTATCTATAACAAATACAGGTACTTTCTCTTTTATCGCTTCTACCACAATTGGTGCTTGTTTGTAAAAATCGGGTTTGGTTCCAATGACGATGGATAAGACAGGGCTATTTTGTGATTTAGCCGAACTAAAAATATTATCTAACATCTGCTTTGATATCTTGATTGGGAGCAGATTTCTCGATAAATTGATATCTAATTGATTATGTTTCTCATTCAATGAATTTCGTCTTCTAATTTTTGATAGTTTTTTGATTTTTTGAATAAATAGATGCCTAGAATTGCAACGCCCATACCAGCGACTATAAAAATATAAGGAATAATATCTATTCCGCCAACAACGAACTGTTCATTAATTTTCAGAATTAACATCCATGCAGCAATCATGCCCACTATCAAAATTATTCCTGTTGTTATCAAAATGATTGCAGCGTGAATGGTACCATAAGATTTCTTAAGTCCAAAAACAGTACCTGCAAGAATTAAACTAGGTACTCCCGATATCGAAATCAATTAGATCATTACTCCTGTTGGATCGACATAAACATCTGGACCGTTACCTTTTGGTCCTACAAGAAAGTTAAAAAATGATAATATTAGTGATATAAACATAATACACATTCCTAATGATCCAAGGGCGACCCAGGTTTCTAATTTTGGCATTAAGTTTCCTTTTGCTAAGTAATCGTGTCGTGCCTAAATAATTCCAACAAGTTCAGCTAACTCTCTTCTACATGAGGAACCTAAAACTTCTGCAGATTTTTCTGGGAGAATATCATTAATGTAAACTCCAAAACCCCGCTCTAATCCTGACCACATATTAAGTTGTGGATAAACTTCTATGTGCCAATGAATCTGACGGCTATTCTTTTTTTCTGGAGCCAAATGGAAAACCAGATTGAACGGAGCGTCTTTAAGTGCTTTTGACATTCCTCCTAAAGTGGCGCGCAGCATTAATGCTAGATCGTTTATTTCTTTTTGAGTTATTTTTGAGAATGCAGTAGTATGTCGCTTTGGATATATCCAGAATTCAAACGGATAAGTAGGTGCCCATGGGGAGAAGGAAAGGAAGCTCTCCGTATCTAAAATTTGTCTTGGACCACTCGATTCTATAGAAATTATACTGCACGCAGGACAAATTCCATTTTCATTCATATATTTATGAGAAGCGTCCGCTTCTAACTCAATTGTCGGAGGGATGGCAGAGAAAGTTAATACGTTTAAATGAGGATGATCATAAGGGGTTCCTGCCATATGTCCGCTGTTGACAAATATACAAACATAAGATACGCTTTTTTGTGTGTATAACCATCTAACCCTATCTTGGATGACCAGCAAGACATTTGCCCATTGGTCTACAGATATCTGAGATAATTTCTGATCATGCTCGGGTGAAGCAACAACGACCTGATGATAACCGTAAGCAGGTTCGCTATAGAGAGGCTTATCAGTATAGATTGTAGTAGAATTCTTTGTCACAGCAGGAGTACTGCTTTGGAAGACCCTGACACACCAATCTCCAACCACGTTTTCCTCACTGTCAGACAAACGTTGAAGCATTCCATCTTTTGCAACTAAAGAAATCAAGGCGGGCTCTGTCATATACTCATTACCTGGACAATAAGGACACCTAGCATCAGAAGATTTTTCATTCGGTATTGTTTCATCTGTGAGTTTGGGAACTATGACGAATTTGTCAAGAACATAATCCTTTCGTAAATAACCCAAATTATTCTCTCTCTGCCTAAACCTCGGGCAATTTCACTTAATTAAAGCTTCTGTATTGATTAGTGCTTTTGACTGACTAAAATACTCTGATTTAATTTTTGGAATCCTAAAAACGTTAGTAAGAGTAAAAAGTGATGATTTTTTATTTTCATTATTACTATTTTTACCTGAATTCTTCTTCTAAGAGGCTTCTTTTCCTCGTAATTTGAAATAAATTATCTGTCTTTTTGATTGCTTCTCCTCGGCTACATCCATGAATCATTGATTGAATAAGCATGTAATTCTCAGGAATCACCATCCCCGTTTGATCATCTGAATATAAAATCTTTAGAAGATCGTCCTGAACCTTGAGCACTTCTGTATGAATATGAATCATATTAGTGTCACCATGTTGAAATGCTAATTGGAAAGCTTTTTTTCTGATGTCTGCTGTTCCTTTTGCTGAGTTCAATATGGCTACCCCAAATTCCTTCCTAAATGTCTCGATTACTTCATCCTTAGATGGAGCCTTCCCTTTAAAATGTATTAACATGTGATGTAGATGCATCATCCTGGACGGAACTTTAAAGGAATCTACATAGAGATTAACTGAAGGAATAAAATCTTTGACGTCATCTTGATGGTGAGGATTTTTATCCCACTCAATAGAATCCTTTACTTCTTTTGAATCTTCAAGATCAGCCCATCTTCGGATAAGAGAGACATCGAACCTTCTGATTTCGTCTCCGAAATTTTCTATTAATGGCTGTATAATTCTTCCCATACCAGAAACATTACAGCTCCCTTGAATGACGTACTTTCTGCCTTCTGCCTTATCATAATTTACTCGGGAATTATGAATCATTTCCGCTACCGATCTGTCACCATGTCTTTCTTCACCACCCTGAAAAATAGCCCTCTTGTTCATCGGCTCATATAGATTTTTTTTATTATCGTATCCAGCACCGTCTTTCGCTGCATCAATAATTAAATCGCTTTCATTAATGGCTTCTGTCAGCGTACCAGCAATATCGTAATTTTTCTCTTTGAACTTGTTTATGATATCTTTAGGAACATAAACATTAAAGCGGTTTTCTAAAGCTTCTTTAGTTTTCTCATCTGCCGTATATTTTCCTATTCCAACAAATTGAATTTCTTTGTCAAGAGAAATCGCGGAGGCAAGGCGACGGCCAATATTTCCATAACCATTAATAAATATCTTAGCCAAATCGATCCCTAAATACGATTGAATTTAAGATACGTTAACCTAATTTTAAGATTTACCGTCATTTAATGTTAAACTATTAGAAGCACATTGTTTTACTATAATCTATCTAGTTACTAATAACCCATCCGTTATATGATCTAAAACTCTTCTTTATTTGTCTGCATTAATTTCGAAAGAAGATTCATGATTAACAAAGCCAACTCTTACGTATCTTTATATAACCTCAAAATCAATGTAACCGCAGTTTATGCAGGAGTCATAAGGTTTGAATTATATTATGTTTTAGCTATAATATAAATAGCCTTATAGATTGATGATGGTATTTGAAAATTCTCATTATAGATAATTATGACTCGTTTGTATATAACCTGGCCCAAATCTTGGGAGAGCTGTATACTGACCCTGTGGTAATTCGAAACGATAAGATTACACTTAACTCTATTAATAGAATAGATCCAGATGCCATAGTCATATCACCAGGGCCTGGACACCCATCTGATAGAAAATATTTTGGAGTATGTTCTGATATTATAACTAATTTTGGCTCAAAGATGCCCATTCTTGGAGTATGTCTTGGACACCAAGGAATAGTGGATGCATTTGGCGGAAGAGTAATGAACGCCAAAATATGCATGCATGGAAAAACAAGTTATATTAAATACAATTCAGATCGGCTATTCGAAAACATAGATAATCCTTTTAAGGCTACTCGTTACCATTCATTGGTAGTTGATTCAAAAACTATTCCTAACTGTCTTGAGGTGACTGCGTGGGCATTGGATGATGGCGAAATAATGGCTATTAGACACAGACAATACTTGGTTGAAGGAGTACAATTTCATCCAGAATCAGTGTTGACAAAGGAAGGCAAAAAAATACTTTTTAATTTTGTTTCTATTGTAAAGAGATGAGCACTGACCATTTTGATATTCGTCCTGTACTTCGAAAATTGGTTTCAAGATCCGCATTGTCTGAAGAAGATGTTCATCAAACTGTAAATTCCATTCTTGAAGGTAAACTTTCTGAAGCTGCCATTGCCTCCTTCTTAGTCGCTATGTCCATGAAAGGCGAAACATCTCAAGAGATTAGAGCTATCCTTCAAACAATCAAGCAACATGCAATAAGAATCTCACCCAGGATAACTGGCCCTCTAGTTGATACCTGTGGTACCGGAGGAGATGCAATAAAGTCATTTAACATCAGCACTGCTGCTGCAATAGTAGCTAGCTCAGCAGGTATGAAGATCGCAAAACATGGAAACCATTCAGTATCAGGATTCTGCGGAAGTGCAGACTTTCTAGATTACATTGGTTTTGACTTGCAATCATCTCCTGAGAAGGTGTGTAGCGCTATAGAAAATGTCGGGATTGGTTTTTTGTATGCTCCTAATTTTCACCCAGCTCTAAGAAGGGTTGCCACAACTAGAAATATAATTGGTATAAAGACTGTGTTCAATATTGTTGGCCCTTTAAGTAATCCTTGTACTAATATAACAGGACAGGTCATAGGAGTTTTTGGAACATATTTGTTGGAACCTATCGCCCACGCTATACAAAATACTGGCTTAAATGATGCCATGGTAGTTCATGCTCATGATGGTCTTGATGAACTCTCTAATACTTGTGAAAACGATATTTTGTGGATTAGTGATAATCAAATAAATCGAATAATACTTCATCCAAAAATGCTTAATATGCAAGTCGCAAAACAAAGCCAGATCATAGTCAATTCGAAAGAAGAATCACTTCGAGATACTCTTCAAGTTATATTCGGCGTAGCCAGTCAGGAAAAAGAAGACATAGTTGTTTTGAATGCCTCTGCTGCTCTTGTAATTGCAAAGATTGCTCGGGATTTTCAGGAAGGTGTTGATATTGCAAGATCTTTAATAAAAAATGGAAAACCTCAGCAAAAATTACGGGAATTAGTTAGATGGTGTGGAAAAGAAGAAAGATTAGAATCAGCAATAAGGAATTTCATACCATAATTGCTCTTCATTCATATTAACATCTCCTCTATTTTTATTGTCTTGGCACATGATAACAATTTCAGTGATATATATATTTGAATTAAACTAATTGGCGTTTTCTTCTTTCGATAATAAGACCAGGTAATATTATATATATGAAATCTATTTTATCAATAATCATTTGAAAAGATGTATCAACAACTTAAGAGAAGCTACATAACTTAAAAGTATCTAGTCCGATACTGGCATAATCTGAATACATGAAGAAATAAAAAATCAGTTCATATTAGAATATGAGTCAGAATTCACGTCTAGTAGATTAGAACTGTGCGAACTCGAGGGCTCAACAAAGCTGTATGATCCAGCAAAGAGACGCTGTATGCGCTAGCATCTAGCAAAGGCCCTTTTCTCAACAGCAATAATTATTATCTAATTTTTGAATACCCTTCTAACACCAATAGCACATATATAACCAAATAAAAATAATATACAACCAGTGGGCTTTTGAATATATTGATTATGATTGATTTACCTTGTAAACAATACAAGTATTTCTGTTATATATTTATCAGTATACTTTTATGGAATAAAAACCTCACATAATTACGGAAACAATTAATTTGACCACAACAGATCAAAATCCATCTGCTAGAATAGAAAACTTAGGATGGGATGATCTAGTTACTTTAAAGCGTCGCTTATCAGGCCGAGTAAAAGAATTAAGCGAGAAAATAATTGATATTGAGAGGAACAGGTTTCGATCCATAAATAATAATATACACGTCGAAAAGAACAATCTCAATAATTTCTTAGAGCGAACTAAACAGATCAGATCTCAAGTTCAATCCAAAAATTCTCAGCTACTTTCGATAAGTGAGAAGATTTCGCAATCAAAGGATTTCCTTAGCATGATGGAATCTAGAATATCGTCTGACGCGGAAGGACATTTGTTTGAATCACTTAATATGCTGCAGAAAGCACTTGACGAAAAACGATATAAAAGTTCACGAGAAAAGAATGAGATACTTTCTTCCATAAAAGAGACTTCAATGAAAATTGAAGCACTAAAGGCAATCCGAATTATTAAAGATCAGATGAGAGAATTTGATAAAGAGTCTGAAAATCTCAGAAATTCGTTAAATTTACTTGATGAGGAATATCGATCATTGCAACGGAAAATTTCAGAAATTAACAAGATTATTGACGAGCTCTTTGATTTGAAACGGCAGCTCCCTGCGGAGCGAGAAATTTACCTCAAAGAATACAATGAAGATCTATTGCAATTAGAAAAGATCAATGGACGTCTTGATTCTATGGCCAGTATGAGGAAAAGACAAAGAGAAGAATATGGTAACGCTCTCCCAAAAGATACACTTTTCAAGCTCAAGGAAGAAGCCAAGAAAAAAATGGACTCCGGGTCAAAACTAAGTCTTGAGGAATTAAAACTTTTATATGGTGATTAAGGAAAACACATTATGTCAACCTCTAAAATTCAAACAAATCATATATAACTCGCTACTCTCTCTTCTGCTAGCATCTGGCTTAGAATAATGTACATTTTGAAAATGTATCGCCAAGTCTTCTTTCAATTGTTTAAGCATTTCTCCTTCAAATACCTTGAAAATTGCGGAGCCGTTTTTCCTTAGCAGTTTTCTTACTATACTCAGGGCACTCCTTGTAAGAGAAATTTGTCTGGCATGATCGATATCCCAGATCCCACTTACATTCGGAGCGAGATCAGATAACAAAACATCTGCACGACCATTTAGAAGTTGTATAATCTTTTGTACCATGTGAGGATCCTCAATGCTACCTTGCAAAATTGTTGCAAATTTTAAGGGAAGTACTTCCTTTTGATCTATACCAATTATCTTTCCTTGATTACCAATTTCTTCTTCTAGAACCTGCAGCCATCCACCTGGCGCACAACCGAGATCAACTACTTTATTGCGTGATTTAAAGATATGATAGGAATTATTTAATTGCTTTAGTTTATAGGCTGATCTGCTTCTATATCCATCATTTTTTGCAAGTTTGCGATAATAATCTCTTCTAGCTTGGGAAAGCTTCATTTTTTATTATTTTTTGTTGCTCGTTTTGGATGACGTCTTGCCAATGGTTTGGGTTGGCTCACGGATACTTCTGCAGCTTCTTTGTTCTCCTCGTGAATTTCAGCGCTATATGGTAGTTGAGATGAAGTTTCATTAGACGATAAAATCCAATCTTGAATTAGATTACAATTGTTAGGGCTATAATAACTATCCTCAGAACACATATGCTCTACTGGACACGTAAGACATGGCGCTTTATCGATAGACTCGGTATTAACAGGTATTTCGATCGGAAGAAGTTTGTAGGTCCACCGTCCTTTTTCGAGGATTCTCTCTCGCTTAATAAGTGATTGCTTTTCGAGTTTCATTGCTAGCCTAGAGCCATGACGGCTAGTCGTCGCAAGCTCTTTCCATAGACTGGACTGAAGAATACCGTCTTTGCCATTATGGACAATAATTCTGAAAATCTTCCAGGTAGGATCATCTGTTGTATGTCCCATTATTTTCATCACTTATCTCCTAGGATACATTAACAAGCATAGAACTTGTAAATAATTCTTCCTTTATAATCGGAAGAAATTATATCAACCTTAAGGTGCAATATCTATAATATTATTATTCATTTAGTCTTGTTTTTAGTTTTATTAAATATTCTATCAAAATAATCCGACTGCTCATTAGTAAGACCGTTAGCTTCACCTTCTTCAACGTTAGCGAGGTTCTTGGCAAGTTTCTTTTTGTATTCTAATTGCATCTGACGTGCAATTTGGATTCTTTGGGCTTGTGGTGAACCTGCACCATGCATTGACTCTGTGAGATAACCTACGGCATTTCTGCCTAAAGTCATATTCTCAATTAGCCGTAATACTCTTACTCTATTCTCAGTTGAAACACCCTTTCTTCCTTTTAAATATTTTTCCAGCAATGGACCAGCTTCTGGACTTCTAAAGTCCTGTTCAGAGGGCATTGTCACCATTAATCCGCCGGCAATATCCTGGGCGAGCCTGCTAAGCTCATAAGGAAATCTTGTCACATTATGTTTACAAACGTTGGCTAGCATATCATCATTTTGATAATTACCAGCGGTCGTTTTGTGTGATTGAAACGAAGAAGCAATGCCTGTACCGAAAATCGTCTCATTCAAGTGTGTCATTTCTACTAATTTGTCTTTTATGTGCGAAGCATTTGCTACTCCATTATAGTCGGCAATTGCCGCAGATGCTCCGATAAGGACGTCTCCAAGTCCTGTCTTGCATACATAACTTCTCCTATGATAACAGGTAAATCTTTCGACGAGCATAGAGGCAAACTCATACTCGCCTTGCATGAATATCAGCTCATTTGGTATAAAGACATTATCAAATATTATCATCGCTTCTTGCCCAGAAAATTTCGCATTTCCTGCATCCAGATCACCTTCTTCCATACTCCTTGTATCACAAGATTGTCTACCATAAATGTAAGTTATGCCTTCAGCATCAGCAGGCACAGCTCCCACTATAGCATACTCACTGTCTTGTGCTTGAAGTCTCATTGTAGGCATAACTAAAATCCAATGGGAGTTGATACATCCAGTTTGATGTGCTTTTGCACCTGTTATGTATATGCCTTTATCGTTTGTTTTAGAAACGTGGACAAACATATCAGGATCTTCTTGCTGTGACGGTGATAGACTACGATCTCCTTTTACATCAGTCATCGCGCCACCTATCATCAAATTTTCCCTTTGAAGCATTTTTATAAATTCAATTAAACGCTTATGATAAACAGTTCCGTGTTTCGCATCTATTTCAAAGGTAGTCGAATATAGTGAATTGAGAGCATCCATTCCTACACAACGCTGAAAACAGGTACCGGTTAACTGTCCTAACTTTCTCTGCATTTTATTCTGATTAACTACATCACTAACACTCTCTGTTATATGCAAAAATCTATTCACTCTAATGCCAACTAAGGAAGACTGTGCAGAGGCAATTTCTGTTTCCTCATTGGGTAGATCGTAAGTTTCTGCTACCGCGTTTATAGAAGGCCGAATCAAAGGATGATCAACCGGTTCTTGCACTAGCTGACCGAATAGATACACCTTCATTTTCCTACCTCTAAGGCTTTCTATATACTCTGCCCCGTTCTTTATAGGCATGATAATTAATTTGTGTTATTGATGTTATTTATATCTTTTAGATATTATTTAGTAATAGAATTCAATGTAAATAGATGGAAGTTATCCTGCTTATATACTACTGGATATAAGAAAAACTAGCTCTATCGAAATTCTGTATAATTTCAAACTGTTTATAAAAAGCCTGATTTGTCATGTTCTTTAATTGCGGAAAGATACTAGACGGATCGTCCTTGGCCATTAAGGTAGATATATGTGATTCTCCGAATAAGCTTCGACACAGATCATATGTCATTTGCCGAACAGCGTTTTCATCTGTTATACCAAAGCTATGTAGATATTCATGAGCCAGGACCATGTAAAGATATGAATTATAGTCTTCAGAAGATTTTGAAAGTTGTTTAATAATTCCGAGAACAAATTTATTTAAGACTATTATATTTGATCCCAAGATATGATATGCTCCCAAATTGCTTGGCATAACCTGTAAAATTAGACTTAATCCGGCTCTATGCAGATCAAATTTCTTTAAGATAGTAGACTTGACTAGCTCAAATACTTCGTTAAAGTCAATCAACTTAGCAATTTTGCTTTGATTGCGGATATGCTCATCTGATGGAACCAAGGTAATTAACATCCTCTCAACACTACTATAAATGCATAGAACTTTGCTTAATAAGTAATTTACAATTTATTTGCTTATCCGACTGAATTGATTGTTATTTACAAAATTAAAACACTATTTTTTATTATTGTATTACTATATTAATCAGCTCTAACAGTAATCTTTTTTACAGAAAGGCTATGGCTACAGGATGTGACTGTGAATCATATAGATTTGTTTTCCTTGATTAGCAGCTGTCCAGACTTTCCTCGGAAGGGCATTATTTTCAGGGATATCAATCCCCTTTTACGCACAGACCATGCATTGCATTATATTTCAAACGAATTATACCATAGATTCAATAAATTTACTGTTGAAAGCATTGCAGGTATAGAGTCCAGAGGTTTTGTTATAGCGACGGCGCTAGCATTAAACTTTGATAAAGGTTTGATAATGATCCGAAAGGCAGGTAAGTTGCCCGGTCATACTCTCAAGGAATCATATGATATCGAGTATGGTAGTGCCGTAATGGAAATACAAAAAGATGCAATAAAACCCCGACAAAATGTCCTGATAGCAGATGACCTGATTGCAACAGGCGGCTCAGCCATTGCTGCTGCAAATCTTATCGAAAAGTTAGGAGGTATCGTTACAGGATTTGCATTCGTGATAGAACTGGCCAATCTGAATGGAGCGAATAAGTTAAGGGCCCTAGGCTACAACGTGCAATCATTAGTGGTGTACAAGTGACATCTAATAAATACTCTGCAGATATCGGCCTTATAGGAGGTACAGGAATTTATGATTCTGGAATATTAAATGATAAAAAAGAAATTAAAATTCATACTCCGTACGGAGAACCATCAGATTCAATTACTATTGGTAAGTTCTCTGAACGAAATATTGCTTTTATTCCTAGACATGGAAAAAACCATCGAATTCCTCCTCATAGAATAAATAATCGTGCAAATATTTGGGCATTGAAAGAACTTGGAGTGACAAGAATTATCGCCCCATCTGCAGTAGGAAGTTTACAAAAAGAATTCAAGCCAGGTGATATTGCTATACCTGATCAGTTCATTGACTTTACAAAAGGAAGACAATATACTTTTTACGATGGTGGAGAGGTTTGTCATATCTCTGCTTCCGATCCATTCTGTGCCGAACTAAAAGAATTAACAGTAGAATGTGCTAATAATTTAAATTATAAAATTCATGACAATGTTACATATGTTTGTATAGAAGGACCAAGATTCTCTACTCGGGCGGAATCTCTTTTTTTTAGGGAAGTAATGAAAGCACACATAATTGGGATGACAGTGGTTCCTGAGTGTATATTGGCAAGAGAGGCAGAAATTTGTTACGTCTCGATTGCAACTATCACGGACTATGATGCGTGGACCGACTTTCCAGTAAGTTCTAACAACATAATAGAAACATTACAAAAGAATATCGAAAAGACTAAAAAATTGGTTGGGCAATTAATACCAGTAATAGAAAATAAAAGGAATAAATGTGCATGCGGAAATGCGCTAGAAGGAGCATTGTTATAAGGTTCGTTCATTCATGTATTTTTAGGCCTTTTGGAAGTATAACTTCTCCTTCGATTAATTTGCGTTGTATCGTTAATTGCAATACTTCAGAGTCTATTCCCATTTTGCTTATTATATTTAGAGTCTTTTTTGAAATAGTAAGTGCGATGTTATGCCCACCTATTCTGCCGAATGCTACTGCAGTAAATCTAAACTGTTTATCATTGACAAGAAAATAACCTGTCAGCTTGCTGGCAATATTGCTGCCTCTAGCGTTTTTAACAAAAATAGTTATTGGAATACTTTCATCGCTTCGTACCTCTTCAGCCATCATTTTGCGTTCTTCTGCTCGGTAATTTCTATGCTTCTATTTATATTATCCTCAACAAGGAAATCCCACCAATCTGGATCCATTATTCTATAGTCTTTGACATCAACTTCAACTGTCGTTTCATCATCGGTATCAGTAAATTTGAAATTACCTTGTCTTATTATCTTTATCAATTTCCATCTATCATTGCCGGCTTTCTTCCTATTAATTGCAACAGCCCATTTTTTATCCTTATCAATCTTTGGCATACCTATATTATCTGCAATTTCTAAAATTCCCAGTCTTTTTTCTTCACAAAATAGTTCCTTTGTTATCACGTTTCGCCATATGTCAATGGCTCCTACTGTTCTCCCTTTTTCATTAATGTTAATAACACCAAAATAAACAACCTTGTCTTCACCTATTGGCTCTGATGTAGTCATCTGCTTGTGTTACTGCAGACAAATGACCTTAATTAGTTCTTGCATGATCATAAGGTCGTTCTAGCAATTTGCCAATATTATCAACTTTCAAATTCTTTTTGAAAATAATATTATCTTCCTGACACCTTTTTTTATATCTATTAGTTATAGCGAATCGAGGATGCAGTGATTCATATTCTGTTGCGGTAAACTCGATGATCATTCCCTTATTAATTAGAGATTCTGCTATTTTTTTGGCTTCTTGAACAGAATAGCCCAGAAGGTTGGATATATCTTGAGGCTCCATCATACCATTTTTTACAATCAAAACAAATACCTTTGCTTCTTCTACTGAAATTTTTAATTCAGAAACGAGTTCTTCTTCAATATTGTCAATATTGACTGTCAAACATTAAATGTTATTGATATAGACGGTATTAAAATGATTCTATTGATAATAATCTCCAATCGAAATCACATTGTAAGATTACTCTTCGAGCTCAGTTATAAAAGAATAACCAAATAGTGTTTCGCTAATAATAGTAACTATGAGTCATCAAGTTACGATATAAAATGTTGCCTATATATATAGGCATAATGCTTATTGTTGTGTTTTAATTCTCTAACATTGATTATGACTTCTGGGTTGGAAAATATGAATATTGATGAATTTGTTGATGCTGAAAAAATTTTTTTTGAGCTAGCCAGCCAACAAAGGTTGTCGATAATTTTCGCTATCTATCAAAAGAAAGCTAAGCTCTCTGAACTTTCTAAGGATCTTCAAATAACTATGCAAGAAGTGCATAGAAACATTAACAGACTACAAGATACAGGACTAATAGAGAAAGATTCGGACGGAATTTTTTCTTTGACTACATTTGGAAATACAATAATCAAACAAATTCCTTCCTTTGACTTTTTGTCACGACATAAAGAATATTTCTCTGAGCATACGTTAGGCGAACTTCCAATGAAATTTGTACAGCGCATAGGTGCTCTTAATAATTGTGAATTGGTAAGAGGGATTGTTGCTATTTTAGAATTTTGGAAACAGATTTACAGAGAGTCTGAAAATTACATATTTGAAATCATTCCGCAGGTGCCACTTGATCTGATAGAACCTATATTATTAAATGTTAGAGAAAGAGGAATACGACTATGTTATATATTTCCAAGAGATGTTATCATTCCAAAAGGTAGAACCGAACTTCTAAGGAGGCTAAGATTCAATGAACTCTATAATACGGGTAGAATAGGAAGGCGTATGGTAGATAAGGTTCAGGTTGCTGTAGTTATTAATGAGAAAAAAGCATCAGTACTTTTTCCAACTCAGAAAGGTGAAACTGACATGAACTTGATGTTCTACAGTGAAGATCAATTATTTCACGATTGGTGCGTTGACTATTTCTGGCTTAGATGGTATGGTTCAAAAAGCTTTGAGGAAGATAAACTCAGAGAGATATAGCATAGATAATAAATTCATTTCATCCAGTCAATCGGTATGTCTTGATATATTCCATTAGGCAGGACCCTCCTAATTGATATCGGCAATGCCCTCAAATCTAATTCTGCTATTGCTAATGAAATAGAATCTCTTACATCATTTGGTATTCTAATTAATGACGGTGCTCCTAAAGATAATTGCAGAGATCTCGCGCCTGTGATTCTTGCTCTTTCAAATCTTGTGAGCCGTTGTGGTCCAATTAGAACCTGATTTCCTTTTGCAGCAACTTCCCTTAATTCAAAATCAATTTCATTATACGTAACTACCTCGTCTTCAGGACGGGTAGATTTAAGTGAATCTACTACTTGGACTGTTGTCTGCCTGCTATCATCAACAGGCTGATTTGTTTCTAAGGATCTCTTTGAATTCTTACTGGATGCACTCTTTTTTACCTTGGAATCTGCCTTCTTCATGCTTTTTTCTTTAAGTTTTAATGGTTTTTTTGAGTGGGATTTATTAGGTGAAGAATCTTTTAATACCAAGAATACTGCAACAGATATTAAATATATAAATAAATGTTGCTAATCTTTCAAACAAGTCAAGAGACAAAATTATACGTTTTGATTATATACTATTTTTAATAATTCTAGAGAGTGGATAAGCATCAGATAGCCGGTTCTGTTTCAAGAATTCCTATGATTATACAGATATTGGATAAGGGAATAGCTCCCTGTGAGCTGATACGTCACCTATCTCCATTATGTGTTAGAATGATTCTGAACTGCCTTCCCCTACAGGACAGAATTCACAAATTTTCAGACTCGATAATATATATTGAAACAAGACTTGTAATCGGAGCAGAGAAGCAAAAAACTCAGTTCAAGCGTGGAGACATTGCGTATATGACATCTAATAGTTCTATATGTATATTCACTAAAGATTCAGTCATGACACCTATGAATCCTATTGGGATAGTTAAATCAAATTTAGAAATTATCGAATCTACTCAGTCTGGCGATATTATGATATTAAAAAAAATGTAAATATTTAAAAAACAACTGTTAGCCTTAAAAAATCAGCGATCACATGTTATTTTACTAGTTCATAAACCTTGTGTCCGCTATATCCTCCTACATTTCTGACAATCCCTTTGGATTCAGCCGATTTTATAAAAGCATTAGCAACAGAAATTTTTACCCCTGCAGATCTAGCATAACTTTGTATCGTAATTGCTTTCATATTTTGAAGTAAATTCAATCCTTGGGGTTCTTCCACAAGTACTGATAATTTTTGTCTTTGCTGCTGTTTGGAACCTATTTTCTTACTGTCTTCTTTCTTAGATGATTTTGTATCGCCAACTTGAGTATTAGCGTTAGCCTTATCTGAAGATCCAATGGTAGTCTTTTGTTTATTGCCACCCATACTGAAAGAATTTGTGTAGTTCTAATTTATAAATTATAGGACAACTCATAGGTTTCATAATAATAGAGAACTATCCACCACGACATTTCATTGACATCAATTTTCAACTGTCCTAGCCTCTTAACAATATATAATAATTAATTTATATAACAATGTATTTTATGATCTTAATACCCTTACATTACCTTACATTGTTTTTAAACATTACAATTATTAAGCTATACTATAGAGCATTTGAATTACTTGGTTTAGATATCCTCAAGATAATCCTTAGATATTTTAAATATTTTACATAGATATCTGTTTAATAAAATTTAAAGCATAACTCATCTTAATTCAAATATTGGATTTTACTCTAATTGCAGAAACTTTTGAAAAAATGGAAACCACTACAAGCAGGCTTGCCCTCACTGATCATCTAGTATCTTTATTGAAAATAACTCCTGCTGAGCTAATTGACAAAGTAATATATCTTATTCAAGGAAAACTCTATCCAGATTACGAAGGAATTGAATTAGGCTTAGCTGAGAAGATGGCTATTCGAGCTCTTGCATATTCTGCTGGAGTAGAACTTCCAATTATAGAAGGAATTTATCGGAGGACCGGAGATATAGGAGCTGCTGCAGAAGAAGTTATGAAAACAAAAAATCAAATGACTCTATTTAGCGAAAAAATGACAGTTGAGAGAGTTTATTATACTTTAGACAGAATCGCCCGTACTATAGGCTCAGGCTCCCAAGAGATTAAAATGCGACTTGTCAGTAACTTGTTAAATGATGCCACTTACCTTGAAGCCAAATATATTATGAAATTTATCACGGAAAGTCTACGCCTGGGTATTGCAGATCATACCATAATGGATGCTTTAGCATTGGCTTTTACAGGAAATAGAATATATCGGCATATTTTAGAAAAAGCTTACAACGTATCAAGCGATCTCGGAATAGTAGCCAAACTTTTAGCAACAAAAGGCCTTGAAACTGTAAAGTCCTTGAAAATAACATTGTTCAAACCAATCAGGCCAATGCTGGCTGAACGTGTGCGTAGTTCAGCAGAATGTATCGAAAAAATGAACGGAACAGCTGCAGCAGAATATAAATTAGACGGAGAGAGAATACAAGTACACAAAGGTAAACTAAAAGTAGAGTTATTTTCAAGAAGACTAGAAAAAATCACACATCTTTATCCTGATATCACGGAGGCTATCAAATCTCTTAAGGTAAGTGAAGCGATTTTTGAAGCAGAAGTTGTAGCGATCAATCCATTAACTGACGAATACCTTCCTTTTCAGGAGTTAATGCACCGGCGTAGAAAATATGGGATAAAGCAAGCAGTAGAGAATTACCCTATAACCCTGAATTTCTTTGATGTATTATACATTGATGGACAAGATACAACATCCTTGCCATACGTTGAAAGACGTAAAATAATTGAGAAAATATTCCATATGGATAAAAAAGAGAGGATTAGAATTGTTCCCCAAGCTATTGTAAAAAATATTGACGAAATTGAGAGGTTTATGGCATTAGCCATAGAAAATGGTTGCGAAGGCTTAATGTTGAAGCAACTTTCAAGCAACTATCGCGCCGGAGCTAGAGAATTTGCTTGGATAAAACTGAAACGTGAGTATCGTAGTGATATCGCTGATACCGTCGATCTTGTTATAGTAGGTGCTCTCTTCGGTAGGGGTCGTAGAGTTGGAAAATATGGCGCTCTTTTACTTGCCTCATACGATCCCGATTCAGATATATTTAGAAGTGTGTGTAAAGTTGGAACTGGATTTACAGATGAACATCTTGAAGAATTCTACAGGAACTTAGAGAATCATATAATATTACATAAACATCCGCGAGTCGACAGTGGAATAGATATGGATGTATGGTTTGAACCTAAAGTAGTAATTGATGTAATTGCCTCTGAAATAACATTAAGTCCATCTTATACAGCTGCAATGGATCGGATGAGAAAAGGCTATGGATTGGCTCTACGATTCCCCAAATTCACTGGCAAAATAAGGTATGATAAGAATCCAAAAGATGCAACTAGTGTCGAAGAATTAATCTCAATGTATAAAGCACAGTTGAAGAGGATAAAAAACGAATAGAGATTAGATATATCCCTCTAATCATAACATTTAATTTTACTAACTGTTCAGATAACTGACATTTTACATTCTCTAATTAGAAGAAGTAAATTGATGAATATCTGCGAAGATCAGACGAGTCGGGGAGAATGAGATGCATCTGACAACAATAGATATGCATGTGGAAATAATTTCTGTACATTAATTATGTAGATCACTAATATTTACATTAAATGCAAATCTATTCAACTTCTTTCTGATGTCATCATCAATGGTTTCACATTTATTACAAGTTTAAAATTTGTAAGTATATCTTTGCATCTGTTCCGTATTGTAACTTCTGTAATGCCTGCTAGACTAGATATATCCATTTGCAGAAGATTAAAGCCAAGTAACACCGCAGCAAGATATATGTATGCTGCCGCGAGGCCGTTAGGAGCCTTACCATCTCCTAGAAGGCTATCTTTTGTTTTATGTGCGATGTCAATTGCTAATCTCTCGACTTTAATGTCAATTTTTGCCGTATTTGCAAGTTTGGATATGTATTGATCAATTGCAAGAGTTACAGGAATTGGTTTTGATTGTATTACTGATGATGAAGAAAAGGTAGATTTAAAAGATGAGGCCGTGGAGGAAGAGGAAGATGACATACTACCATTGGTGGTAGATGACTGTTCTTCTGTAAAAACGCCCATCTCCATGACCATCATTCTATAGTATTTGGCTGCAAGTTTTATGCTAGATGCATGCTGCTTGGTTATACCAGCAGATTTAACAATTTCTTCTAATGACCTTACAACAGAAAACCTCTTACAGGCAAGGTAAATTGTTGCAGCCGCAATACATGCAATAGATTTTCCCTTTGCCTCACTTTTATTTTCATAATTTCTGTAAAGCATCGCTGCTGTTTCTACCAATGACTTTGGGAGTGACATTACAGAGCAAGTCTCATTAATTTTAGATAGAACATTTGATAGCCTTCTTTCTTTTGTAGAAGAGACTCTGATTCTTGAATGCCATCTTCGCATGTTATTCATCTGCTCTGCCATTTGATGATCAATTGACCTTCCACTATAATCTTTAGAGGTAAAACCTATTTCAGTTCTTAAACCATAATCATGTAAGGAGTAGCTGGTAGATCCGCTGGCACGGATCATTTTCATTTTATCATCAAAGTGAGTTGCATGGCATTCTGGTCCATAATCGTCAATCTGTTCCATTACTACATAGCCACATTTTTGACAAATATATTCGCCCTTGCTATAATCTTCAATTAGTCCTGACTGACATTCTGGACACTGCGTATAGTATTCTGTCGAATTCATTGCCGATTCTCTCCAAGATTATTATAACGTCGAAAGCCTTTCTGTTGCTTGTAGACATGGGATCGAAAATCTCTTCTCTTAGCCAAAACTCCTCCATTAAATACGCTAGTGCCAATAATTTTTTTTATTCTGTCAGTAAACGGTGCTACCGAAGCGTAAGGCGCGTTTACAGGACCAATTATTTCAATTACTTTGCCTATGCGTTTTCCACTGGCGTCTACTAGTACTTGTCCACTTTTAATTTGTTTACCCTCTTTTTGAAGCCTGACAATAATCCTTCCGCTTTTTGATAAATGCATAACCTCCCCTAATTCGCTCAATTTCAATCACTCTAAGGTTTTACTTATTATCATTCTGTTCTGTCAAGAATAATTAAGTTTATTGATAAACAAAATATGTATTAAATGCAGATACATGATCTCTTAGATATGAAATTGTATTTTTACATTCTATCTATGAAGGGCTTTTTGTTTATTTCTTTTTTGCACCATTTTTTCTGCAATTGTGTTGATGGTTACAGTTTTCTTTACATCAGAAGGTTTCAGAATCATAATGTAACCTGATTTTACAAAGTGTCTCCTTGGATACCTAGCCTGGTCGTTTGTTTCTTCTTTTGTTGGATTATATCCAGCCTCCATTGCAGCATCTATTAGCTCAAGTAAGCTGGGATCGAAAACCGATTTATCACGTTTTACTTTACGACCTTTACTCCTAGACAAATTTTTGTTAAAATAGTCAAGCCATAAAATAACATGATCGTAATCTTTCAACTAAGGCTATACAATTTAGGATTAATATTAATTTAATGACTTCTAATAAATAATGAATAATGAATACTGTTAGTAGAGTGATAACTATGTTACATACATATACTTTTTGTCTTTTTTTAGAACTGCATATTTGGAGGATTTTTTTATTAGTCCATAATATCTGATCATTTATCAAATCATATTTAGTTATATCTTGCGTTATTATCTGTTAGGGCAAATACATTTACCATTAGTCATATTAGAGGTACTTATCGAACTTATTTAATTATAACGCTATTTTATCTTGATTTCCATATCCTTTTTGCTAATGAAGGGCTCATTGTTAAACAAACAAATTGTTACATTATTATTATTATTCTTATTTAATAGCAATTGCATTTACTATGCCATGCTGTCCTGGTCTTGATAAGACTCTTGCAGGCCCTGCTTCGGTTTCTAATACTGCTCCCTTGCTTATGACACCTCGCCTCTCATAATCCTTATTGGCGTTATTCTTGGTAACCCGAAGAATCTTAGCCCTAATTGTTTTATTTGAAGCGGGATCAGTGATATTTGCAAAGTCAACGGCTTTAAAAGCTGTTTTAGTATTCTTACCACGTACCTTTCTTGAGACAATATCTATTGGTCCCACGGTCGCTTCATTTGGATATCTATCTATTTCGAACTTTCTTCTTCCCCGCAGGGCTACCTTTCTGCCACCAGATAGCTTACGCCCAGCCAAATTTTCAACTGACTTTCTCATACTTGGAACTCCTAACAGCTCGACTCTAATTAAGATTTTTCTGTCGACAAGTATAGCATTATATTGGTCTATTTTTCGTTAATAGTAGCTTATTCTTAATAGAATTTATGTCGGTCACTCCAAAATAATCCTGAAATTTCTTTGTTGTTCTATATACTTTTAATCTGCCAAGTTTTTCATGTTCAATAAAGGAGATATGCTGTAATTCTTTAAGATGATTATAAACTTGGCTCCCTCTGATTTGAACCAGACGTTTTGAAGTAACTGGTTGTTCATATGCAATATAAGACAGTGTCTTAAGGGCTGAAGAGGAAATTATAGGCTGTTGTGCAAATCTTCTAATTAATGGGGTATAAATGGGTTTTAACTGAAAGACAAAAGTTCCTTCTTCTAATTGTGTAATCTCAATAGCCTTAAAGACAGAGTTTGTTTTTCTAATCAAATCATTAAGAACTTTACGTATCTTTTCCTTCGAATTTGTTCCTGATGATCTTACAAGATCATCTATAGATAACGGTCTTCCTGCAGAATAAAGCGCTGACTCAATTCTTGCGGTAATTTCCTCATCGGGTAAAGATTGACGCAATCTGGTAGGTTTCACTCTACGATTGATTTATTATTTCCGTTAAGATTTTATTGTTATTTTTATATCTTCTGGCTCCTCAATCGACTCCAAGTTTATCTTTTCTTCCATAGCCAAATAAAGTATCGCAATAAAGCATCGAACAACGTCTATTGGTTCCATCTTTTTGACAAGTGTCTTAAACATGGCAGTCCCATCTGCTCTAACAATATCTAGAATCATATTCTCATATTCTTGTATTATCTGTTCAAATTTTAAGAGATATTGATCGAAATTGAATGTCTGGACAGGTTCGAATTCAATCTGCTTCTTTTTTGGTCTTGGATTAGCAAGTTCAAAAATCATATTTTCTAAAACATGCAATAAATCTTCCAATGACACGGGATATGTCGATTCTATTCTATATGGAATCTCTACAGGACGAAGTTGTGGTATATCTTCTAAGGGCTGAGAATCTTCTACTCCTTTTCTCTGCATAGCTATTTTTTCTAGTCTAAAAATACTCTCTACTTTTAGGCGATGTATCATGGATGACGACAACACAGCAATACCACAAACTCTTAGATCTTTCTTTCCCGTGTTATTGATAATAGTTAGCAGCATTTGGAGAAGCATCGGAACATCGATGTCCCATACATCTTTCTTTGCAAGAAGCGATAGATTAAATAACATATTCAGTGGTGGCTCTGCTATTTTCTTTTTGGCATCGCTTGTTGTCATCTCATTATCAACCATTGAATAGTTCTGATTAATGAGATATAATAGTGTGATCTATTAAAAAAATTAACCATGAATGTTAGAGATCTTAATAGGAAATCTAAGCTAATAGCGCATATACAAATCACACATATGAGATAGGATGCCGCTAGCGAGTTTAGAAACAATATCTTTATTTTCATAGTGGTGCGACGAATTAATTTAAATAGCGTTATTACATAGGTTACTTGCTTGGAACAGCAGAATAAAATTCGTGTGGAAGTGAAGTACGTATTAAAATTTATACCCATCTTAATTTTGATCCACACACCTTTTGGTCTGAAGTTTTTTGACTGGGTAGCTGGAACGAATGCTGCCAGAATCTATGCGAGATTTAATAGATATCTTATGCCTCTTATCACCGTGTTGGCTATACTCCTAGTAATAGGAGGATTGATGACGGTAATTTCAAGTGAACCTGCCAGAGAAGTTAGTCGAGACCTGGGGCCTAGGTCGATTTTTCTTATACCAGGCTTAAATCCATTTCTTCCTTGGCATTATGCCTTGATATCTCTATTTATTACCATTATTATCCATGAAGCAGGACATGGCATAGTGGCTAGGGTTTATAATGTTAAGTTAGAGTCCACAGGAATCGTTTTATTTTTTGTAGTTCCTATAGGAGCATTTGTAAATATTGAGCGAAATGAATTAGAAAAAACGCCTCTAAAACATAAAAGCGCAATTTTGACTGCAGGACCTCTAACTAATATAATACTTGCGGGTATCTCTCTTTTTGGTCTCTACCTTGTAATCACTACACTATCTCCTCTACCAATTTCTGGAGCACAGGAATTCGGAGTATCAATTAATGGAGTAAATCAAGGCTCGCTTGCAGAGAAGATAGGTTTAACTGAAGGATCAGTTATACAGACTATATCAGGTCAGAATATCAGAAATAATGAAGACCTAAGGAAATTGCTTCAATCGAACCTTGGAAAGACACTAGAGATGACATGGTATGATAAGGACAAGAACATTATCACTCGTAACATAAAATTGCCAAACTCTGTTGATGAAAATAAAGGAATACTAGGTGTAACGATAAATCAAATTTCCGACCCAAAGTCTGTATTGGATACATACAAGAGTCAGTTCAGTATAAATCCACTCGCTTTGCTTTTGCCGCCTACGATACAACCGGGAGTTGTTCCGTACTCTGGATTAATGGCTGATAAGTACGATTCTAGCATTTTTGGATCATCTTATCCTCTTGTCGCTAATATGTTGTTTTGGATATGGTTCATTAATTTTAATGTCGCCATATTTAATGCCCTGCCAATTGGACCATTGGATGGCGGTCAATGGTACGGTTCTTTAATTGCGAGCAGAACAAAGGAGGAAACAGGAATGGCTATTAACCAATTAATAACATTTGCTATGATTGCAATTGTCCTTGTGGTACTATTTTTACCGTATATATTCTAAATTCAATCAGTCCATATAAAAAATCATTCTAGCAGTTTCTAATCTGTAGCAAGGAGAAAATATAGAATAACCGAATATTAATTTTTGATTCGATACGTTAATGTAACATTTCGATTTTTCGAGTACATGTCAAATATACGAATGACTACAGGGCTGAATTATCTATCATATTCCTTAGGCGGAAGAAAATAGGAACACAAGGCTTTTCGTTCAGATGGTTATACTATCCATATTATGCCTGATAATAGATCAAAAAACAAAAGATGTCGATAATATTTCTCAATTCAAAGAGATGTAGTCGATTTGAGGAAAGTGATCTATGGACTTCACAATACGATCCCTGTTTAAGTATTGTCCTAGCAAAAGAGAAAAATCTTAGTTACTATCACATGATAATTAGTCAGATATACAGACAATCTAATTTTATTATATAACATCAGTAAATATACCACTGGGTATTGCTGCACACTTTTGCACACTTTTGCACACTTTCACATGTTTTGTTGCACACTTTTGCACACTTTTGCACCTCCCTCTAGTGTTATCTACCAAACCATACAGCTTAGATACGATACAGTATTACTAACAATGGATGTCAATAGTAAGATCACAAGAAAAAAATTATCAAACATTCTCTATACGAAGTTAATAATAAGCGGATATCATCCTTTCTCATGCTAACCATGCTTGATACCAAGCTAAATCGATTAAAAGAGATTCTTCCTCCGATCCGTTAAGATCTGCAAGACGTTATATAATAAATCAAGTCTGTAGTAATCCAATATATCATTTTCTCTAACAACACCCAAGCTAATATACAACAACAGATCATAATATTTTATTTTAAAATATAATCCTGCTCATTCAATATTGCCTGAGCAATCTAAAACATCAGATTTAAAAAATCTAAAAATAAAGTCGCCATCATCTTCAAGATCGCTGTTACCAACACGACAATTAATTAGCCATATTATATTAGCCATATATTCAATGACTTACAAAACAAAGGTTGAAGCTCATTAATATTCTTTGAATAATAACTTTCCTGAGCTCTTATTTTTTAGAAAGTCTTAAAATCCAGTCCCTTCTTTTGCAAGCAAGATACTTCAAATTAACAAAAAAATATTAGTGGCTATGTCCGCAACCACACCCACCCATGTCTTCATGCGCATGACCATGATTTTCAGAACATGTTGGACATTTATTAGTGTCAGTTTCAGCCATAAACATCGTGCCACAAGAGGTACATTTTACTTTTTGGACTCCTTGCATATATTTTCAATTATAACATCCTAATTAAAGTCTTAGGCTGATTAATAGCTCTATAAATATAGTATAGGATTTAGGTCCTGTGCTGCCTTTCGTAACATGAATAATGTCTAATCTGTGATAAAGAGAAAAAATAAATAAAAATAATAATACTTGTAATATACCGAAGGTTAGGTGCGTCACTATAATTCTTCTCTTCTTCCTCTATCCACGTTATTGAGTATCTGAGCTAAAGCCCATTGCAATGTTTCTATCTCAGTCAATAAGCTGTCTGTTCAGGAACTCTCATGAGATTTGTGCTTTTTTTACTTTGTTTGTTCAATATTCTTAAATGTTATTATTCTAGTTCTCTTATTGTTGTTAAATCGAACATATGGTTTTATAAGCCGTGGATTTCTAATCTAAACAAGGTTTAGAGCATTAAATAAAAAGAAAGAAAGAAAAAGAGTCAAGAACAGGAAAGGAAGGAATTAATCAGAAAATATATTGAAATTTGAGTCAAAAAATGAATCATAAGAAATACTACAATGGAAACAATAGAATCAGAGCGATCTAAGAAAAAGAACTCTTACTTCTTATCGCTTAGCATGTGTCGAGATGCTTCTTAAGACAATCAATAGAAAACAAGAGACTTTCATTATTGGTAAATATATTATAATATAACTATGTTACAAATTATATTATCTAAATCAGCATTCTTAAAACAAACCCAGTTTAATCTAATTGATATCTGTTCCAATTGAGCAAATGAAATAAAATAAACACAAATAGCGTTTTTAGGTCTTCAGTTATGCGATGCTTGCAATATATTAAAAACAACATGAAGTGCGGCTTTAAAAACTATCCATTATTTTGCTGCTTTATCTTATATATTATTAAGAGTGTTACAAATTGATTCATTCAAGCTGGAAATACGAAATAAGGTTACATAAAAATATATTAATGATTACTTTCAATATATAATGGCTTATTTCCAGTGTAATCTATGATTTTTTATTCCTCGTAAGCGGGTAAATTGTTTGCGAACTGAGGCATAAATTGCTGGAGGGCTGGATGAAGAATAAAGATGGAAAAAAAAGAAAATTTAAGAAATGAATTTGTACAGAAGGATAATCAAGATTCAAAATTAAGGAAAGCTGTCAAGAGCGAATCTGAAAGGTCCCAAAGCAGAGAAAAGGATAATTATTCAAACACAAGAGTGACAACTAGCAATGAAGGAGCAATTGCGAAGACAGTTTTAGATTCCATACCGAAAGAGTCTCAAGTTACAACGGCTAAATTCGAAGGACCCAATATTGCCCTCTATACAAAAAACCCTAAATTTTCTCTTACAGAGTTAACTTTTCATTTATCCTATCTATCTAAAAATCTGAAAAAAAGATTTGTAATTCGTACAGATCCATCTATAAGATTGTCAGAAGATAAAACAAGATCCATCGTTGGTAATTTGCTTCCTAAGGATGTATTAGTTTCCGCTGTATTCTGTGATGATGCGTTGGGCGAAGTTATTTTGGAGGTCAACAAACCGGAAGCTATAGATGGCGATATGGTAATTGAAATAGCTCAATCAACTGGTTGGATTGCCCATACACGTCGCTCTCCCCATATACCTTCTAGTAGCATCAGCACAATTCATTCTACATTGAAAACATCTGCTAAAGAGAGACTTCTATTTCTTGATGAACTTGGGAACCGAATCTTTCGTTCTCCGCTTATACTAGGTAATAGCTCAGATAACGCCTCTCTTGATAGACATAGCAAAAATCAACAAAGCTTTGTTACAGACACTTATTTAAAATCTCAATCTTGGCTTACAAATAAGGAAGAAGTCATATTATGTTGTCTTGGCGGCGTTAAACAGGTCGGAAGGTCTTGTTTCATTGTCATGACGCGTGAAAGTAAGATAATGTTGGACTGTGGAATCAATCCTGGGGAGGCCTCGGGGTTAAATGCGTATCCTAGGCTGGATTGGTTTAATTTTAATCTAGATGAGCTTGATGCTGTGATTATTAGCCATGCACATATTGACCATCAGGGTTTCTTGCCTACATTATTTAAATTCGGATACAAAGGGCCTATCTATTGTACCGAACCGACTTTGCCTTTGATGAATTTGCTTCAAATGGATTCTGTAAAGATATCTAAGAGCAATGGAACCTACCTACCTTACGAATCAAGAGACATTAACGAAGTTATTAAGCATTGTATTACATTGCCATATGGTAAACCTACTGACATTTCTCCAGATATTACAATATCGTTAAATAATGCAGGCCATATTATGGGAAGTGCAACCGTTCATCTTAACATATCTGGCGCCCACAATATTCTGTACTCTGGTGATTATAAGTACGCGAGAACGCAGCTTCTCGATAGTGCATTATCGATATATCCCCGGGTTGAGACGCTCATCACCGAGAGCACCTACGGTAATACTACTGACATAATGCCAGATCAAACAGTTGTTTACAGAAATTTTACTGAAACTATTAATAGAACACTTATAGAAGGAGGAAAAGTATTGATTCCTGTTCCGGCAGTTGGTAGGGCACAGGAAATTATGCTCGTTATAGACAACGAAATGCGTGAGGGGCGTCTTATAGAATGCCCAATATATATTGAGGGTATGATCTCCGAAGCAAGCGCTATACATATGTCTTATGCTCACTATCTTGGCTATGATGTTCGAAAATCAGTCTCTCAAGGAATCAATCCATTTCAATCAGAATACTTTACTGTCATAAATGGTCATGGTAAGCGAGATGAGGTATTTAGTGATGAAAATGCAGCAATAATAATGGCAACGTCTGGTATGTTAGAGGGCGGTCCTTCTGTTGAATATTTTAAGGAAATTGCTCCTTCTCCAAACAACAAGATCCTGTTCGTATCATATCAAATTAATGGCACACTTGGCCGTCGTGTACTTGATGGAACCATGAATGAAGTTAGTATGTTAGACAAAAATGGGAAAGTAAAAGTTGTACCTGTCCGGTGTCAAACTCAAAAAATGGATGGTTTTAGTGGACATAGTGATTTCAATCAGATAATGAGCTTTGTTGCTAAGATAAGGCCGAAACGAGTTCTTGTAAATCATGGTGAAAGGTCAAAATCAGATAATGTTGCAAGCGCAATCTATTCTAGATTGAAGATAAGGTCTGGAGTGCCGGATAATCGAGAAATGCTCAGATTAAGGTAATCTTTAACAATTGTTTCCATAGACTTTTTAGCCATGTATAAATATATGATTAGGGACGAAGAATTTGGCAATAAGATATAGATGTATTAATTGCAATATAGTACTCAGTGGAGAAGGCGCGTCCAGACACTATCTAGCTAATCCTAATCATAAACTTGAAAAACTTCCGCCTCCCTTAAAGCCATTGAAAAATACGGATATAAGGTAGAGAAAATTATTCTCTTATACTTTCAAGAGTCGAAACGACCTGCCATAACATAGTACGTATGTGTGATTGCATTTGAGGGCTCTGAGTTACGCTGTCTAAAATGCTTATAGCATTTGCGGCACGTACCGATATGCTACCGCCTTTTTCATCTTTTAATGTTACTAGCACTTCTCTAACCATATTTCTAATGTTTCTTTGAACATTATTATTCTTAGTAATTGATTCAAGAGTTGATATGGCATTGACAAGGCGCTCCCGGTTTTCCTTTTGCTTTAATTCCTTCTTTGCTGAAGTCATAACTAATACCTATTTAATTAATGATTGTGTTAGATTAATAACCAGTCACTTTTGAATGTTTTTATCTTAAAGCTTGTAAATATATTATAGATTAAAAGTTAAAATTACTACAACTCTATGTATCGTAGCTCTGATTGTGTTCCGTCTTCTGAGCGTTCATCTACATCTCTGATCTGATGTTATCATATCAATATCTCAATCAGTAATTAGTAAATAGGATTTCTCTATTACTTACTGAAAAAATAGACTTAAAAATATGTTTACTGTTACTGTTCATACACACGAAAAAAATGGATAGACATTATATAGATTTCGGTCGATGAAAAATGTAGTCAGACTATACAGACTTTAAGAGATAGGCCTTTTTAAAATAGAAGATCGAGATGAGCTAAATAATTATTCGACTAGGTATAGTCAATTAGTGCATTTAAATATCTTTCTTATAAATTAAATATCGTATCAAATATCAATTTAATGGCGACTGCTATTAAAAAGACTGACAATAATTTCTGCAGTATTTTTTCTCCTATATGACTTGAAAGTGCGGCACCGATTTGACCTCCAATAAATGCGCCTGCGGCAAGAGAAAGTCCAGCGAAATAGTCAGGATTTGTTAAAAGTATATGCGTAAAAATACCTATAAGCGAGGTGATAAGCAGAATTAATTGAGAAGTGGGCGCCGCCTTTGTCATTGGCATTTGAAATATTAAGATCATGATAGGGACAAAAATTATACCACCTCCAACTCCAAATAAGCTCGAAATAATACCAGCAATAAAAGTTCCTGTATAGCACAGCAAAAGCGAAAAAGCAGATTTTGATTGATCATTAGATTTTTTCTTTAAGATAGAATTTTTGAATAAGATATAGATTCCTGTAAGCATTAAAAGAATAGCAAAGGATATTTTAAAAAATTCTAAAGATATAGTATTGGAAATGAATGCTCCAACAATGGAGCCCGGAATAGAAAATATTACCATCTTTAATCCTGTGCTGTAATCGATTCTTGCTTGCCTAGAATATGCAATAGTCGACGAAGTACTGCTTGACGCTACTGCCATTAGACTTGTACTAGCAATATGAGCTGGTGAAAATCCCATTAAAGCAAGAACAGGTGTAATTATTATACCACCGCCAATGCCAATAATAGAACCGAGTGTGCCTGCTCCCAGTCCTACTATTATTAAGAAAATAATAACATCGAGCAATTAGCAGACACATATATACATTAAAGAACAATTTATAAATTAATAATTAATTTGTTGTCACACATATATGTCTAAAGAGATACATAATTTTCTGAATTGAAAAAACTTTTATTTATTATAGATGGTCATCTTATCAAAAAAAAGCATTAAATTGTTATTTTTCAAATTTAAAATAATGTCAAAGTACAACTTAAAATTTGATATCAAGACTGTTGATAACTACAAGTATAGCTCAAAGTATGTATCATAAGAATATAATACATACATATATACATATACATATATATATATATCTTCTCCATTTATTAAACTCTGCTTCTCGTGATCACCTAATTGTTTTATTTCTTTACCTCAATTGCGTATAATAATAGCCATTTTAATTTTCAAATTTATTCAACAGGTTATCATTTTGAAAATAAACAGTCTTTAGATGTAAAAGAGTATTTAATCGTTTATTCCGTTATTTGCATTTCAATAGTTTAATGCAATTCTCGAAGCCAACTTAACTCCTCTTGCTAACATAATTTTCTGTTTTACATCAAACCTAATTATTATTATTAGACCTTATACACAATCATAAGTCATTCTGACTTGAGCTACTTATTTCATTTCTTAAAAGATAACAAGCTCAAATTATAGTTGCTGTTGTTGACTATCTTTATATGAGTCTTTGTCAATGCAATATCATTTTAGGTACGCAGTCATAACAAGTCCAGATTTAAACATATTAAACCCAAATCGTTATTGAGTATTAAATTGCGATTAATTGTGGTGGGCTTTGGTATAGTGGGTCAAAGCCTTGCAAAATTACTTTTATCTCGTTCTGCAGATCTGTTTAGCCTTTATGGTATCAAACCTCGAATTGTAGCATGCCTTGATACGGGTGGTTGTGCCATTGCTCCTAGAGGTCTAGATATTCAAAGATTGTTAGAAGTAAAAAGGTTAAAGGGCACTGTTGGAGAGTATGAAAAGACAAGTTCAAGTTTTGATCCCCTTTATGTAATTGAAAAAATGGATGCAGAAATGCTTGTTGAGTTGACTCCAACGGATATAGAATCTGGCGAACCTGGAACATCAAATATCATCTCAGCAATGAGATCGGGCAAGCATGTAATTACTGTAAACAAAGGCCCTCTTGCACTATCTTTTCCATCCTTAATGGAATTAGCAAATTATAATGGTGTTTTGTTACGTTTTAGCGGAACCGTAGGAGGAGGTACACCGATCCTAGAATTCGCAAAACGATGTTTAAAGGGCGATAGAATAATTTCATTTAAAGGAATTCTTAACGGAACAACAAACTACATACTAAGCAAAATGGAAGAAGGTATGACATTCGATAGTGCCTTGAATGATGCAAAACAAAAAGGCTATGCAGAAGCAGTACCCTCTCTAGATATTGAAGGATTCGATGCAGCCGCAAAACTTGTAATAATGGCAAACTTCATTATGGGTATGAAAGTCACCATTAAGGACATCCACAGGACTGGAATTTGTTCTGTTCAAGTTTCTGACGTACAAAGAGCTCAAGAAAGAGGCAATGCAATAAAACTCTTAGCAATATGTGATAAAAAAAAACTGGATGTAAAACCAATTGAAGTATCAAAAAAGGATCCGGTGTGTGTAGATGGTACATTAAATGCAGTCACCTTTTTCTCTGACCATTCAGGTCATCAAACAATAATTGGTCGAGGAGCTGGAGGTATGGAAACTGGTAGCGCAATTCTCCGAGACCTCATAGAAATAAAGGACACAATTTTCGAACGCAGATAGCTTGTTGAAAAGGAAAATACATGAGTATGTAAAAGACATAAGAGATCGCTATACATAACTAAAACAAGAATGTTCTTCAATGATTCAGTATTCAGTTGCAGACTATATTGTAAATATCTAATAATTTAACATCGCAGCTTTTTAATTCATTATAGAGATGATATTGTTTTATAGATATCATAAGTTTTTTGACAATGAATTTATTATAATGTCAAAAGGATTAAAAGTCTGATGGAGTATTTTACACGAGATGTACAGTGGAGAATTGGAAGTTCAGGCTAAACGAAAAGCATTAGCCGTTTTGCATGATGAAATTAATAGGATCTTAAATTCGGCTAGAGATTTATCAACTCTTTTTGCTTCTATTATGAAAGGAAATGACAAAGAGGTTCAGGTGTGTCTCGAGCGTATGACCTGTGCTGAGGAGGTTATCGAGAACCTGAGAAGAAAGATTACACTAGAAGTTGCTGAAATAGGTAGTCTTATGGTATCTCGAGAGGATGTATTACGGACTGCCTATATTGTGGATGATATTGCTGGCTTTATTGCGGGAATTGCGTTCAGACTATCTAATATAAGAACCTCTTCTTTAAAAAAAGGAAATTTTGATGATGATCTGAGGGATCTTATTGGAATGACTGTTGATGCTATTTTCAAATTAAATGAAATGGCTCGTGCATTGACTATAAATCCTGCAGGTGTAATCGAGCTGGCCCAAGTGGTCCAAAAGTTGGAACGCCAGATTGATGCTAAATATAGATCTATTATAATAAAAGTTCTTAACGAGCTGGAAGTCACAAAGGATATTTTACTATTAAAAGACGTAGTAGAGGGTATTGAAGGGATGGCAGATAAATGCCAAGAAGCATCTGACTCTATTACTATTCTCGCATTGAGTATGTAATGAATGCCGTTATTGGAAAACTAGTAGAGAATAGAATAGTGATATGGAATGTAGAAGAATCACGAAATATCTTTGGTAACGGTTATTACGGCAAACCTTTAGGAATTTCAAAGCCAAAAGGTACTCAATTTGATGCGCCTTTGGTTATAGATTTAATCGAAGGTTGTTATCTAATTCAGATGGGTAGATTGATAGCATACTATGTAGATGGACGACAGATATCACTAAGAGCCTTAAAGGCACTTTGTCGAAAACAGTACGTTGATTTTGATAACAAGTACTTGGTATTCCAGATCTTAAGAGATGGAGGTTATGTGGTATCTCCGGGCGTCAAATTTGGTTGTGATTTTGCAGTATATGAGCATGGACCTGGCATTGACCATGCACCTTACCTCATTCAGGTATTCAAACAGAAAGATTACTTAACGGCAACTGGAATTGTACTTGCAGGAAGACTTGCTACTACAGTCAAAAAGCAATTCATATTGGCATTACCCAGAACAAAGGAGAGAAAAGTTGATTTTATTGGTTTTGATTGGTGGCGCGCTTAGAAGAATTACTGTGACGGATCAATTAAAGAGAGAGAAGGAGAAATCGGATCATTAAGTATGTTCTTTTTTTGATGAGGAAGATCAAACTTTACGAAATTTTCACCTGAGATAGTTAAACGAGTGGAGAGTTTATCCGAACCATATTCTAGCCACCCCTTATATCTTATAGTGTTTTTCACAATGTCAGTTATACTAGGTTTTTTTTCATCTACCTCCTCATAGCAAGACAGTATTTTACCAAGTCTAATTTCCTCTTCTTTGTTGAATTTTGTCAAATAGTATACAAAGACTATTGTCTTTTCATAATGATTAGATGGCTTTTTATCAGCATAAAATTCCCGAAGACCTATTTTATTCTCACTGCCTTTTAGATCAACCGGTATAGGTGGTAAAGATGGAGACTGTTTTAAAACATGCTTATTATTGTTATGTGATTTTAACATTTGTGTTGTTGGAAAGTCAAGAGGCTTCTGTTGATTGGACTGTATTCCTTCCCGTGACTGAGAGGGTTGTTGGGCATTGTGTTCGAGAGTCTGTCTTACAGCCTCTTTTATAGCTGACTTAAATATTTCTTCAAATTTATCTAGATGTCGGTCTACAAAGGCTTCTTTACCCTCTAATTCAACAAAACCATCTTTCACATTGATTTTGAATTTTGCTTCTGGTCCACTCAATAATTATATTCCTATAAGCAGGTTTTTATTAAGTTGTCGGTACAATACCGTAACAGTTGAAAAAGGTGAATATCCAATAGAATAGTCACATCACGATTTTTTCAGAACTTTTCTTTACATTGTGATGAAAACTTTAATGAATAGTATAATTCATCAACATGTAATATCTGAACTATTCATTTTCATAGGTGTCGCACCGCACATACTACTTGCGATTAATCTTTTAATTTAATTCTTATTATCTACGAAATTAGGCTATGGATAATTATCTCTGTTTTGCAGTCCTCTAATGTACCTCATTACTCTTAGGAGAAATCTTAACTTTATTAGGAATTGTTAAAATAAAAAGTTAATCTAATTGTCTCTATTTATTTTTAGTGACCTTCAGAGACGTCTTAGGGAGAGAGGAAGATCAATAGATACTATTAGAATAAGTATTAACTATTCAAGCTTTTTTATTAAATTTTAAATTATAATCTCATCAAGGTTAACTTTAATAGTGTATCTATTGTCCCAAATCTGTGGACAAAAATTCATTAAAATCTTCCTCAAAATTTAATGGTAAAAACGTAGTTATTACAGGCAGTGGAACTGGAATTGGCCAGGCAATCGCTAAAAAATATGCCGAAAATGGCGCCAATATAATCATTATGGGTAGAAGAAAGGAGCCGTTAGATAGTACTAGTACACTATTAAATGATATTTTCAAGAGTTATAGCTATCCTGGTAAAATACGATCCTTTCCAGGTATAGATGTATCTGATGAGCACGGAATTAATGAGATGTTCAAAACTATTAAAGAGGAATTTGGCAGAATTGACATAGTCGTTAATAATGCTGGTATATCGGGTCCAGTTAAGACATTTACTAATGCAAATTTCAAGGAGTTCAAAGAATGTGTAGCTATTCATCTTACAGGAACTTTTTGGACATCAATTCAGAGCCTACAGGCAATGGAGCCAGGGGCCAAGATAATTACAATTGGAACTTTTTTTACAGAAGAAAATAGATATGAACAAAGACCTTATAGATTCAGAACTCCTTATACAGCCGCCCAAGGAGCTAAGAATAGATTAGCAGAAGCTTTGGCATGGGAATTAATAGATAAAGGTGTCAGGTCGGTAGCCACTAATCCCGGACCAGTTCACTCTGATAGAATTTATAAAACAGTTTATCCAAAGGCCGCTGCCGAGTTTCTACGAATTGGAGGATACCCAGGATTGTCATCAATCGAAGTTGAAAGAGCTGCCACTAAGGCGCTGTCTCTACTAGGTGAAGAAAATACTACTATCAAAAATGGCATTCAAGAGATTGCAAAGGAATTGGCCAAATCACGCGGAAAAGAATCTTCTGGTGAAACTGAAAAACTCTTCAGTGTAGTTTCAAATATGCTCGGTAAAATCCAAGAAATCGCAGAGAAGATACAGAACAATACAAGTAAAATGTCAGTTGATGGACAATTTCTTAGACAAGAAGATGTCGCTGAAATGGTATTGAATTTGTCTGATGAAGATATTAGCAAATTGATAAATGGTAGGATAATTCCAAATGATCATATATTCTATCCAGTAAAGCCTATAGTAGGAACAGTTCTCGAGGCCAATGTACCTGCAGCTATAAAGGGAAAAGTTGTGGTTCTTACTATTAGCTCTTCTGCCGAAAAAGACCTAGATCGAGTGGAGAAATTTGCACGAATTCTAAACTCGTTTGATGCTGAACATATAATTATATTGACAAGTAATTCATCGGATCTTTTACGATTTAAGGATTTTCATAGTTATTGCATTGATCTCTCATCAGAGGAGCATGTAAGTAGTATTTTGAGGACAGTTAGAACAAAATTTGGAGCTCTAGACGCAGTAGTACATTTTACCGGTGACTATGACTACAATGTTCCCCTTTCAACACTAAGTAGAAAGCAATGGGATTCTCTTGTTGAGAATTTTATAAATATTCCTGCCCTACTTACAAGAGAGGCAGTTAACAAAATGGCTGCTGAAGGCGCAACTGAAGAGCCGATTAAATTTAAGGGATCTAATGGAATTTTAGTATTAGTTGGACCTGATGCCCCTACTGGTAAAAAAGTTTCTGGCGTAATCAGAGCGAGATCAGAGGTATTCAGAGGTGCTTTGAGGCCATATACTGCAACTGTCAATCAAGAACTGCATGATGTCCTCGGCTCGAATATTCGACTTTATCTGATACTTGGAGGTAATATTGAAGGAGCAAATTCGGATATTGATAACCTAATGAATTCCTTAGTTAATTTAGTCTCCTCTTCGTCATCCAAAAGAAATGAAACGATATACCACATTGATGAAATAGTTTGAAAACTCAAAATAGCAAAATTAACTAATGAGAATGCTCCTTGACACGGCTTGTTCTATGTTTGCGTATTGAATATACCCCAAGGACGATAAACGCTATTCCCATGGCCAAGATAAAGTAATCTGCAAGTAATATTTTAGCCCAGACTTCATTAACATTGCCGGCATAGATAAAGAGA
>DASQRW010000201.1:0-3767 GCA_035642715.1 Nitrososphaeraceae archaeon | reverse complement strand
TGTTAATTAGAATTCCAAAAATGGATAAGTTGTATGATTTTCATACGTCTTCTATGAGGTACTATAGCATCAAGTTAGAATCTTTACCCATAACAATCAGTGATAGTTTATACTAAATAACTAGGTGATTAATACAAGTATTTAATCATATCACGAATGGAAAATGCAAGCATAAAGGTTACTTTAACTATTGGAGTATTAAGTAGTAACCATATTCACTACCGTACTTTATTCCCTTATAGATAACTTCTTCTTTATAGGAAGTTCTCTTCCAACAAATAATAATATTTTTTGAAGATGATGGCATCCTGTTTGCAAATGCGTTATGGTGCTGTATGTCCATGCTTGGGATAAGGTAAGCGTTAGGATTCTTGCGTATTAAATCGACTGATGATAACAAGTCTTTAATGTATGGAAGGTGAGTAAACAGATAAGATGGATATTCCGTGCTAGTTTTTCCATTTATGGTTTACCTGTGCGTATTGCTTTTTATCAACAGTTAGCATAAAATTCAAATTCTTTATCTTCAAGCCTAAGATTTCAATAGGTCTACAGCTGTTATCACGAGCGATAGTATTGTATGATATGCCTTTTCTCATTTGTTTCCACGGTATTTTAGAAACAGAGCATTGTCTTCTTCAGTCCACAAATTAGAAGGTTTAACAGTAAAAATTTCTTTGCGTCTAAGTCTTGGAGTATTCTGCATTACCTCTGGAGTAGTACAAGAACCTACAGGAAGAGATAGAGAGCGCAACCGCTTAAAGAAGCTTAGAAGATACATTTTACTCAGGTTGAATGTCCCAATCAATGTATGTTGATGATCTATGCTTTCAGGTTTACGAGTAGAGTCTAGATACATGATAACATTTTTTGAACTCATATCTGCAAAAGGTTTTTGATTATTATCATATCTTGCAAAATAATAGAGCATTTCAATGGTGCTTTCTCTGTATTGTCTGGATAGACTGATTTCTGTATTCATTGTTAAATATATCTACAAATAGTCAGAGCGGTTTGTTCTAATTGCTCTTTTAATATTGATGTAAAATATGAAGTTAAATTAGCTGTAATGGCTTGGATCTTATTCGCTGATTGTAAAATGCTATTATCTTCATTATGTTCTTATCGGTCTCGTCATCGAAGTTGATTATTGTATTTAGTTATAAATGTGGATAGAGGGAGCAATCCAAGTTGTTAGTTTAATCTTTTGGTTGATAAACAAAAGAAGTTGATGTGTATTTACATGACGATGTATGCCATCAAATTGGACTCTAATATTCAATGAAATAGAGCAAACCCTAAAGCTCTCACCAACCGCGTCAAATCTGATGATTCAGCGCAATGTGATACAAATTCTGCAGAGCATCTACGGAGGATGATATTTGTTCAATCATAATAAAATACTTTTTCCAATATAATAAATGGACTCTAAATTAGTCTTTAAGAGACAACAATAAAAATACTGTAGTATCAGTCTAAAAAATCACTAATCGTACTCTGTTTATCTAACGAAGAAGAAGGAGGAGGAGAAGGATCAGCATAGATATGTTGTTCTTTTATTTTGTTAGTATGTATCCAATTGACATCAGGTAATCCAATTATTTTTCTAAACATGTTTGCAGTTGCTGGTCCAAATCCAGCATAGTGATTGTTTGCTGTTACTATTGCAAGATTGAGTTTCGTTTCTTCTTTTTGAACCCTCATAAGCTGTCGTGACCATTTTCGCATTTCAGAAGCTCTGTCCTTTTGTATTCTTCCAAAGTTTTTCTCTTGTATGGTTCTATCTCCAATGAATCTTATATACAAAAAATCTGAAGTAACTATAGGAGGTATACGTATACCCACAAGTTGACTCCATACCATACACAAATTATTATTGGCAAAGAAATTATATGCCAAATCCTGGAACCAACTCTGATTTCTTATTTCTACCGCATATCTGAATTTATTATTTAATATAGGTATTATCTCCCTTAGTCTTTGTAATCCCTCAGTTATCTCTAATGATGGAGGCAATTGAATCAATAGAGCGAGAATTTTATCATGCAGAGGTTCCATTGCTTTGAAAAATAGACTTAATTGATTATCTACATTCTTTAGACGTTTTTCATGTGTTATAACCTTTGGAAATTTAGCAGTAAATCTGAAGTTACTAGGAGTTGTTTTAGACCAATTTTTAACCGTAAAGATGTTAGGTATGCGATAGAAGGAAGAATCTATCTCTACATAATCAAAAACTTTGGAGTAATATTCTAACCATTTAGAGTTATCCATATTGGAAGGATAGAATGGTCCTTGCCAAGCAGTATAACTCCACCCAGAGCAGCCTACATAGAATTTCAAGGAGTATTACATCATGGATATGTATGTCTGTTATAATGAATAAATCTTTATCTAATCACATTAGTTGACTCAAAATTACACCTCAAGACTGTTTTAGAAGAGTTCTTTCTAAATATACATAATACAGGACAGATATTTCCATCGGATTTCAGCTACATCATATTGTTTTCTTTCAATCTCATGTCTTCTCTTGAACTGTCTTATTGAAAAATCTGCCCTGACAGGGTAAATACTGTCCTACTTATTAGTTCATTTATTTGGAATCTCTTAAATTGTATCTATGTTTCTGTTTATTCTATCAATATGAACAATTCCATTTGGGACAAATATAAGATGTAAGATTCCAGCAATATAGGTACAGACTGGTGCTCTGTAGTACAATACTAATCTATTAGCAGTAATCAATTTTGATCACACACAATAAATCGTCTCTTGATATGTAGTATAAGTTTATAGTGGTTAATTTACCTAGGAAATCGATCGATTAACATCATATTTTAGCGACCAAGCATCCCAACTTGTTATTCTCCGAGCCATTTTTTGAAATTCATGATATAAAAGTAAGTAAACTGCAGGAAACTAAAAGAATTAGTGGATTATAGGTCGTCCCTGCGGCTTTTCGATATGGTGGGGGTTATATTATATGGGTTATATTTATCGATGCAAGAGACTCGAGATAGCATAAGTGGAACGAGAAACTTGATTAAAGGGCCTCATTACTAAAGCGGGAAGGAGGGAGAATAAACTTACTTGTGGGTAAGTCATGGTTGCGTTTTACCATAATCCCATGTAGAAAAGAACTTTGGACTAATTTCAATGACTACAATTTCTCCCTTCTTTGAACGATCTGATATCATTTTTGCTACTGGGTGATCGAGTGTACCCAGGTACTTCATACTAATTCTATCTCCTTGTGGAAGGATTCTATTTGGATCTTCTACTATAGTCGCAATACCTCTACCTTTGACCCCCTTATAGGGAAGATTCTCATCGTCTATAGAAAAATAAACACTTGGTTTATTCCGGAGATTTTGAGTTTTCTTGGCTAATTTTGATGTGGTTATTGAGAGTTTTTCTCCGTTTTTATCATAGTAAAACCAGACAGGTTGGATATTAGGTTCGCCGTGTTCATCTATGGTTGCCATCTGCAAATTCAATTTACTTTCGAGGAATCTCTCGACTTCTTCCCTGGTCATACCAGGAATCTCGGAAGTGGCATTAACGATTTTCATAATCCTTCAACGGCATACCAACAGAAAAGAGTTTCTTCCTTGTTCTTCTTCCACACAAACTATTCACTTATTGCTTTTGGAAATGTAAATCCGACTCTAGATATATGTTGATGTATTGCAATTGCAACTACTATACTTTTTTCTCCCTTGCAATTTTTAAACTACACTCTTTATACTATTGCCCATGAGTAA
>DASQRW010000200.1:0-3473 GCA_035642715.1 Nitrososphaeraceae archaeon | reverse complement strand
TGAAGAAAAAGAAAAGAGTATTGTTCCTCTAGATCAAATAGTTAGTGGAGGACCACCTCCTGATGGCATGCCATCAATCGATAATCCTACATTTATATCAGTACAAGAAGCTTCTAAATTTTTAGAAGACTCTGAGCTTGTACTTGGTTTAAACATCAATGGTGATATTAGAGCATATCCTCTTCAAATCTTAGTCTGGCATGAAATTGTAAATGATGAGATTGGTAGTATTCCTGTTGCTGTGACTTATTGTCCATTATGCTTTACTAATCAAGTGTTTAATCGTACAATTGATGACAGAAAAGAAGTAGTTGAATTTGGAACATCAGGTAAATTGTATAATAGTAATCTTGTAATGTATGATAGAACAAGTAAATCTCTTTGGAGTCAAGCCATGGCAGAAGGGATTGTTGGAAAATATGCAGGAACTAAATTGGAAAGAGTACCATTCGATGTAGCATATTGGAAGGAATGGAAGCAGTTATATCCTGAAAGTAAAATACTTTCACGTAATACAGGATCTAACAGACCGTATGGAGTGGACCCTTATGGTGATTATTACACTAACTCTGATGTGCTTTTTCCAATCTCAAATCGTGATGACAGATTTGGTCTAAAGGAAATTGTAGTAGGATTTGAAAATAAAGGACAATACAAAGCATACAAACTACAAGAAATAGAAGATAATAAGGTCATAAACGATCAAGTAAATGGTAAATCTATTACACTATTCTCATCATATCCATTTATGATAAGAGCATATGATCCTATTGCAGAGGGACAGACCTTGGAATTCACTTACAATCCCAAAAGCAAAAATTTCCTAGACGAACAGACTGGAAGCGAATGGAATTTTGAAGGAAAAGCAATCAGTGGACAGATGAAAGGAAAACAACACACACGTCTACCATTTGATGAAGGATTCTGGTTTGAATGGGTAGCATTTCATCCTAAAACCGAGATATATCCTTGATAGATAGTTAGATAGGTAATTTTTCCTTTTACTTTCCCACAATAGAAAAGAAGTTAAATATAACGATAAACTGAGCGACATATGCTAATAAAACGCATTCAAACAGGAGATATGCCAACAGAAGATACAAAAAATACGAATTAGTTTTTCAATGGTCAGGTATTAGTCATAATGTAGTAGAGGACATCAATCATCTATTTTGTGGAATATAATTTAACAATTTTATTGTATAGCAATTTGAATTTTACCAAAAGTTTAAGGATTAAAGGAAAATTTGTAGTATTAGAGGCAGAAGTTAAATTATATTTTGAACAAAGGTTCACTCAGTGAGTAAATATGAATGGAAAAAAAATTCATTCTAGCATATTCATTGGCAGAAGTATAGGATTTGGAGCTATTGGTGGATTTGTAGCTGGCTTGGTTATGGTTCCTTTCCTTATGATAACTGCAATATTGGCTGGAATGCCACCAGACACAATGCCTATTGCTATGGGATTAATGTTCGGTACTTCTGCTACTAAAGAGAGTGCTATGATAGTTGGATTTGGAATGCACATGCTAACGAGTATTCTTATAGGGATTATATTTGGTGCAGTAACCTCCTTGGTCAGAAAGTTGATGATAACAGGATTTAGAAAAGGAATTATTGAAGGCCTTATTACAGGAATGATAGCATTTGTTGTTCTGTTTATTCCAATAAGTATGGCTGCAATGCCACCAATATTAATGAAAATGGCTATGCAAATGAATCCGACTATGACTGAGCAACAAATTATGAGTATGCTGCAGCAGAACATGCCTATGATGTTTGGAATGGGTATTTTGGAACACTTAGCATATGGTGCTGTTTTAGGAGCTGTAACAACAGCGCTTGTTCTTAAGACAGGGATAAGAAGAGGACAGCAAGAACAACATATGAAAGGTGAATGGAAATAGTACACAATGATAATGACAGTAGAACTAGAAGGATTTTTCTATGACTATTATGAGAGGGTAATAAGGGAGTGGCAGTAGCAGTATAGGAGAAGAAGTTGTAAAATATAATGACAAAAAAGAAGAATAGAAAGGTAGAACAAATAAGAATTGATTTCTCTCTTAAGAGAGAGGTATTCTTTGTTGTTATAGGTGCAATTGTAGGTGCAATAACATTTGTAATTCCTAAAACAATTTTTGAGACAGAGATGGGTTTGCCATACTACCTTTCCTGGATAGTGTTCGGACATGTTATTGGTGTCTATTCATCACAATACGTTATTGCAGCAGGAATAGCAATTCACATGACAACTGCTATTTCAATAGGGATTGTTGTTGGAATATTTTTGTATAAAACTGGTATTTTAAACATAAGCAAAATTTCAAATAGCCTTATCTATGGTCTCTTAGCTGGTTCTGCAGTCTTTGTTATCTTCTATATACCAGTACAGCAATTCATTTTAGCTCCAGAAACTGCTCGAACATTATCTGAGATGGAATCACCTCGGATAACACAGGCGGAAGCATCACAAGAAATATCGAATAATATTTTAAATATAATGGTTGGTTCACTTATAACACATCTAGTTTTTGGTATTACATTAGGACTAATTTCTTCACTTTTATCTATAAGGTTTGGAGCTAAATATAGATGTACAGAATGTGATATCTCATTCCCTAGAATTGATTCGTATCAAAGACACATTGAAGCTATACATGGAGCAAAACCAATCAAACAAAAAAGTATACTAATTTTAGGAGGTGGTTTTGCAGGAGTTGAGGTTCTAAAAGGATTGCAGAAGGAATTTCAGAATGACGTTAGTATTGACATAAAATTAGTGAGTAAAGACAATTTTTTCCTATTTACTCCTATGTTGCATGAGGTATCAGCTGGTACAATAGAAACAAGACATATAGCAACTCCAATTAGAGCTTTTTGTAAAAGAGCTAGATTCTATGAAGCTAATATAGAATCAATAGATCTAAAAAGTAAAGAAGTCGTAATATCACACAGGATTGGTAAGAATATTTCTACTGCTCCTTATAGTTCTGCTTTCTCTTCATCATCTCCATCGTCTTATTCAAAAAACAATAAGCATAGTTGGTGGCAGCACAACCATACTTTAAGGTATGACTATCTTATTATAGCACTCGGTAGTGAAACAAAGTTCTTTGGAATGAAAAATATAGAAGAAAACGCTTTCACTATGAAGAACCTTGGTGATGCAATAATATTAAGAGATCATGTATTAAATATGTTAGAACAAGCAGATCTAGAACATGAAAATCATGAAATAAAACAGAAATTAACCACATTTGTGGTGGTTGGTGGAGGATTTGGTGGTATTGAAACTGTGGGAGCATTGAATGATTTTGTACGTGGTTCTGTGAAGACATATTATCATAATATTATGGAAGATGATAATAAAGAAGCTCTAAATGAAGATGATGATGACAATAACAATGCTGATTATGCAAGAATAGTACTTGTTAGCTCTACTGAAAGGCTTTTACCAGAAATGGATGA
>DASQRW010000199.1:0-13153 GCA_035642715.1 Nitrososphaeraceae archaeon | reverse complement strand
AAAGTTTTGATGATTACTTTCCTTGTACTAAGAAGAAAAGGTGCAAATTATATCATGTTATAAATTGGTTGACCATGTTTGCGGATATTCATAATAAACTTATTCAAAATGAGATGATGTTCTTAAGTTAACAGAGCCCTATTGTCAAGATAATATTTGATATCCTTCAAATCCTCGATTGAAGGTCATGGTGGGATTCGAACCCACGACCTAAGGTTTACAAAACCTTCGCTCTTACCAGGCTGAGCTACATGACCAGAAAATTAAGAGAAATCTTTGTCGAGCGTAATTAATACTTTCGGCATAATCATGATATTAATCCACACAGGTGAGTTTAAATGATTTAAAATGATAATTGATAAAGAGATAAACATGGTTAAAGAAGAACCACCCTATTGTAAATTTATTGTTTTAGTTACAATAGAAAATAAACAATTTGTCAATGATCCAGAGGGTGAAACTATCCATCGTGACCTTATAGTAAAAGGAGGATATACAAATGTTGAGTCAGTAAGGTCTGCTAAAACACTGAAAATGATAGTAACCGCTAAATCTCAAAAATCGGCAGAAAAAATAGTTAGCAATCTTTGTCGAGAGCTACGTATTTTTAATCCTGTCATAAGTGAATGCATAGTTGAAGCAGTTGGTCAAATTAAATAATCTATTACTGGTTTCATCTATTGGTATCTATATATTTTTAAGGATAGTAAATGTCAAATTTTTTTGAAGGAATATGCTAATGTAATTCATAATTAAGAAACCCATTTGATGTAGAGGTATTTCTGCCAAAACCCGCTATTAATATGCAGATATTAAGCTTCTGTCTGATAAAATTTGAAACCATACTTTTCTCATGAATCATTATTTCCCGATAGGACTCCCTCAATCAGCAATGTTGTGCGCAAATGTTTCGCTAAATCTGTAACTGTAATAATTCCTACAACTTTACCATTTTCCATGATTGGCAATCTACGAATCTTATGATTTACCATTCTCTGCACTGCGACATCGATCGGAGTCTCTGGATCGGCAAAAGTGCGAATCTTTGACATAAATTCGTTGACCTTTACACGCGATACCTGTAATTCTTTAATACATATTTTCTTTACAAAGTCACGTTCAGTTACAATACCTACTGGATTTTGATTGTTTAGGACAATCAATGAGCTAATACCTTTTTCAGCCATAAGTTTGGCTGCTTCCAATGCTGTTCCGTTTGCATCAATAGTAACTACGTATTTTGTCATTATATCTCGAACAACCCTAGGCATAACAGTAATTCCTGTATTGACAATAAAAACTTTGAACTTATTTTCCTAAATTCAAATCCATTAAGTCATGCTGATCACAATTTCATATAATTTTCTAAAATACAGGTTCATACTAATAACAGAAATAAAAAGCGGAGTTCTTTTTACGAAGACTTTAATACAAGTATAGTAAAGTCAACTCTTTATACAAAAATGTCAAAGATTGGAATTACGGTTTTCCCTGGAAGCAATTGCGATCGGGACGTCCATCATGCATTTCAAAACTTCTTTGGAATTCAGACAGATATGCTTTGGCATACAAAAGACAATATCTCAAATTATGATGCTATTATCATTCCTGGCGGTTTTGCTTATGGAGACAGGTTACGCGCAGGTGTCATCGCCGCTCGAAGTCCGATAATGTGTGCAGTAAAAAGACTTGCTAAAGATGGTATCCCGGTCCTTGGTATCTGCAATGGTTTTCAAATACTCGTTGAAGCCGGCATACTGCCGGGAGCCTTGACAACTAACAACACCCTCCAATTTGTCTGCGGCTGGACAACAGTTAAAATAATAAATAATAAAACACCATTTACTAACAAATTCAAAAGAAATGAAGAAATTATAATTCCCATTGCTCACGGCGAAGGAAGGTATATCGCAGATGACAAAGATTTAAGGTATTTAAAAAAGAAAAATAGAATCGTTTTAAAATATACCAAGGACGATCCAAATGGATCTACTGATTTGATTGCTGGAATTTGCAATAGCAATGGTAATGTAATGGGAATGATGCCTCACCCTGAAAGAGCCATCGAAAGTATTCTTGTACCTGATAGGATTTCTAACCAGGCAGTTATGATATTTACATCATTATTGTCTTATCTAAATATTAAACACCATTATACGCCGACAATAGACTAGGCTAATGTGAAAAAAGATGAATATCCTCAGTAAAGAAGAATTAGATTATCTAAAAAATAAATTAAGCCGAAATCCAAATGAAATTGAACTAGATATTGTAGGAGCAGAATGGTCTGAGCATTGTTCCTATAAATCTTCAAAAAGGTACCTCAGATTGCTACCAACAAAGGGAAGAAGAGTTATAGTGGGTCCAGGGTACGATGCAGGAATACTCGATATTGGAGATGGTTTTGTAGTTACGGTTCATATAGAAAGTCATAATCATCCATCCGCGGTTGAACCTTATGGAGGGGCTGCAACGGGTGTAGGAGGAGTACTGCGTGACATTATGTCTATGGGTACACGTCCGATAGCTCTTTTGGATGCACTAAGATTTTCTCCAATTACAAAAACAGATAAAAAAAATTCTGCCAAGTCTAAATGGCTATTTAGAAATGTAGTTCGTGGTATCGCTGATTATGGTAATTGTATTGGCGTTCCAACCGTAGGAGGAGAGGTAGAATTTGATTCCTCTTTTGAAGACTATTGCCTTGTAGATGTAGCGTCAATCGGAATTGGAAAAAAGGATCGAATTATTATTAATAGAGCTAAAATCAACGATTTCATAATTCTTGCAGGAGGATCAACTGGTAGAGATGGTATCCATGGCGCTTCCTTTGCTTCTAAAACTTTAGAGGAGGAAAACAGATCTGCAATACAAATACCGGATCCGTTCTTAGAAAAATTACTCCTAGAGGCAACGATTGAGGCAGCCGAACAAGGTTGTATAAAGGCTCAGAAAGATCTAGGCGGCGGAGGTCTTGCATGTTGTCTATCAGAAGCATCACACAATCTTAAAAGAGGATTTGATGTTGAATTAGGTGCGGTTCATACCAAACACAAAAACATGATACCAACTGAATTGATGATATCAGAGTCTCAGGAAAGGATGATGTATATTACTGATGAGCATAAAATTGATACACTAAAAGCGATACTTGACAAATATGAGCTCAAATACGCTATAATAGGCAGAGTGAGAAAGCATCAGGATCTTGTTATAAGATATAACGGTAAACTGGTGGCTCGTATGCCCTCAAAGCTCATAGCAAATCCACCACTTATCCTCAGAAAGTCAAAATCACCATCATATCTAAAAGAATTGCGCAAGAACCCTATAAGGTCGAATATTCCTAATGACCTAAATAGAGTGCTTCTTTCGATGTTGTCCAATCCTACGATAGCTGAAAAATCCTGGGTTTACAGACAATTTGATCATGAAGTTGGGGTACGGACTGTAATAAAACCAGGATTAGGCGATGCAAGTGTTTTGAAAATAACCAACGATAAATTTATTTCTATTAAACTTGACGGTAACTCCAAACACTGTTTTTTGGATCCTTATCAAGGAACTCTGGGATGTTTGTCTGAAGCGAGAAGAAATATAATCTCTTCTGGCGCTCAGCCTATAGGCGTAATTGATCACTTGCAATTTGGAAACCCTGAAGATCCACAGATATTCTGGACTTTCACCCAGGCAATAAATTCAATATCTAATTTTTGTAGATACATGAAAATACCAGTAATAGGTGGAAAGGTAAGTCTATACAACGAAACTATCAAAGGAGCGATTAAACCATCTCCCGTCATAGGTATGATTGGATTGATCGAGAAAGGATCATGGATTATGCAATGTGGTCTGAAGCAGGAAAATTCTATTTTCATAATTGGTTCTACATTAGATGAAATGGGTGCATCTGAATACTATGAATACTATCATAATATAGTTGGAGGAAATGTTCCAAGGGTAGACCTTAGTAGAGACAAACTTAACAGCCAAGCTGTGCTTCATCTTATTAGAAAGCATCTAGTTGATTGCGTTCACGATTGCTCTAAAGGTGGATTAGCAGTAGCATTATCTGAAATGGCAATACAAGGCCGAGTAGGAATTATTATAGATCTAGATTCCATACCAAATATGTGTTCAAGAATCGACAGCCTATTATTTTCGGAATCACACTCTCGTTATATTATAGGTACACGTAAACCGGATGAAGTTGAAAAATATCTTGCTAATATCAATGGAATTGTTTTTGCTCGAATTGGATATGTAACTGCTGCTGATAACTACATTATGACAAAAAAAGATAAAGAGATTATAAAATTATCTATAAAAAAATTGACAGAAAGTTATGGCGAGTTAGGACAAATAATGAACAACACACAAACTTTAGACGCAACATCAAGGATAAAAGAAATAGACTAAAGCAGAGATAGCCACTAACCAATCGATAATTGATAAAAATGTTTTTTAGTGATTTCATGCAATTCATTGTCAGTCTTGGACTATAATAAGCATAAAAATTATGATTCATGTTCATTCTATTTAAATGCAAATTCACTTTTAAAGAACGTAGAGGAGGGGTGATAATTAAATTGGTCCATGAAAACTGTGGAGTAGTTGGCGTATTATCATTAAATGGTGACAACGTTATACCATTTGTAATTGATTCCCTCCGAGCTCTTCAACATCGAGGCCAGGAAGCGTGGGGGCTGGCAGTACCAGGCAGGTCTCCTTTTAAGCGGCTTGGCCTCGTTTCCGCAGCAGCTCCAGAATTTCCTACTGTTGTTAGAAGGTATAATTCATGTGCTGCAATTGGACATGTGCGGTATTCAACCTTCGGTAAAAGTACATTGGAAAATGCACAACCACTAAAGATTAAGGATCTGTGTATAGCACATAACGGTACGATTGCAAATGTACAGGAGTTATCAGGAATGGTAGGTGGATGCAGTTTTACACCACAAACTATGAGCGATACCCTTGTTGTAGCAAAGCGACTTGTAATGCATTTAGCAGATACACATGACATGACAGAGGCGGTAAATATACTCAAAGGTGAAATGGTGGGCTCTTTCTGCTTTACTTTTTTAACTGATAATGGTTCAGTTTATGCAGCGCGTGATACAAAAGGATTCAGACCTCTAGTTCTAGGTATTCACAGAGAAACCAACACCTACATAATTGCATCTGAATCATGTGCATTATCTGCCATAGGAGCCCATTTAATCCGTGACGTGGAACCAGGAGAGCTAATAAAAATGAACAGAGATGGACTACAGAGTCATCAGTTTTCTATAGATAAGCCGCATGCTCACTGTGCATTTGAGTATACTTACTTTGCACACCCAAGCAGTGTTATGGAAGGAGTTAATGTCTATGCCGCTAGAAAGAGAATAGGACATTTTCTAGCAAAAAAATTTCCGATAACTGATGCAGAAGTAGTTATTCCAGTACCTGATTCCGCACGGCCAGCAGCTCTAGGATATGCTCAGCAATTAGGTGTACCTTTTGAGGAAGGTTTACTAAAAGACATTTATAAAAAAAAGGGATTAATGAGAAGTTTCATAGAACCATATCAGGAAGACAGAGTAGAAATCAATAAGGGTATAATACCTATCCGTGATGTAATTGAAGGAAAAAATGTGGTTATTGTCGATGATAGCATAGTCAGGGGAACGAGCTCTGCTTCTATTATCAAGACCTTACGTTCTGCTAGGGCGAAGAAAATAAATATGTTAGTAACTTATCCTCCTATACGCTATCCATGTTATGCAGGCATTGACTTTCCTTCGCAAAATGAGCTTTTAGCTTACCAGCAGTCAAACGGTGATATTTCAAAGACCGATTTAGAAGCTAGAGTTTCTAGAGTCATTGGTGCTGATTTTGTAGCCTATAATAACACTTCTAACTTGGCTGATGCAATTGGACTGCCTGAGGAAGAGCTCTGTTTTACCTGTACAACGGGTGATTACTCCTCTCTCGGGTTAAAACCAATTTTCAAGACGAGAGAAGAAATGAAGGGTAAAGAATAACAATTATACTATGAAACACACCCACAAAAGCTAGTTAATATTCTTCATATCTCTTTGAAAATAGGAAAGCAATGATATTCAAAATACTTGTAGTCGTTAACATAACATAATCCTCTTCTTAGATGTAGTATTATGGGAGGGTTAAGTTAATAATATTGATTTATGTATTTTTCTGTATGCGCTTAACAATAATAATGGTGGCTGCAGTCATTTCCTTAGCTGCGGCAATCATAACTATTTTGATTATTTCTATAATGCCTACTAGAGATTATTCTATTGAGGTAGACGCAATGAAGGACGAGCAATCTCTGTTTGTGAATGCAAGAATTGTTCTAACTAATACAGGAAGACAGCCATTGACCGATGTTGTGGTGTATTATGGTAATCGAAATGACGTCATCAAGATGATAAATCCTGGAGAGAAAATCTATCTCTCTCCGCCGGAAGGCAGCCGCTTAGATGTCGTAGAGGTTACTGCTAGTGAAGGTATCAACATGACCAAAGAATATAGAAAGCCGATTAAACTTCCTGGTATGATGGGCTCATGATACTACTTAATATGTGGGTTTAATCCAATATTACTTTTTTCTGTCATCTCGTAATCTTTCTTCTAGATATTTCTCATATCCGATGCGTTCAAGCCTCTCTGCCTTACGAATTACCTCATATTTCAATTCTCTTTTGTACTTTTCAACCTTCTCTGCTATTTTTGCGAACTTTAGGCCCAATATTTGGCTGGCAAGTATTCCTGCGTTCTTAGCTCCATTGATAGCAACCGTAGCAACGGGTACACCTGCTGGCATCTGTACTATCGACATTAAAGAGTCTACACCCTGCAAGGTGGCTGTTTTGATAGGAACCCCTATTACAGGTATCGATGTTAATGCAGCCACCATTCCAGGAAGATGCGCGGCACCCCCTGCACCTGCAATAATCACCATAATTCCTCGTTTTTTGGCTTCATTAGCATAGTTTACCATTCTCTCAGTAGTTCTATGTGCTGATATAACTTTAATTTCATTTGAAATTCTAAACATGTCTAATATTTTAGCTGCCTCTTTCATAACGTAAAGATCTGAATCGCTTCCCATTATAATGCCAACATGGCACCTATCCATTTTGATTCACCTTTTTTATATCTTCTATTTTTAGGACATTTTTCACCTCCTCTGCTCTTGCCATTGCTTTCTCTACTGAATTTGCTGTTACGGTGATATGACCAAGCTTTCTTTTAGGTCTAGATATCTTTTTACCATAGATATGAAGTTTTACTCCTGCTATTGACATAATGTCTTTTAATCCTTTAATGGTATATGGTCCATTGCAGTCATCAGGACCTAGTATATTGATCATTACAGCAGGTGATAGCAGTTCTGGTTTTGGTAATGGTAAATCAAGAATAGCTCGGAGGTGTTGTTCAAATTGCGAGATTGAACATGCTTCTATAGAGTAATGACCTGAATTATGAGGCCTAGGAGCTATTTCATTTATTAGCACATCTTCATCTCTAGTAAGAAACATCTCTATCCCAAAAATTCCAGATCCCTTCAATGCCTGCATGGTTTTTTCAGCTAATTCTTCAGCTTTTGCAATTGCATTATCTGAAATTCTCGCTGGAACAATGGTAGTGTCTAAAATACTATTACGATGAATATTTTCTGTTATTGGAAAAGAAGATATTTGACCGCTACTATTTCTAGCGATCATCACAGAGATCTCTTTGTCATGAGGAATGAATTTTTCCACCATACATTGTCTCTCAGAGAGATATTCATAGTATTCGTGAATGTTATTGACCGAACTAATTATATAATTTCCTCGCCCATCATATGAATTTTCACATACTTTTAATATACTAGGATAACCGAATCTATTACATAAATTTACCAAATGTGACTCTGATTTTATGATGTCAAAGTCTGCAACTGGGATACCCTGGTCTTTCAAAAATGACTTTTGCCTAAATTTGTTTTGTATTATACTGAGTGTCTGTGGCGAAGGATGAACAATAAATCTCTTAGATTCTAATTCCTTAAGTATCTCAGAATTGGCAAGCTCTATTTCATAAGTTAGTACGTCGGATTTATCGGCGAGTGTCCTAATAGCATTTTCATCTTTAAAATCCGCAACAATGAATTCATCTGAGACCGAAGATGCTGGTGAATCATAGCAAGGATCTAATACAATTATCCTAAAAGACATTCGTTTTGCATCTTGAGCGAGCATTTTTCCAAGCTGTCCTCCTCCAATTATACCTATAGAGATGGGATTTTGTATCTCCATGCTGTCTCGACTATTGTCAATCATATGGCCTTATCCTTTTTAAAAAGAGAAATTAAAAGCATTCTTTTTGAATAACGAAAATTTTCAAACGCTTATTCTCTATTGTTTCCGAAAAGTACTTTAAAAAGAATGTCTGACGTTCTTCAATTAATGAAATTGAAAGGCAAAGTTGCAATAGTCACGGGTGCAGGTGGAGGGGTAGGAAAGTCTATAACACAAAGACTCATTTCTGAAGGATCCAAGGTAGTACTTATAGGAAGACAGCGGAATAAACTAATGCGCACTATAGCAGAAGTTGGTGACGATAACAAGAATGTTTTGCCAGTTACCGCAGATATTACAAAAGAGGCAGAAGTATTAAATGCTATAGAACAAGCTCTTTCATCATTTGATACAGTTGATATTTTGATTAATAATGCAGGCATCATATATGATCCGACCCCATTCCATTTAATGACTGATGACCAATGGACCGGACTGATTAACACAAATCTTCTTGGAACATTTAGGACTACGAAGGCAGTACTGCCGATAATGATAGATAGAAAAGGCGGCTGCATTGTAAATATTTCCTCTTTACTTGGAATGCGGTCGATCCCAAATGTACCATTCTCTGTATATGGTGTTACAAAGGCTGGAGTGATCATGTTTACAAAAAGTATTGCTGTTGAGTACGGACCGTATGGGATACGCTGCAATTGCATAGCTCCGTCTACCATTCGCAGTCCTATGATTGAACCATATTTGCAGGATGAAAACGCAAAAAAACTTCTTGAATCGTCATTTCCCTTACGCAGAATCGGTGAACCCGATGATATTTCTAGTGCGGTAGTCTATTTTTGCTCCGATGACGCCAAATGGATAACCGGGACGATTCTGACTGTAGATGGAGGAATATCCGCAAAACAATAAAATTAAGATGATCAATGTGAAGAAGAGGCGGTGTCTTCTTTATTACCATAATTCATTCTCTAATGAGATAATCTAAATGTATCAAATCTTTTACGGTTCTGCTTCTTTTAAGAGTCTAGCCGTGTTCTTTCTAACTAAGGGAATTATCTTTTCCATTATAATTTGATGAAAGTTTTCAGTGTCAACGTCAAATGATAATAATAATACATAAGACAGTCTGCTACTATCATTTGTAATAGGAATAGTTGCTCGAAGAAGCTTTTCATAATGCGAGCTTGCATAATAGATTTTCCCTAACAAGTATTCCCATCTTAATCTAGTATACTGACGCGTAGCGGCTGTAATTGCATATTGAGCTCTTTCTTCTGGTGTTAACAATGGTTTGAGACCCTTTCGTTCAGAAACAGCTAATATCTTACCATCTTCATCTGCGATTCCTGCAAACCTGATAGCGGAGTCAAGCGAAATAACTTCGTCACAGAATTCCTGAAAGAATTGTTGTTTCAAGTTAGATGATATAAAAACACGTTATATTTTGACTTTCTCATTAGATGCAGATAAAAACATCCAATTGTGGTTGTTAATTCACCTAAACATGTGATATAAAAGATGACTCATGATTTATGGCTCTGATAACTATATAATGATATAATATATACATATGAAATTGATCATTAAGATTGTTAATTTCTAATTCTAAAATTTTTATAACAATATCATATTAGATTCATTTATATCTTTAGGTCATTTAAATAATTAGCAAAGACACTTTAACCGCCTAAGACAATTTAAAATCTATTGAATAATAAAAGGTATGTTTTAGATACAAGTATAATTATTGATGGAGAGATTACAAAGATGATTGAGGGAGGTCATATTGATAATGGTAGTGAAATTATAATTCCTTTGGCAGTTTTAGATGAATTGCAGTCTCAAGCATCTTCTAATAAGGAGTATGGGTTTGTAGGCTTAAATGAAATTAAGAAGATAAGGGATCAGATTTCAATGAAGGATATCTCCCTCAGATTTCTAGGTGAACGTCCTAATATTGACGACATTCGTCTGGCAAAACGTGGAAGGATTGACGCGATTATAAAAGATGTAGCCTTGCATGAAGATGCCACATTAATTACAGCTGACTATGTCCAAGCTCTAGTTGCTGAGGTACAGGGAGTTAAATCATTACATATAGGAAATGTGACAAAGACAACAAACTTAGAATTCGAAAAGTTCTTTGAGGAAGATACAATGAGCGTTCATCTTAAAGAAGGAGTGTCACCTTGGGCAAAACGTGGCAAGCCGGGTGATTTTCAACTTATAAAACTCGATGAAAAAAAAAGTACATATCTAGAACTAACCAATATTATCAGAGAAATTTCTGAAGCGTCTAGAGTAAATAGAACAGGATCCATAGAAATAAGCCGTAATGGCGCAACTGTAATACAATACGGAACATTTCGCATTGCTATAACAAGACCACCTTTTTCTGACAACCTTGAAATTACTATAGTTAGACCCATCGTGAGGCTCTCACTTGAAAGCTATAACGCTACAGAAAAGTTAATTGAAAGGCTGTCAGAGGGGTCAGAGGGGATCGTAATATCAGGTCCTCCTGGTTCTGGTAAAAGTACATTTGCGAGCAGCCTTGCAGAATTCTATGCAAAGAAAGGCAAAATAGTAAAGACTTTTGAATCTCCGAGAGACTTGCAGGTTCCTGATGAGGTGACTCAGTATGGACCATTAGAGGGTAGTTTTGAAAAAGCTGCGGATATTTTATTATTAGTGCGTCCAGATTATACAATATTTGATGAAGTGAGGAGAGCACAGGACTTTGGAGTATTTTCAGATATGAGGCTAGCAGGTGTAGGGATGATCGGAGTAGTACATGCTAGTAGTCCACTAGATGCAATTCAGAGATTCATAGGCAGAGTGGATTTGGGAATGATTCCTCATATTCTCGATACTATTATATTTATCAAGAATGGAAAAATCGAAAAAATTTATGAAGTACTGCTTACGGTCAAGGTTCCAACAGGAATGAGCGAGGCTGATCTTGCCAGACCACTTGTAGAGGTGCGAGATTTTGAAACACAAGTAATCGAATATGAAATTTATACATATGGTGAAGAAAATGTTGTTGTACCAATCTCCGAATTGAAACCAGTTACTCAGTCAGATAACATCATTAAAAAATTAGCTGAATCAAAAATCAGAGACACAATAAGGAGATTCGATCCGGATGCTGATATCAACATAATTTCAGATAACAGAGTTCAAGTTAAGGTCGGCAAGGATGTGATCGCTAGGATCATTGGCAAGGGTGGATCTACAATATCAGAGTTAGAAAAAATGCTAGGCATAAAAATTGATGTGGAAGTAAAAACTCCTACTCTTGGCAAAGAGCTTGATTTTGAAGTTACTGAAGCTGGATCCACTGTTAACATATTAGTAGATGACGGCGCTATTGGAAAAAAGGTCGATGTCTATATTGAAGATGAATTCATCTTAAACAGCCAGGTAGGAAAGAAAGCCAGTATAAAGACTGACAAGCGATCAGACAATGGAAAGAAAATAATAAATGCATTATTGGCTGGAAACAAGATTAGGGTTTTCCAAAGTAGAGATTAATACTGATTCATCGTCAATACATTATTTTAATTTTAATCTATTTTGTAAAGATGATCTCTAAGCAAAACCTCAAAACAGATTTATTAAGAATATGCGTAATTAAATTAGATAATTAATTAGAAATATTGAATACCTCAGAAATCAAATCGAAATATTCGATTTGATTTAGTTCGAGTCTATAGTTTACATAAAGAGCAAAAGTTCCAAAACATTCCTCTGATCTGAGAATTTAAAGAACAAATAAGTATTACAACGTGTTTTTTTAACTTCGATCTTTTACAATCACAATGACAATTTATCGATAATGTTCTGAATGTATATTCAGAGTAAATGCTAATCATTTCAATCTAGAAAAATCGCGAGCTAAAAAAATTGCTTCTGAGAATTTATATTATCAGGCGAGCAAGTTATAGGAGGATTTGCTGGTTCACCACCTTGTTATTTACATTAAAGAATCGATAAATCTCGGCGTTCACGAAATATAAGAACATCTTGGCCACTTAATTTGGCTTCAATAGACATGAATAATTGATAAATAATTAGATTTGATGGCCAATACGATAACACCAAAGTCAAGGTAGGTAAATTACATATATTTGAAAAACAATAGGCTTGATTAGATTCTTCCAGCCTCTTTCAAACGTGAAAGCATTCTCAATTCACCTTCTTTAAAACGGCTTTTTTCTTCAGCACTGTCCAAGATTATTGGAGGAACTTCTGTAGACTTTCCATATTTATCGAGAGCGACCATTGTAACAAAAGCAGTACCTGCATGAATTCTTGTACCATCATCAAGATCTTCAGACATTACAGTGACCTCTACTTCCATTGAAGACTTGCGTACATAATTTAATCTGGCTGTTAGAATTAAAGCATTTCCTATGAATACAGGCTTTAAAAATGTCATTCTATCAATGCTTGCAGTAACAGTATTAGCACGGCCAGAATGCCTTTTCGCAACGAGTCCTGCAATAAGGTCTACATGTTTTAATATAACGCCGCCAAAAACATTGCCTTTTGGATTTGCATCAGTGGGTAACATAATAATTGTCATCTCGGCCTGGGATTCAGCTGGCCTTTTCCCCGGCGTATGTGGCGACGCCATCCCTTATACTTGCACAAATTATCATAATTAAACATTCAAAGATATTGAAGGGCTCTTTACTTAGCATTAAGCCTATAGCTGCATATGTCTTACATCTCTTACGCTTAATAATAAAAGAAACAAGACACCTTCCAAATATATGATATACGCGTTACAATTATACTTTTCAGGTCTTTCGCTTAGAAAAACATCACAG
>DASQRW010000198.1:0-11063 GCA_035642715.1 Nitrososphaeraceae archaeon | reverse complement strand
TCATCATAGTAGGATAGAGTGACTTTACATCAAGCACATAGACAGGTTCTTTTTTGTAATAACCAATAGCAGATGCAATTACTTCTCCTCCACTATATCTTTGCTTACTAACTTTAGCAGAGGGAAATCTGCATTCACCATTATTGATTTTATCTGATATTATTTTCTTCCACCATGTAGAAATGCCAGTATGACATACTTTGTCAAATGGCACGTTTGTAATTACAGAAATTGCATTCATTAGATCAAGTATTTCATAATTGTTATGCTTTGATAAATTCATCACAAGTTTTGCATCCTGAGCAACATACTCAATCTGCTTTTGCTTTGATAGATTTTGTATCTGAAGTCCATCCAAACTCTCAAACTTACCTTCATTTAAAATTGCTTTTGCAACTGAATCAAGGTTTAGGTCTTTGTATTTGTTTTGATAGATTATAGTTTTTACCATTGGTTTCTTGTAGACTTGATAAAGGTCGATATGATAATACCAATCAAATTTATTCTGGTTGGCATAACGTGGATCTAAGCTGCATAACCTATAATCATATCCTCTGACATATGGAACGCCTATTTTATCAAAGCCTATGATTGAAGGTATATTGTAATATTGACATACTTGGTCAATTATTTTTAAATCTGAATCTTTACCACTATATGTCCCGTCTTCATTTTGAAGTCTAACTCCTTTGCTATACCATCCTAGAGTAAGTCTATATTTGAGGATCTGATGCATCAGCCATTGCACAAGCTCTTTTTCTGGATGTAGAGAAGTAGCAAAATCTGACTCATGCTTTGCATTCACATTTCCAAAGCTATCTACTATTGCAGCAGCAAAAATTGTATATGGCTCTTGATTGTTGTCTTTGTTTGCTCTATACTCAGTATCTATAGCAGCATAAGAGCCATTAAGTAATTCATTTCTCTGTGTATTAGAATAGTTATTAGTACTGTTGTAGCTTCTTGCAGCTACAGTAGTGGTGACTGAGTAAACCATTAATCTGGAGTAACACCACCATTGGAGGAAGAAGTGTTAGTACTTCGCTGTCCTAACTTTTCATTATTACACCATCTGACAACTAATTGAGGCTTAGTTTTTGGATTAGGTATTATGTTAGGATGTCTAATGATAGCAAGACAAAGCTTTCTAACTGTTTTGTTGCCCCTTTGGGTTATTTTATCTCCTAATAGGCTTCTAGCTTGTTCGCTTTCCTTGTAGACTGATTCTATAGCAGTATTTACAGCAATTTGAGAGCCATTAGCTAGCTTTATTACATCAAGAATTTTCTTCAATACAATTATCTCTTCAGGAGTTAATTGTAGATCTGATAGTACTGGGGTTAATTGTGTAGTCGTGTGATCGTGTGACTGAGTCACAAGATGAAAACGATTTGCCCCCCAGAGAGAGGCATTATCAGAATTATCTTCTGTTGCTTTGTTGTTACAGTTCTGTTGAGTATTATTATAGTAGTTACAATCTTCTTCAGAATTATTATTATTTACAACTGAATCTGAGATATGATCTTTTCTTATTTTATTCTCTTCTAAATTAACTGAAGTAGAATCCACATTCAAAGAAGAGCTTTTGTCATTGTTGCTGCTCTGTTCTTCTTCTAGTAATGGTCTGTCACATGCTGCTGAATTATTATTATTTTCCTCTGTCGCTGGGGGTGAATCTACTTTCAGCGTGTGACTGTCACACGTTTCTGAATTCGGAGTATCTTGTTGTTTATCATTTATTTCATGAGATAAAGCTGTTATTTTGTCTGATACAGCAGATTTATTATTATCATCGTCATTTGCTCCGCCATTAGATGAATCTATAATATTGTTACCATCATTATTTGCTCCATCATTATTATTATCCGGAACAAATTCTTCTCTGAGCTTTTCAAAGTGCTGGCTCTTGAACCAGTCATATTCAGATCTTAAAGTAATCTTGAGTCCAGCATTACCATATCCTGAAATTGCAGATATCTCTACAATTCCTAAAGCATAAAACTCTCTCATAGTACGTCTGGCAGTAGGCTCTGAAACTCTAAGTCCTTTTGTAATGTCAGAAGTCATCAGCTCCCCTCCATTCTTTAGCAATAAATCGAAAATTTTCACTCTAGAAACCATTGCTGTCGTTAAGGCGACCTTAATAACTATAGGAATGTCTTGCAAACCCATAGAATTTCTTCCCTGTGAAATTGCATGCCCAATTGCTAAATTTCTCAGGAGAATTACTGCTCTTGATGGATCTTCTATTATAGGTAGACCTGTATCATAATCCTGACCTTCAATCTGAACTAAATTGCTGTCTTCTTCTTGATGCTGCTGTTGATTATTACTATTACTACTGCTATCATATCTATGACTTGTTCTTGTTGACTTTGCTTCCGAAGTGTATACGCTTCCACGTAAATGTGCAAGTAATTTGGCAACTTCTGCGATATATCCTGTAGCTTCGTCTTGTTCGCCTTCAAGTTCATGATTCCATATAATCTTTATAATTCCATTCTTATCTATCTGTATATATGGCGGACTTTCGGGTATGGCATCGAAGTACTTGAGATAATCAAGTAGTGTATCTTCGATCTCCCTGAATTTAGCTCTAAAATCATTAGTCTTTGCTATCTGTTTGAGCTGTTCTGTAGACTTTTCAGACAATTGTGGTCTCAGAAAATAGATTTTATGTCCTAAACTGCCAAGGACCTTCCAAACTCTAAATGGTATCTCCACCGCTGCTCCAATCCAGACAAACATTGTATCTCCATAATGCCGATGACCCTGTGCACCAGAATCACTTTCAAACCCATGTCCATCAAGAATTCTTGTAATTATGCCAAGTATCTTCTGCAGATCATCTTCTTTGGATGTAAATATTGGAGCTAGCTCTGGAGTTAATACTAATTTATCCTTCATTTTAGGGAGCATATCGACCTTCTGCAATTGCTCCCCTCTAAGTGCTGAATTATGTGAAACAAGGGAATTGGCTGTAAAATTATCACTATAAAATGAACCAGGATACTTTCTAAACAGCTGTATAATCATTGTCTTCATTGATGCTGGCGCCGATAGTATTACACCCATAAATGGCAGCGTGTTGTCTTCAATGTTTAGAATCGATTTTACTGCTAAACAGAATTCTAAAAAAGGCCATGCTTCAGGATAATGTTTGATAGTTATCTTACGTATATTTTCATACTTTTCTGCTACTATCGATTGCTAATCCTGGAAGGTTGTACCTGACTCTTTGAATTGATTCCTTAGATTAGTAACGTCGTCTTTGAGCTTAGATTTTGAAGGATCCTCTGTATGTGTGTTGTTCTCATCAAGACCATAAATTCGAACTTTGAATATTTCATCCCTACGTCGTACTAGCTGATCCTCAACATCAGCTATTGCATTATCAATATCATTAGTATCAAATTTTGCATAGCTCGCTTTTCTCAGTTTTAATTCTATGCGTTTTAGTTGTTTAGATACTGAATTATCGTTGGAAGAAAATAATATACTTATTTTCTTATTGTCGTTAAAAGTAATTTCAAAGTCAGATCTATTTAGAATGAAATCTTTGATCCCAATCTTTTCCATACTCTCTGTTACTTGAAATGCAATAACGCCGCTTCTTGCATTAACTGGATTATTATTATTGCTGTCTGACTTGCCATTATTACTCAATTATCTTCAATCACCTGAGGCCGCTGAATGCTGGAATTATCGTCTATTGATGGCTTGGGAATGTCTTCTTGTTTGTTGTCCAATACATCTGATTTTAGATAATATAGACGTCGTTCCTTAATGCCTTTTACTAATTGACTGTGTTCTATTCTTTTATATCGCTTAATTTCGGAAGGAGATAACTTTTCATAATCAATGATTCTATTAGATATGGTCTTAACAGACTTGAAGTGTGCACAAGGTTTATCATTATCATTTGATAATGTATTATTGTTTGTCATCTTGGTGTGTTATCCCTGTGTTTCGCTGTATTGTGACAAACATTCTGGAATAGAGTATTGGTTGCGGATTGGGGAGCCTCATCCAATACCACCCCTTTTTTACTTACATGACATTCGCAACTGCAACTAATTTCAAAACCTAGACCTTCCCATAAACCACAACATGCTATATGCTCTTTATTTTTACATTGTTTGCTCAGAAATTCTACTAGGTTTGTTTCATTCATTGTCGTCCATTCCTCCTTTAAATGTAGTTGATTTTGATTGACTAGTAGATTCTGCTATGTCTACTAGACGAGAAATCAAGTCACTATATGATTCGTTAAAAATACCCTTCCGTTTCAGTTTGTGGTATGTTTCGTCGTTTACTGTTATTGTATGTCGTGAATGCATTATATGATATGACTAAAGCTAAAATACAAGAACATATTTCGGAATTTTATGGCTGAAACACAGAAAAACAATGCTGAATTAACAGAAGAGGATATGGAGATTATTCATAGAATCCTTCTTCACTGTGGGGCATCATTATACAATGTAATAGCTCAATATCATACTCCTTTAGAGTATGCTCAAAAAGTTATCTTAAAAAAGATCAAATCGAACCAAAACCTTGCAATTATTCGCCTGCTTTACAATGCAAACAATAACGTAGATGAAAAACTTATTTTTAATGATGAACAAAATAAGGAACTTGCAAAAGTTATGCTTGATGGCAATCTGTACGATCAAATAGATATTACAACGTCTGGTGATGATAAAATTCAACATGATAAGTATCTAGATTCTCCTCGTATGACAGAAGCGCTTCAAACTCTTGAGGCTTTAGGTGTATATCTAAATACAAAAGATAGAAAAGAAATCAAGAGCCTACTTGGAAAAAGTCATCCTGGAAAGCCAGAGACTCATGATCCGACGGATGTCAAGCTTGATGGCAGACCTTCTACTTATAGAATAACAGATGGATTTCAGAAATTGAAAAAGACAGCTGCAAAACCTAAGGCACAAGAGATTCTTTATAAGCAATTAAAAGAATCTAAACTACTTTACAGATATGAAAAGTTTATGATAGAAGCACTCTACCACTCAATAAAAATGAATGAAGAGACGGCAAAGAAAATGATCAAAGCAACTGATAGTGTTCCTGTCAAAGATTCAAGCATCACTGCGATTAGAAACAAAGTATTGATACTTAATGATAGCCAGCTACAAGATTTGGTAGCGAAAGAAGCTGAGTACAACATACAAAGAAGAAAGGATGATGACTTCTATTCACTGTTAGGCCTGTTTTGTTTATGATTTAAATTAGCATAGTAAAACTATCGATATTGTATTAATATCACAATTATCGTTTTCCTGGATTTTGCTTCTTTTATCTATTAGTTGTTGGCTTCAATTGTCCTGAATCGATAAGTGATTGAATTAATACTTCAAACTGCTCCTGCTTCTTAATCAGAACTTCAATCTGTTTCTCTTTTTCAGATAACTTTGTTTTAACCAGATATTCATTGTCTTCAGATTTATTTGCAAGCTCCTCTACCTTCTTTTGTAATGATTTTTCGTCATTGATAGTTAATGCATCTACACACTTCAAATAATCTTGTAAAAGGTCGTTTTCAGTAGGACGATAATATGAATCACTTATGCCCGTGCTATGGCCCATTAAGTTCTCTGTATTGATTGGCCTCATTCCAGCTAATTCACAGCGTGTCTTGAAATATTTTCGTAGAGAATGATTTGTAGGAAATGGATGTCTTTTCTTTCCTGCTTCTAATTTCTTTCTCAAACCTTGTGCCCAAATAGCGCGCTCCATCAACCTCTTAACTCCTATAGCAGTTAATTTCTTTGGAATTGTAACTAGGCCTTTACTTATCTTAACTCTAGTATCCCACAAGTCACGCATAACCCAGCTATTATCAGTTATTATCTCTCCTGATTCTTCTCTATACTTCATCCATTCTGCAAGTTCTCGATACGCTGATGGAGTTATGTAAGTAATATATGAATCATCTTCACCAGCATAAACTATCATCCTTGCTGCTATAATTTTACCTTCTTGTTCAATAGGCTGAATATTTCCCCAGCGTAAATAATCCCAAGCACCAACACGTATACCAGAGGAGACCATAGTATAGATAAGTGGTTTTATTCGCCTGTCAGGATACTCACACATCTTTTTAATTTCATCTAACGTTGGCGCTCTATCATCAGCATATCTTCTTCCTTTTGGAATACCTCTAGTAATTTTCTCCCAGGGTATAGAAATGTCTGCCATCTGACAGAATAATTTGATACTCTTTACATAGTTGCGTATTGTTCCTGCAGTTATTTCTTTACGGTCAACGCGTTCTTTGAGTAATTGTATAAACTTTAGAATGCTATTGAAAGCCCATACATTACCATTTCTTCCTTTCTCTGCAAAGGCTCTTGATTTATCTTCGAGCGTCTCTCCCTCCAGAAGATGGATAAAATCTAAAAACTTTCCTAATCTCATCAAATATTTTTCTTTTGTTGCTGGAGATTTCATGGCATACAGATACAATGTCCATGAGTCTAATCCTGCCCTTTCTACGGTTACCGTCGATGATGACGACGACGATGATGATCCTTCTCTTTCTTTGTTCTCTAACACTTTTCTTTCTTTTCACCTTATATTTTACAGGACCCACTAAAAAGCACTGATATCGTAACGGGTTCGGTGGGATTCGGACCCACGACATTATAACCCAGAGAAATCTTGACTGGTTAAGAGCCAGACGCTCTACCTGGCTGAGCTACGAACCCGCAGAAAATCAGCGTAAGCAGGAGATATTTAAATGAAACGAGAAACTGAAAAAGAACGTAATTATCGGGAAACTTTTGCTGTCTGTTGTTCTTTAACAAGCCTTACTATGACATCCGATACAGAGCAATTATATCTTTCTTTTTCTTTGAGAATCCTTCTATAAGCCTCTAATGTGATATAAACGGGAATAGAGCCTGTTCCCTCTAACAATGCTTTTACCCTATATAGGCCATTTTCCATTCCACTCTCTGCTATCTTCTTTATCTTTACCTTGTTCATCAATTCTCCAAGTGGACCCATCGGCATCCCATAATCGACAGCAATGCTTGTCTTCGTAGTTTTCTCAGTAACCTCCTCAAATTGAACGGTAATTTGCCAATGCTTAAAAGGACCTTTAATCATCCGTGCAACAATCTTTCGATGCGGTATGTAATCAATTGTTTCACAATCCCATTCTAATTTTTTACCATCAAAATCGCCATTAATTCTAAAAATAGTGCCAACGCCAAAGCCATTTTTTACTTCTATTGGAATAACATTTAAATGCATATTTTCTGGAAACTGATCCGCCATATGTTCGGGCCTTGCAAAATAGGTAAACACTTCGCTAACAGGAGCGTTAATTTCCATACTCTTGCTAATGATGGTCATAGTCTATCAAAGAAAGTCGATAAACTGGATTTAAAGGTTTCTTATAAGATCGCATTACTAAGCTTATTGTATTTATCATTTTTTTAAGACTATACCAACTCATACTAATAGCGATAACGAGTTAGAGGTATATGCGATATTATTACAAGAACTGCTTATGTATTATCCTTCACTAAAAAAAGAAAATGTGCTTCATAAAATAATAGAGTTAACCTACATACTCAGAGACGGATAATTTATGTAATATTAGATAAATATTAGCATATATTGACTATAACTTTCAAAACAAAAGTAAGCAAATATGTTCTCAAATAAGAAAAAGTTGCAAACTCAGGCCAATGGATTACTATTTACAATTTCGTTTAGACATTTTATTATATCATCTCTCGTGACAGGAACAGGATTATTGTCCAAATGACCTCTATCTGGCATGATTACATCAGCTGCTTGATCAAGTGGCTGTTTCAGTTTTAGGGGCTCAAATTTCAATTTCTGACAAATTCTTTTAAAGCGTTCATAGTATATTGACTTGTTGAATTTGTGTGCAACCGTGGTACAAGATGACAGGGCATATCCATGTGCGACGCCTTCATTTGAAAAAACATATGATAACGCATGACCTAATGTTGTTGATGAATTTCCAAATCCTATTCCAGATAGCATTGCTCCATATGGCAACAGATGTGGTTTATCATTTATGAGTGCATCTTCTAGAATATCGAAAGCTTCTTTGCAGAAGAGTTTTGTAAATGGATTAGCAAGTTTACTATCATAGCCTTCTGAAGCTTGAGCTGCAGCATCGCATGCAGAATTTCTCATAATATTAAAAGGAGTCCCAGGCAAAAAGTATGGATCCACAATAGCAGTGTCTGCAAGAAATTTCTCATCTTGTAATAGTTTTTTCTTGTGTTCAAAACTGATAACGGCATATGTTGTCATTTCAGCACCTGTACCGAAAGTTGTTGGAATCAAAATCTTCGGAATACCAGTTACTTTGCTAAGATACTTACATACGTCCATAGAACTTCCTCCACCAAGACCAATATATGCTGAAATATTCCTTCCTTCATACTCCTTTCTTATTGTCTCAACAGTATCAATTGCAGGATCAGGAGTGACCTTGTCATAAACTTCGTAATTTCTTATTTGCATATACTCTAACCACCTGTTATAAACATCAGGAGTTGTCGTCGTTATAATCAAAGAATTTGTTGGATATTCAAATTCCTTTGCAGCATTTTCGCCGAAGGCTATTTTTCTTGGCATCATTACCTTCCACATAAGAAAAGGAGGTAGCCTTTACCGTATTATATTTTACTGAATAGGATAGAATAAAAAAAATTTTATTTATTTTATTGCTTATGAATTCAAAGTATTTGCTTATTAGGTTCGTAGGCACTAGATAGCTTTATCATTAACCGAAAAGTGCTCACTGCTGACCAAAGCACAGAGATTTTTATGAGACTCGCTTAATAGATACTATCATAACGACAAGTATTTCTCCACTTTAGAGTATATAGACAGAAAGTCTAACTACTTGTGGATAAAATAGTGTTTTTTAGCAATTCTATAATATAAGTACGAGTTATATGAGCCTGTTGTGATCTTATTATTTGATGCTTGATAAAATATCATTCAAGCTGTGCATTTCTATGACTATTCTAATTTTATCTGGGTTTTTTTTATCCTATACTTCAAACTCATTAATACATGAATCATATGGTCATCTTGATCATTTTCCTCATTATAATGGTGGAGGTGACGGAGTAGGACAATACTATGCTTATATGGGGTTGAATCCAGAATACGCTCGTCCACATGAGATAACCCAAATTACATTTAGTATACAAGATTTCAATGGTAATGATGTCCACAATGTGAAAACTATGGTTGAGATTTATGAAACCCTTAATGGACAGCGAATTGCAGCATATCCATGGACATTGCATAACATTGGTGATTTCAACATTAACTATGTATTTCCAAGAATAGGAAATTATCAGATAGTTCTTAGTATAGATAATAATAAGGATTCTGTCATCAATAACAATGAAGTAGATCCTCCAAGAAGCATTTTGGGTAATACTCAAAATTGCAACTGCGATAGAGCAGTTTTCAATGTGTCAATATCTAGTAATTTTGGCAGTATCTATAACACAACATTACTTATGGCAGTTACGGGACCGATAATTGTATTAGGTGTTCTCTTGGGATTTTCATACAGAAATAAAAGAAAAAGAAGAATGTATTCAAAGTTATCAGAAAAAGAGTTACTAAAATACTCAATCATGTTCTTAGCTATTGCAGCAGGTTTGGTTCATTTAGCAATTTTTTCAGAACATGGCTCACGCCACATTTATTACAGCGTCTTTTTGTTAGCAGCAGGAGGTGCTCAGATCGCCTATGGAATATCGTATGTATTAATCACTTTAACAAATGAATCTAATTATTACAAGAATAGAGATTCTATATTGGTATATTACCGAAAGACAGTACTAATCAATTTATTTGGACTGGTAGGTACAGGAGTACTTCTCGGATTATATACATACTCTGTTATCTTTCCTCCACCCCTCTCACCTACTAATGAGCCAGAGGAAATTGATTTAGCGGGTATTCTAGATAAATCTCTAGAGATATTTTTGTTTGCAGGAATTATATACCTTATGAAATGGGAAAAGCAGAGATCACAAAATCAATTAGTTGATATAAAATGAAAGGGATTTAAATCCTTGCACAGGATTAGGTATATTCTATAACTTTATGAGTTTTTCATATAATATTTTTCCTTTATTTCTTCATTTCTTTCTGCTTCGTTCAATAAATTATTGTTCCCGCAACACCATATTGTTCCATATAGTGATAATAATTCTACGATTGACATAACGAAGATAAAGCGTAAATGAAATATGTATAAAATCATAAAAGTAATAATTTTACTTGGTAAAGATCACAGCAAGCTAACTATTCATATTGTTTATTACAAAACTGACTGCAGCTATTTATTATATGTTCATAGTTATTGGTTCGGTGATGGGCTTTGTATTCTATAATTTTGATGCTGTTCTTATCGTTTTATCTTCTGATAATTTAAAAGCCGATAGAACAGTTATTAAACTCATTGAAAACAATACCAGTCCAAGTCCAAGATGAATTGTCACTAGTATGGCATGCAACCGCTCGATTATAACAATAGCCCCTAATATTATTTGACCTGTCACTGCAACACTAGCAATTATTGATGCTATTTTCATTCCTCTTGTAGCGATCCTAGATTTTAATGTAAATATCATAGTGACAATGACTAGTAAGCCAGTTGTAGCAGCAATTGTCCTATGAAAATATTCAATGATAAAGTCTTCAAGCGGCACAAGACCGGCAGGACAAAGCGGCCAGTCAGGACAACTCAAGCCAACTCCAGAGGCATTGACATACCCTCCTACGAATATGAGAGCAAAAAGCACAGAAATAGTAGAAAAAGAAAGAATTTTGAGTATGACAATATCATTAGCTTTCATGTCGTATTATGGTATATGTTATTATTATTATTACTATTGTACTATTATTTTGCCTGTCATAAATGGATGTACAGAACAATGATAGTCGTATTCTCCTGCTTCTAGATCTGCTGTCGCTATTTGAGCTGATGCTGCGGCATTTATAATACTTGTATCAAACAT
>DASQRW010000197.1:0-15299 GCA_035642715.1 Nitrososphaeraceae archaeon | reverse complement strand
CAGATTCTGATGTTATTGATGTGATTTGATGACGATGATGTTCGCCTAGCTCTGTAATTTCGGAAACTTTCATTAAATATCCAAAACATTGTCCTTCAGTGGCATCTTTCAGTATTTGTGAAAGTTTTACTTTCTGTTTCTGCTTCTTCTCTTCTTGAGCCTCGACTAGCACAAGCATATCGTTCTTTCTTATATTATGTTGGTTTATAAAGAGATTGATTGATTGTAAATTCTGGTATTCATTAGATTTTATGTTATCAGCTGTTCATTCGGTTACTCTTGATCTTTTATAAATTTCTGTTTAATTATGTCAAACTTCTCTTTCATACACATTATTAATATCATGGATTAATTTCTGTTGTTATTATATGATGGTAACGATAATGATGATTCCCCAGTTATCTTTTCACCATAAAAAGCACGGAAACCCATCCAATCTTTTAGAGAATTATAGGCCACATCTGTTACAAAAGTATAATATTCTTCACGGTCTCCAGGATAGATTATTAATTTTGCTGCAATGACTTCTCCAAGGCCATTGGTTATAGAAGTAACATGTTTCCATCTAAGATAATCCCATACACCTAATCTAATTCCTGAAGAAGCCATAGTGTAGATAATTGATTTTATCCGTCGGTCAGGATACTCTACTAGTCTCTGTATTTCTTCTAGAGTTGGTGCTCTGTCATTAGCTGCCTGCCTTCCATGTGGTAAGCCCCGTCTTATTCTCTTCCAATTTAAAATTAGATTATTCATTTCACAGAATAACTTGGTTGCTTTATAATAATTTGAAATAGTTGATTCAGATATCTCTCCTCGTTTCACCCTCTCTATTTGAAAGCCTATGAATCGCATAAAGCATTCCTCAGCCCATTGTGGATTATTTCTTGCTTTTGACAAGAAATGTCTTGCTTGTTTGTCTAATGCTCCTTCTAGTTTGAGATAATCAAGAAACATTTTGAATCGCTGAGGATATTGTCTTCTTGACTCTGGTGCCTTCAGAGCGTACATAAATATTGTCATTGGATTTTCTTGTTCTTCTTCTTGTTTAATAGACAGCAACTAATTTCTTCATATACTATTATGCCCTGGGCATAAATAAAGGGACAAGATTGATACGGGCTGAAAGGGAGTTGAATCCTGCATGTAAAGGGGTTCAATAGTCTGATTTATTAATATTCCAACCACATTATCTATAAATGAAAAATACACACGATCATATCTTTGCCTTATACCTTGCGTTATATCTTGCTGCTTCTTCACCTATTCCGTATATACGTTGGCTTCAGACTTTATAGAAAAATGTATGACTAAGTGTTGCTTACTTACATCCTATGGTTGAAAGAGAAGGACAACTACACGAAGAAGAAAATATTTCAGCAGCTGGTTTGAGTCCTTTTAGATCTAGTCTGTATAGGATGTTGTGGATTGCTGCTCTCTTTTCATATATTGGTGCAGCTATGTATGATGTCGGTGCGTCGTGGTTAATGACTTCACTTGCTCCAAATCCTTTATTCGTTTCTCTTATCACGACAGCGACTACTCTACCAATTTTTCTCTTTGCATTGCCATCTGGGACATTATCTGATATTTTTGACCGGCGTAGTATACTCATTATTACTTGTGCATACATGTTTACAATATCTGCGATACTAGGAATGCTCACTCTTGTTGGTGTGACTACTCCAACAATATTGTTGATACTTACTTTTGCGCTAGGAGCAGGTACGACTATGATTAGGACTCCCATTATTCCTACCATGAGTGGACTAGTATCAAGGTCAGAACTACCTGCTGCTCTCACACTTAGTGCTGTTGCTGGTAACATAGGCCGTGTAGTTGGCCCCACAGTGGGTGGTTTTATTGTAGCAGCAATTGCACCTTGGGCTGTATTTTTTCTTAATTCAGCTTCATTTATTGGTATGATTGTAGTCCTAAGTAGATTACCAAGAAAGGCTCATGGCCACCAACAAAGCTCTCTACCCCCAGAGAATATAATTCGAGCTATTCGAGCTCAAATACGTTATGTACGCTATTCTCAAGCAGCACACGTATTAATTGCCCGTGCAGGATTGTTCACATTATGTAGTAGTGCATTATTATCTCTCTTGCCACTCTTAGCTAAACATGAATTAAGACTTGATTCCGCAGGTTTTGGACTGCTATTAGGATCTTTTGGTACTGGTGCAATAATTGGTGGAATTGTAATTTTGCCAAAATTGCGACCTAAGGTTTCAGTTGAATCTCTTATTACAGGTTCCATAGGGTTACTTGCAATTGTAATATTCACAATGGGATACCTACGAGATTTTGCTATTCTTTGTATAGTCATGGGGCTAGGAGGAGTAGCTTACATCACGATATTATCAAAATTTTATACCATTGGAATAAAATCTGCGCCAAAGTGGATTGGGGCCAGAGTATTAGCAGTTTATCTGCTTATACTAAATGGTGGCTTGGCAGTTGGAAGTGTAATTTGGGGTACAATAGCTAACACATTTGGCATCTCAATCACGCTGTCAGTAGCTTCATTAGCCTTAGGGACAACTATTATTGCTAGGAAACGTTACAGCACTACTCTGTTAGATGACCTCGATTTTACACCAGCAAGTGACCACTGGTCTCTTCCTCCTGAGCTCTCAGTTAATCCTTCACAAAGCGATAGTCAAGCCCTAATAACAATCGACTATAAAATTGATCCTAAATTATCTGATGAGTTCGAGCAAAGTGTACGTGAGTTAGGAAGAATTCTTAAGAGCGAGGGAATGGCCTATTGGGAATTATTCCAGGACACAGAGGATATTGGTCACTATATCGAAATCAGAATTGCTGATACCTGGACTGACCACATGCGTCAGCATGAACGCGTTACCAAGAACATTCAGGTTATGGAAGATAGAATTCGATCACTTCTCAAAGATGGTCAACAACCAATAGTCTCTCATTATATAGGAAAATCTGCTCACAAATAATTCATCGGCCAGTATAGTCCCCTTTTCTTCTATTGCAATTATCCCGTAGATTATTGGCAATAGTGCACTTGTACCACCCAGATGTAGCTTACATTCTACCAAAAGGTTAAACCAATTAAGAGGAGAGCAAATTAAACTGACATAATGCATGTTTAAAGATCTTGGATGCAGGCATGAATTAGACATAGAAAATTAATTAAGGCTTCTATAATCCTACAACTCACGTTTTCATAATCAGGATGATTCTCTTGGTTAATAACAATCAGATTTCCCTTAAGATAGAAAAGTTCAAAAGCTAACTATCAAAACAGACAAGCTCGATTTGCTGCAAGAGCAAATTGAGGCACTGAACAAAAAAACTAGGGTTAGAATAACTTATAGGTTATTTACTTAGCCTTCTCATCAGTTTCCCATATGGCGAAAGCATTGTTTTCTGTATCAATACAAAGCGCAAAGTAACCCATTCCAGGTACAGTACGTTTAGGAGCGATCACTTTGCCTCCTAGCTTCTCCACTTTAGAGGAGTATTCATCGAGCGACTTTACTCCGAAATAATTAGTTACTTGATGTTCTGGCATTTGTCTTTTCATTATTCCTCCACCTAATGCTTTGTTTCCTTTATCATCTGTTGTTGTGATTATCCAATATTCAATTGGTTGAGCTGTAGCTGCAGAGGTTAGCCGACTATCATCTGTAACGGACAATTTTTCTATTTTCCATCCAAACAAGTCAGTATAAAATTTCTTTGCCTTTTCAACATCATCTGCAGGTATTTCGAAATGAACTATTGTTGGCATATATGTTATTAATCACCTACACTACAATACGGTTGAACTCACCGATTATGGCTGACCTGGAGTTATCAGATTGATGAACTGTTTGTAAAGTCGCTCTGCAGATGAACTTCTGTACAATACCTCGAGCCTCTTGTCGCTCCATTTCTATTTCATCTAATTCACTCATGGCAGTAGTATTCAAAGTATAGTTAATAAATATGCCAGGAAAATCTCTTGACCATCTCAATATGACGTCCATGTTTGGATCACCATAATTCAATCAGCAATATCTCATTCATACATCCCATGGATTTCTTTTTTCTTTTGAGTTCTTCTGTTTATTTCTATACTTGCTCGATGGGAGAGAGCCAAGAACAAGCGAGCAACCTTAAATAATTCTTCTAAATAACTGGCCCAAGAATGGAAATTATCTTCGACGAGTATGACATGAGAAAACTGCCGCCGAGAGAGCGGCTTGACAAAATTATACAAATTTTAAGAAACGAAAGAGACGAATCTATACGATGGGATTCTATTTGGCTTGCAGGAGAGATAACTGAAGTGATTGACATAGATGACCCATTTTTGCTGAAATAGCCGACCTAATGGTCTGGGTTTTGCTTAATGACGATAATGGAATTGTAAAACATGAGGCTGCTTTTCAAATTGGCGTACGAAACATGAGAGCTAAGATTCCTTACCTGATTAACTCTGCTCTAAATGATAAAAACGAACTTGTAAGACACGAAGCTATAGAAGCTTTGGGTTTGATGCGAGCCCACGGATGTAAAGAAACGCTGAGAAAGATGTTGGAAGATCCAAGCGATGCAGTTAGGGAAACTGCAGTTTTTGTACTAAAAAGACTCGATAGGCTGACAAATAGAGGAGACTATAAAGTAGAGGCGATACTGTAATAGATCTAATCATTAGTACTGCTCAAGTCTAACATATGGCATTCCTATAGGCTATAGTAATTAAGAATTGGCGAAAAAGACTTTGACATGGAAGAAGCTATATCTTGGTCGAACTAGTGGCACCGGTGAAGGACTTTTTGCAAAGATAAACTTTAAGAAAGGAAATCTTATTTTCACCTGGGAAGGGGTATTGAAAAAGGGTAGATATCCTTGCTATGTAGGCGGTAGGTGGTTACAAATAGAAAAATGTCAATGGATCGCTCCGCTCAGAAATAATCCTGACTGGTACATAAACCATTCTTGCAACCCAAACTCTGGGATCAAAAATTCCGTAAAAATTGTTGCAATGAAAAATATTAGAAGAGGGGAAGAAGTGACATTTGATTATTCAACTTCAGAAAGTGAAAACGGATGGTATTTAATATGTCATTGTGAAAACAAGAATTGTAGACGCATCATAAGGTCCTATAAGTTTCTATCTACAGAATTAAAACTGAAGTACAGAGATTTTATTTCTGAATATCTCAAATGATTTAGTATATGTGCTAACCTAGACGATAACAAAGGGAAACTAACTGCTATGTCCACTATGGAAGACGAAAAATAATGCAGAGGACCTAATTATAATGAAGATTAAAACCAGCTAGAAGAGAAACAAGGGAGTTTACAAGATGTAAGTGTGAAGATATTTTATATAGGAACTCGTACTCAGAACATAGACGGGCTCGCGTTCTATGTATAATACTTAATGTTGTCTTTTCTAGATCTGAACCTATAGAATATTCTTGTCCTTGTTGCTGTAATGTCATTCTATATATATTATCATAGATACCATAATGATGTGAACTTTTTTTATGGATACTGTTGAGGTAAACGCAAGGATGTGAACGTCTTAATGGTGAGGAAGATGCTCGGTAGAGTATAATTACGAACCTGTAGATGAGCGATGGGCTAAGGAAATTTTACGGAAAACTGGAATCAAACCAATGTTAGTACTAAGAATGGCACGGGACCAAATGAAAATGATCGCACAATGGAATCAAGATATATCAAGTTAGAAATCGTGGATGAATTTAAATAATTTGCAATAGATACATATTTAATTGAGCAGAACAAAAAATATTGAATCTGTTTTTAAAATTAAGTATGAAATGAAATATTTGTTCTTCGGATTTATAATTGCTATAGCTGTAGCTATCGTGTTTATACATATAATACTATTTATTATTGATGGCGACAGATACATGGGCACAACCTCAGCAGTTTTGTTGGGATCATCTACCTGTATATCCTTGTTTATAATACTTTCAAATCCCAGAAAAATAGAAGTTCAGAAATTTAAGCTCGTTTTCGTAGGAGTAACTCTCTGGTTCCTTGGTGAGTTTTCCTACACGTATTATCAAATTGTATTAGATACGGATGTTCCATACCCAGGTGTCGGGGAAATTTTCTATGTTGCAGGCTATGGACCTCTAATTCTATTTACCTACAGATCATTTAAGACTATAAACAGAGACGGATTAATAAAACGTAGGGTGATTGCGTTTGTAGTAATACTCGCATTTGTAGTACCTGTAATATCAACTATCCAAATTTTTAGCCAGGAAGTAGATTTTCAATCCCAGTGGCCTGATATTGCGCTTAGTACCATATATAACTATGGCGATATTGTTTTGTTATCTCTTTCGATTCTCATTCTAACGAAGTTACCTAGAAATAACCCTTATATCTATCACTGGATATTATTTACCTCTTTCCTGATATTAACAACTATCACAGATCTCATCTATACATATATAGCGATTGTTGATGAAGAATTTCTTTTAAAGACTGAATTGATATGGGAAGCGATGTGGGCGTTCGCCAATCTATGCATTCTTGCCTCATTATTTTGGTATTACAAACTTATTCATATATTAAGCGAAAACTCGGAGAATTCAATGACAGAAGACTATGTAGCAAAATATCGGAACAATATTTCGATCAAAGACAAAGGTGAACTTCCTGAAGAGGATCAATTGCATACAGAAAACATACAAGATTTCAAATTGGTTGAGAATCGTATTGATGAAATAATAAAAAGCACAAAAGGCGAGATCACTATTTTATTCTGTAATATAAATACCTTGAAAAGAAAAGAAACACAAAGTATCCTAAAATTTTTGAAGAAAAAAACAAGGTCAAATATTTTAGTAAGAATTCTTTTTCCGTTGGGTGTCGATGATAGAATTATTAATAGTTATAGCGAGGTCGCTAATGTACGGATCTTTGAAAGAAAACTAGAGAATAATGATATCATCATAGTGCCTGACTATATTAAGGTGCTACTAGTTTCGACTATAGATCCTATCGATTATAATAAGGAAACAGCGTATGCTGTAACATATTCTGACAACGAAGAGATAACCTATACATACGTAACAATGTTCGAAAAATTATGGTTACTTCAGACCGTGACGAAATTGGAGGTAAGATAAACATCATTTGTCAGATGAACCTGCTCAACCATACAACTCTATAGTCAATTTATGAAATGTCCTTACTGCAGTGTTGCTTCGTCTCTGGTATATCTATGATTAGCCAAAAATAAATTTGCAAGCAACTTTTCTAGTCTATCCTTTTTATCACGAAGTTCTTGTAGTTGTTGTTCTGTTCTCTTGCATTCTTGTTCGGAAGAGAATATGATATTATCTAAAAGTGATTTTTTCTTTTTTCTTTCCTCTATATCGTTTGCCAATCCTTGTCTTGTGTGTTACATCTTCTCCGCCTGATCTTTGGTTTGTGCATAGAGAGATTCCATATAAGGAAATTTATGAATGGCAATATCTACATAATTCGCTACTTGTTCATTGCTCACTTCTTTTTCCTTCATCAGCCGGTATAATTTTAGAAAATCTCCTATACCCTTATCTCCTAGCTCTGTATAAGCGGAATAGAGTCTATGCAATCGCTTTAGCTTCCAGTATTCTCTGTATAATTTGGTTATTTCTGGCTGTCCTAGGTTCAATGCATTTGCTACTTCTAATGGAGTCTTTCTATCAGAAAAGAATTTGTAGGCTTGGGCGGCTAAAGATAGGTATTGTTGTTCTTGGTTCTTCTCAGCATCGTCTCGTTGTTCTTTCGATCCTTCACTCTTCTTCTGCTCAATCACTTTATTCAAAATAACTCCTATATCACGTGGAGATATTCTTGCCTCTCTACATATTTCACGATAAGTCTTACCTTGATTGTAAAGGTCTAGTACAAGCCTTTCCCTTTCCTGTCTTGTTAATATCGTCATAATTTGTATCTTTAAGAAATATATTATGATCGAAGCTTAAAGCTCTTTCCTCTCGTTATCATTTGATACCAGTTTTGTTATCATTGCTATCGATTCGTTATCTCTGCTATCATCTGTTTTCAACTGTTACCAATGTACGGTATTTGAATTCAGAGTATCTAGTAATAATGCTGTCTTATATGTACTAAATATGGGTAGTGGATTTCCTTTGAATTAACTCTCGACATAATACACATTATTAGTTTTCTTCTTACACAGCATGTGTCTTTCGAAATTTCATTTTGTTATTGCTGGTATAATTACATAATAGATGTAGGAGTAAAGAAAGTATGTATAATATCCCCGGAATCACTGGTATCGCCGGATTGATAAGTTTAAGCGTGAATTTATTCATTCTTAGCCGATGATATATGACTTATTGGAATATAATATCCCCGATGATATCACCGATAGAATTGGACCTAAATTGAACTCAATTTTTAGTATTCCAGGTATTCGGGGATACCGGCGATAATTTAAACACTGGTAACTTAAAGGGAGTCAGTACACTTTCCATTAGTAAAATATTTCTTATCTCCCACCAAGTTACCACAACTCTACACTCTACAAATGATATAGTCATAATAGGCAATATCGAGTGAAAAAGTATATACGAAACCCACTTACAAACACAATTCATGGCAAAAATGATCAGCTGCCCCTGCGGTTGGACACTCATATCTCCCCAGGGAGAGGAGGACATAAAGAAGCATGTAATGATACATGCCAAGGACTGTCATCCTGGGCTGACCGAGACAGAAGACGAAGTCGTAAAGATGATCAAGACCGTCTAGTGTCTAACAGAGGATGGAAGATTTTTTGTTGTCATGATGTCGAATAGCATCTGTTGATTAGTAGCATCTCACCTGGATTTTGATGATGATGCTATTTTTTGTTCTATTAGGCCGTCCATCCAATTTGGTCTTTTCGGTTCAACGGTTTCCTTGAATATGAATAGAGAACATGATCTTACGCCTTTAAGTTCAAGCGTGTTTACGTAAGCTTCTTCGGGCTCTGCAAGAGTAAAGGCAAAAAAATTCGCCAGCAAGACTCCCGCCGCCAAGGTACGTATTGACCAAAGCTTTTCTGCGTAAATTTCACTTAGCCGCTTGATAACTTCGTACCGCTTTGTTTCATCAATTGACATTTCCAATTCATAAAATATCAGCCCTTGTTGCTTCTGGCTATTTATTATTGCTCGAACTAGCAGCATGTCTGAACCTAAGAGTTTTTTAATCCTATATTCGATCATCCTAGGCGTTATTGACAACGACTCAGAGAGCTCTTTGACGCCTGATAGAGCATCATATCTAAGTTCTTGAATAATTTTCCAATCTAATCTATCTGCAACCGATACAGGTTCTTTTATTATGCGGCTTCCAAGAATCCACTTATACAATTAGAACCTATTTGTTAGTCCAGAAGCCACCTGATCTATTTCCTTAGAGGAAGTGCCGGTGATGCTAACGGACACTACCTGCCCTAAATAGTCAATTGCCTCCACAATAAATGGAAGTTCCTGAACGTGTTCTATGACTCGGTGCTTTGTGGCAATGTTTAAGGCTTCGAATCTATAGGTATTCATATTTTTGAGTTGAAAAAGTGCCAGACTGGGCATCGCCTGATAGTACTTGATAAATCCGTCATCCTCCATCTTCTTTACTCTAACTCGAACTGTCTTCTCATCTAATCCAAGCTTCCTTCCGATAGCTAATGGGCTAACTCGCCTATCTGTGAACGAATCATAATCCAGACCCTTGAATGCTATTTCACAGAAGATCCTTACATCTTTGGCATCCAAGTAATTACTCTACTCAAGCTTCCCTAGCTGGGGAGCCTCAAATAAGGTTAGCTACGAATGATCCAACCATGCTAAAGTTTGGATGCTACATCTGCTAGCTAATTTGTGTAGAATGCGGGTATCGCCTTCCAGTCCTTATTTTATCATCCATGCAACATATACCGTATACCATGATACAAGAAAAAATATCATCAGTAGTGATTGAGATGGAAAGACAAGAACAAGAAGAGATACAAGAAATACAACAACAGCTTGCTATGAATTCTAAAGGAGGTTCGGATACCAATGGTAGTAGTAGATGACACAAAATTGCAGGAATTTATTGGAAAAGTTGTGAATGATTGGGGAGCAGCAGAAGGTGCATTAATCACTTTTGTTGGCGACAGGCTTGGATTGTTCAAAGCGATGGCAGGAGCAGGTGAGTTGACACCAGAAGAACTAGCAAAAAAGACAGGGACACATCCACGAATAATAAAAGAATGGCTTGCTGGTCAAGCTGCTGGAGGTTTTATTACATACAACCGTATTAATGGCACATACACGCTTCCAGAAGAGCAGTCTTTTGCACTCACTGATGAGAATAGCCCAGCATACATAGCAGGTTTCTACCAATCCCTAGTAAGTCTTTTCAAAGACGAGGAAAAAATTATTGAAGCATTTAGGACTGGAAAAGGTCTTGGATGGGGAGACCATCATCATTACTTATTTGAAGGCACAGAGAGATTCTTCAAACCGAACTATGTTGCTAACCTAACAACCAGCTGGATTCCAGCGCTAGAAGACGTTGAATACAGGCTCAAGAATGAAGGAGCTAAAGTAGCAGACGTTGGATGTGGTCATGGTGTATCAACAATTCTGATGGCAAAGGCATACCCCAATTCAAAAATCATAGGGTTTGATTCTCATAAACCCTCAGTTGAATGGGCTAGGAAGCAGGCAGAAAAAGAAGGCTTGCGAAACATAACATTTGAAGTTGCAAAGTCGACAGATTACTCGGGCGACGATTATGACTTGGTTGCGTTCTTTGATTGCTTCCATGACATGGGCAATCCAGCTGGGGCAGCCAGGCACGTACTGCAAACGTTGAAGAAAAAAGATGGCACATGGCTGTTAGTAGAACCTTTTGCCAATGATAAAGTAGAGGACAATTTAAATCCGCTGGGAAGGCTATTCTACTCCGTATCTTCCATCGTATGCGTTCCTGCGTCTTTAAACGAAAATGGACCTGCACTGGGAGCGCAAGCAGGTGAAGAAAGAATAGCAGAAACAGTAAAATCGGCAGGTTTTTCAAAGTTCCGTCGGGCTACCCAAACACCATTCAACTTGGTCTTTGAAGCAAGACCCTGAGCCCTCAGCTAAACTATTACCAAGACCAAAACCTGCCACATACTATACAATGGGATTATGATGACGTATCAGTTTTAGAGGCTCCTAATGATACGACAGTTATGTCAACTCTACTATTATTTGAAAGCCAACAAGGTAGTTCAAGTACCATAACTCTTAAGGCGTTTACAACTGAGGAAACAGCTAAAATAATTGCAGGGCTATAACTAGGATACACAAAAAATGTTCGTAACTACTACAATTGCAGCTATTATAATTATAGCAGGAACCATATTCATGGACATGACGAAAAATGTTCAATTGACCGCATTTACACAAGCAGCAACTACAACAATAGCATCTATTGAAAATGCTACTACTAACTCTTCTTTAGAAGCAACGACAGGCCCAGCAATAGGAGTATTTGATGCCGACTCCACACCTTTTGGTTTGACATATGGAGATTGGACTGCTAGATGGTGGCAATGGGCATATTCTATACCAAGAGATATTCATCCTGCATATGATGATACTGGAAAGTATTGTACAATAGAGCAAAATGGTCCTGTATGGTTCTTTCCAGGAACCTATGGTAAGCCTGTAGTAAGAGAGTGTAATATACCTCATGGAATGGCTATTTTGTTTCCTATTTTAAATTCTGAGTGCTCCTTTGCTGAATTTCCAGAGCTTAAGACATTACAACAATTACATAATTGTGCTAAGACTTTTCAAGACCAAGTTATACAATTACAGGCAAGTATAGATGGAGTAGATATCCCTGAATCAGAATTAGAGAAATATCGTATTGTATCACCACCATTTAACTTTACATTGCCTAAAGATAATATTCTTGGACTACCAGCTAATACTTCTACACAAGGGATAGCAGATGGTAATTGGGTTTTCTTAAAGCCTCTTTCACCAGGAATACATGAAATTAAGTTTAAGGGAGACACAGTGGATGCTAATATTACTACTACACCTAATAACAATATTACTTCTGCTGCTACTAATAATTCATCATCATCATTTGCTTTTCCTACTGGATGGAACTTTGAAACTATCTATCGTATCACTGTAAGTCCAACAAAATAATAATTTTTTCCTTTATTAGTTTGTTTTTATGCTATTATTATTTATCTTTATATTAGATGTCTATGTTTATTCATAATGGCATTTAATACTCGGCGGCAGTTGCAAACAAGCGTATGTATTTTAGACAATAGGCAGAATAACAGACTTCTCGTTTTGCAATTTATTATTTTCAGTATGTCTCTGGGATGTAATTTGTTTATAGTGTGATGGCTCACATAGTACATGTTGAAAGTATTTTCATCCTCAGAGAGACTCATAATTTTACTAAATCCTAACAGCCAAACCAGATATTATATCCTGTTCTTTAAGGTGCCTATACCATTCAGGATATTTCTTCTTCATATTTTCTTGTAATATTGGAGGTATTTTATTTTGTATAGCATTATTAATTGCTGCTTTTATTCTATTATCAAAATATTCAATTGAAGGTTTTAGCATCTCGAATGTTGGTGGATAACCTTATTCAATTTGTTATTTTGAAAATAATAGATACTATTAACACATTGCATTAAGGTAGTAGATCATAATGTTGAAGTCAAGTATTTGAATCTATGTAGATAGTGGGGCCAGTGGTTTATGAAACAAATTTGACACGATAATTAGGCCCAGAATAATATAATATACTTCCTATCATTATATGTATAATTCTCATCAATGACAGTTTAGCCTGTAGGAGATGATAGATATCATTCTCCTCTGTGTGATGGATGTTTCGATTCTTAAAAGGAGTTAGAGCAAAAGAGATTACTTTGAATTATCTTCATCATTATTTTCATCAAAATCAGATGCAAAAAGTCCCAGATCTGGAAAATCATTTACTTGTATTTCTAATTCCCTTTCTAGCTTTTGAATAAGATGTGCGTACAGCAGCATTTTATCTGATTCTCCTTTGTCTTTTCCAATTACATATGCCAGCCAACATTTATGTAAAGCTCCCCAAGTCTGACCTACAGTATAACCTGATTCGAGCACTCTATCTACATTATTACCATTGTAGTTTATTTCTTTAGAAAAAGGGACGTAATTTCTCACTCTATATTTATAGTAATATCCTGTTGAATTGTTATTTCTTTTCCTTAGTAGGCTACGTGGGCGACGATGAGTATGATAAGGATAGTAATAATTAAAGCTCATGATTGTTATTACTACAGTTATTAATGTCTGATTGCTTTTAGATTTTGTATAATTCCTGTTGCGTATCAAAAACAGAATCATGTTCTATATGAAGGAGATAAAAGACCTTAAAGAAGTATGTTTGTCTATCTGTTTCCGGATCAGAGGTTAATACATAGAGTAAGCCATCATCAGCACCAGTTTCCATATCTGCTATTGAGAAATTATACTAAAGCTGTTTGAATATATGAACAGCCAAAATTCTCAAGGGAGTCCAAATGCAACTATAGACCCTTGTATAGCTTCTTTCTTGGGCAAACCCTGAATTTTACCGGTTGGTATGAAAAGCATTCCATCTCCTATCGACGGCCCAACTGGTGCTATTTCTGCATTTACATCAAATTCCCATAGTTTTGTTCCTGTTTCTTTATCCAATGCCAAAATGACTCCTGATTTTAATTTTTTTGCAAATGGAATATAACCAGCAAAGACTATATCATAAGTGACTAATGGTGAGACCCTTGGTGGAAATTCTGTCTGGTATTGCCACTTAATTTCCCCTGTCCTTAAATCTAATGCCATTATAGTTCCATTCACTAATCCTTGCTCAATACTGTTAGGAACTGCCTCTCTATGACCACTTATTCCATCTGTGAAAAAGTTTAATCCTCTATTTGTAGCTGAAACGTAAAGAGTATCATTATCTACTGCGTGATAATTATACACACCATAGGACCATACCATACCACTACCGTTGGGCAAAGGAATTACATCTGTCCGGTATTGTTTTCCCAGAGTTTTCCACCAAATCTCTTCTCCTGTCAATGCATCCATTGCGATTAGATTTCCCATCTTGTCATGACCTATGACTATTTTCTTTTGTGTACCATTATCTAATGTAACTTTAGTAATGCTACTTCCCCACGAAGTATCCCAATCATGAGTATCTGGAACTTGAACATCTAAAACAGTACCATGTGCTATAAATGGAGTAGCCCATACAATTTTTCCATTAGTGATGTTTACTGCTATCATATGATTTGAGTATAAATTTGGTGTTTGTCTTGTAGTTGCATTAAAGTTTGGTGATGCACTTCCAAGTGGTATGTATATAATTCCGGTGTCTGGATCCAGTGAACCACCAGACCAAGCTGTTGCTCCACCATTTGGAGGAGTCTTTCCTGGTTCAACCCACTCTCCTGTTGTAGTTTGCAAATTCCATATTATTTTACCATTAGTACTATTGAGTGCTGTAATATTCCCTTTTACTAATCCTGGACCTGGAGGAAGACCGCTGCCTCCTGAACCTGCTATTACATAACCTTTCCATACAATGGGAGCAGCATCAATGCTATAGCCTACTTTAGGATCACCTAAGACTTCTGATCGCCATATTATCCTACCGTCTGTAGCATTAAGCGATACAATAGTAGCATTAGTTGCTGTGCTTGCAAATATCATTCCAGAATCATACGCCAAACCCATTGTTGGTCCACCACCTGTACTCATGTTCCATATCATATGTCCAGTTTTAGTGTCAAAAGCAAAAACATTGCCAACATAATCTTGTACATAACCTTTGTTGTCTATGATTATTGGTGGATCTTGTATTTCAAAATCATTAGGCAGTCTCCATTTAAGCTGCAAGGTGCCTACATTATCCTTTCCAATTATTGTTTGATTACTACTTTTGGTACCGTATAAATCATGATTGATCGAAATCCAGTTATTGTTATTTCTTACCTCCATGCCAACAACATCCGCAGCATTTACGTTTAATAAGGCTGAATCTTCTTGCACAGCAAAAATAGTATCAAAATATCCAAGTGGAACCAAGACAATGAATGTTAATATAAATAGTAAACAAATTCTGTTTAACATTAATTATCGTATTCCAATACAGCATACTTCTTAAATATGCTTTGTGAAACTAATTCTAAATGCCTTTTGGCTTTGGCAGCAGCAAAGAAGATCATCCTATTA
>DASQRW010000196.1:0-6461 GCA_035642715.1 Nitrososphaeraceae archaeon | reverse complement strand
TCGACGGTAGGATTATCATATAATGCATTTGCATATCATGGACAGGAAGTTCTTCTTGCCTTAGACAGCGCACAATTCATACCTCGGTTAAATACTACTGAAGGATCTCAAGTTAAAGTACTTGTAAATTATACTGTAAATGACCCTTCAATTGTAAATCAAACAATAAATGCTGTTATGAATGTATATACTCTTAATGGAACATTGATAAAAACATCTTCATTTCCAGCTGGATTTACTGCTAATAACTTTGGTACACAGCAACTTGCAACCACTATAAAAGGAAATCCAAATCCGATACAAAATATAACAACAGTTATAACAATTACAAATGGAGCAAAGCTAATACCTCTTTCAAACTCCTCGACAGTGAAGATCAACTTGGGGCAGATTTTACAATGATAATATATAGAAGATGTGGATTTATTATTTTTTAACCTCATTACTAATTATATTTTAAAAGTACGAATTTATTTTGATTGTGTCACACAGGAGTTCTTTATGTTAATTATTTAAAGGATGAATGAATAGAATGATAAAATGTATTAAAGAGCATAAATGGCAGACAATAATGCTCATTCTATATATCGTTCAAATTGGTGGTATTTCATATGGCATAAAACTGCATAAAACCATTATAGGAGAAATCAATCAAATATATATATATATACATACACATTTTACTACAAATATGAATATTCATCTAATTCTTTTTTTGTGAAATTTTATACCTTTTAATATATAATTCAAATAAGGGTAGGGAGAGAATGCCATATGAGAATTTATACCAATGACAGGTTCTTTTCTCAGAGAGAGTTATCCTAATGCTTTCAATGTTGGACCTTTAACATTTGTTCTAATTCTATTATATAATGTCATAATAACTAAGAAAAATACCTACATTTTAATGGTCATCTTTTAAGAGTTAATAGTTAAGTGGTCTGATAGCAGTAGTTGCTAGGTAAGGTTGTCGTTCTTCTACATATATTTGAGACAAAAAGCAGATATTAATCTAATAGAGGTAAAATAAAATATAGTTTTTGTTCATGATTGTTAGTTAATGGCATCCAGCGCAGAAAAATCAGCTGCAGGAAAAAATAGTAGTTATACAGCAGAAAAAGAAGGTCAAATAGCTGCAACATCCACATATTTTCTGAATTTTTCATTCTTTAAAGTTGATTCTAAATGGCGATGGTTGAATGAAATTGGCAAAGAGGAGGCTGCAAAAGAATTTGCGAGTTTGATAGAAGTTGCAAATACAAAGATGAGAGTTCGAACTTATACTACTTTGGGAATTCGTGCAGATGCTGATTTTATGTTATGGATGATTTCTGATTCAGTTGAAAAAATGCAGACACTGACATCAAAAATATACTCTACTGTTCTAGGAAAATATGTTGAACCTTCCCAAGTATATCTCTCTGCTTCTCGTCCTTCTGTGTATGTAAATAAAGTCACTCAAGGATTTGCAACTGGCGAAGAACCTCTTAAGTACGTCATCGTATATCCTTTTGTAAAATCAAGGGAATGGTATTTACTTCCATTTGAACAACGAAAGAAAATGATGGAAGAACATATAATAATTGGAAGAAAATTTCCAGAGATCAGACTCAATACATCATATTCCTTTGGCCTTCATGATCAGGATTTTATGCTTGCATTTGAGACCAATAATTTGATCAATTTCCAAGACTTGATAATTCAGTTGCGTGAAACTCAAGTTAGCAGATATATAGTTAGAGACACTCCTATGATAGTTTGCCTTTATAAAGGTATCATAGATATTATAAAGAGTCTTGGAGGATAAGGATAATTATGATGGCCGCACTCAAAGAATGGGCAATAGTTTGTAAAGCTCTGGAAGAAGGCAGACAGGTATTGCTTCTACGGAAAGGCGGTATTATGGAATATAGGCAAGGTTTTGAAATAAAGCACAACAAGTTTTTACTATTCCCAACCTTTGAACATCAGTCAAAGGAATACATTCAACCAGATTATATTAATAATTTAGATATTATATTACAACATCAACTAACTACTACTCCTTATCGTCCTACTGCAAATAGTGGCACAAATAAAATAACTTCATATGCCAAAGTCATAGATGTTAAAGAAGTTAATGATAAGTCAATTCTGCGAAAATTAGAAAAATACCATATATGGAATGATCGTTATGTAAATCTACGAATGGACTATAACCCTAAAAAACCTATAAGTGTACTATTGCTGCGAGTTTATAAAATGAATAATCCTTTAGAGGTTGATATTAAACGTGAATGGGCTGGATGCAGGTCATGGGTTTCGATTGAAATTGAATTTCCACAGTTGATTACTAACAATACTAATAGTAGAGAAAATAATGACGACCCAATGCATCTACTACACGTACAACAAGAACAACCAGTTATAGATAATTTGAAATTCAATCAGATCGCAGCCGAGATTAAAGAGGTTTTATACTAAGATATGAAATATCGAAAATTAGGAAGAAGTGGAATTAAGGTAAGTGAAATAGGGTTTGGAGCCTGGACGATAGGTCTGGATTGGTGGGGCAAGAAGATAGATGACAATGAAGCCATCAGGATGTTAAAACGTGCTTATGATCTAGGTATCAATTTTTATGAAACAGCAGATATGTATGGAAATGGTAAAAGTGAAAAAATAGTCTCACAGGCATTCAAAGATATGCGTGATGAGGTAGTCTATTCTACAAAGTGGGGTTATGATATGTACGATGCTATACAGATTGGCCATAATGAGCTACCACAAAAACATAATCCTGAATTTTTAAAGTATGCATTGCAGCAGAGCCTCAACCGTTTGCAAACTGATTATATTGATGTTTATAGCCTTCACAATCCAAAAATGGATGCTATTAAAAATGATAGTTTGTTTATCTCACTAGACAAGTTAGTACAAAGTACAAAAATCAAAAGTCATGGAGTAGCATTGGGTCCTGCTATCGGTTGGAAGGATGAAGGACTTTTGGCCATAGAAAAACGAAACATTACATGTCTTCAAACAGTTTACAATCTTTTGGAACAGGATCCCGGAAGGGCATTTCTAAGTGCAGTAAGAAAGAACAATAATGATGTGGGAATTATGGTTAGAGTTCCTGATGCTTCAGGAGTATTAACTGGCAAGGTTAATGAAAAAACTGCATTTGATAAGAATGACCATAGAAGCAACAGAAAGAAAGAATGGATTCTAGAAGCTATGCAAAAAGTAGAAAAAATAAAACCAATTGCAAATGCAAGAGGATGGAGTATATCCCAACTGGCAATCAAATTCATACTATCCCAAAAAGAAATATCAACAGTGTTACCCACCGTTATTGATGTTGGGGAGATTGAAAGCTTTGCGGAAATGGCCGATGGCAATTATCTAAGTGAAAACGAATTGGCAGCGATAACCGATCTCTATAATAATAACTTTTATATTCACCAACAATCTTCTTATTCTTCTGTTGCTACTTCATCTCCTCCTTCTAAATTATGAAGGAATAGAAGAATGCCATACTGTTGCCTGTGTTATCAAAAATAAGCTTACATTCTGTAATTTTTATGATCAATAGCGAAAAAAGAAATTCGGCTCCTCGAATTATGGTTGTTGATGATGAGGCGGATATTACCCTACAATTGAGCGTAGTTTTAGAAGAGAATGGATTCAAAGTTGATCCATTTAATGATGCTCTTTTGGCATTAGAAAATTTTAAACCTGATTTGTATGACTTATTAATTCTCGATATCAAAATGCCAAAAATGAATGGATTTGAATTATATCAGGAAATAAAAAAAATAGATACCAAGGTCAAGACCATGTTTTTGACAGCATTGACTGAAATGCAGGAATATGAGGTATTTAGAAAAGAAGTGTTTCCTAAATTAGGCGAAAGATACTTTGTTCCAAAACCAATTGAGAATGAAGATCTAATAAAGCGAGTAAATAAAATATTGAGCCAAATTAAAAACAATTAGCATATCTCAGAAAAATTGATTCAATTTTTCGTTGCCTTACTTCTATTTTTGAAGTCTATTAGAAATGTATTGACTTGACATCATCTTTGACAATACGAATATTATTCTAACAGATGGTTGTTTTGACTGTTATAAAAATAGAATTTTAGATGAATATATATATATATTAATAAAGAATTCATAATGCAGTAAATATTTTAATAAAAAGGATATAGATTTATTTATCAATATTTATAATTCAGTACTATTGCTATAATGAATATCTTATGGACGTAATCTTTGTGATAGATGACTAATCTATAATACTCGGCAGTAAGAAATGTGGGCACAACAAAATGTTAGCTAAAAGATAATTTCTGTCATAGATGATGAAGTTGGTATTTGATTAAGACAGAATTAGAACATATTGAATCTGAAGTTACATACAAATCACTGGCTCTCAATTGGCATTGACAAATTGAGCTGACTTATTAATATGCAATTTATAATCGAACATGCAGCAAAAGAGGAAAGTTTTTGATATATTTTAGATAATAAATAATGAAGATGAAAAGCTAATTTTGAATTAAAACCGGTCTGAATTGATATGCAGAAGAGCAAGAATTGAAGAAAACATGAGATTATTGAATATTTACAAAAGAAGTGGATGAATGAAACATTACATAGTCAATAGGAATAAAATAGAATGAGAAAATACATATATACTGTATATATGTTAGTTACTTTCTTCGAAATACTTTACTCGTTCTTTCTTGAATTCCCTAGAACTAAACAGAATTCTATAGTCTTTAATTTCAACTATTTCTGACATTTCAACTGCAATCTTTTCTGCTGCTTCCAATGTACGAGCATGAATCATGCTAAATAGATTGAATTGCCAGTCAGAATATACTGGTCTACGATAGCAGTGGCTTACTTGTGGAAAAGCTGCAAGTTTATAGCCAATTTCATCGATCTTCTCATCAGGCACCTGCCATACTACCATGCCATTTGCAGAAAAACCGGCGTCTCGATGGCGCAATATTGCTGCGAATCGGCGCATTACACCATTTTTTTCATATTCCTTAGCTTTTGCAAAGAGTTCTGTCGTTGTGATTCTGAGATTTTCTGCCATCTCTTTAAATGGTTCTGGAATCACCTTCAGATCCTTTTGTAATTCACGGATAAAATGTTTGTCGTTTTCTGTAATCTCAATTTTCTTTGGATTTAATTGTTTAATTTCGTCTATTGGCTTTGGCTTTTCTGTATCATCATTAACCATGTCCAGTCTGACGCCAATCTTATAAAGTTTCAGTGTAGGTAACAAACGATATTTTCTAACTCCATCAAGTGAAGCCAGTCTGTCTAAATCTCTTTTCATATCACCATAAGGAGGAACAGCGAGCGTGAACCACATATTGAAATCGTGGTTTCTTTCATAATTATGACTGACTCCTGGGTGTTTATTTACCTCATTTGCGACAGATTCAAGCTTGTCAGGCATTACTGCAAATGCAACAAGAGCACTCTTGTAACCCAAGCGCCTGGTATCAAAAATCGCGTTAATCTGTCTAATTAAACCCATATCTTTCATGTATGCGATCCTGCGCATAACTTCGTCTTCAGACATATTATGCCGTTTAGAAATCTCAAGGTAAGGCCTATCTACAAGTGGAAAAACCCATTGAATGTCATTCAAAAGTTGTTTATCAAACAAATCAATCTGCTGCTGTTTTATTTGCATTGCAGTCAGAGTAAAACTAGTATTATAATCTATTAAATACTTATCCACATACTATTATAGTGATGTTTATTAGTTTGTTAGTCAATTACCTTCCTTAAATTTTTAGTGAATTGTTGTATACTTATTAAAGTCTACAGACTGGTTATATTTATTTGAATAAAAAAATATTAGCTGAATTTAGAGATTTGGAGAATCTGAGCACAATAGAAACGATACTATCACCTTGAATCTGACAATACCCGTGTATATCTAATACCGATATGATCTCAATTAAGAGTTGATTCCTTATGGGAGATATAGTAATTAAATAATATTTCTATAGAAACATCTAGCCTATAAAGTCATTTGCTAAGGTAATACTAACAATATAAATTTAGGATTAGATATTCTAAAAAGATATTCCAAAAATATAAATATTCTTATTGGTATCTACAATTGTAATGGATGTAACTACGCGGAGCATAATAGACGCTGATCAAATACAATATCCCTCTACACAGCTTAAAAGAGTACTCGTAATTGGACTAGGTCAACTTGGACTACCTGTAGCTAAATACATAAAACAACGAGGGGGATTTGACGTATATGGATATGATATTAGTTCTAAAGCGATGGACCGCGCACAAACAACTGCAGGAATAAAGAAAGCTACTAACTTTAGTGATTTTGATGTTTATATTTTATGCATATCAACACATAAACCTGAAGATATGTTTTCTCCTCAAATTGAGGGTTTATTGTCAATAATAGATAAAATATCA
>DASQRW010000195.1:0-20951 GCA_035642715.1 Nitrososphaeraceae archaeon | reverse complement strand
TTAGCCAATCTATATCCTAATTTTTCATAAAATGGCTTAGTTTTCTCTGAACAATATAACAATACTTTTCTGCATCCTTCTCTTGAAATGGCATAATTAGTAGCATAGGTTATAAGTTTTGATCCGATTCCTAATCCTTCGTATTCTTTCCTTACAGATACATCTTCTATATATCCAACTTGCATACCTTTATTGATAAACTTTGGTTCGATAAGTAATGTAGTAGTTCCAACCACTTTGCCATTTGAATCATCTTCTGCGACAAATATTTTATGTAACGAATTCATTTTTATTTTTTGTAATATGTTTTTAGCATGTTCTTTATTACCAATATCCGGCGGAACTAAATTCTCTAGGACATCTAAAAATCCTTTATCTATATCTTCGTATTTTATTTCACGTATGATCACCAAATATTATTAGTATAAAAGGTCAGAATTCAATATTAATATTTTAACTTACACATAAAAGTTGTTCTCCCTCTGATAAATATTTAATTTTAATAATAATAAAAATTGAGTTATATATATTCTTAAAATAGGAATAAAAATGCAAGATACATTTCTCTTAAATACACAATGGTAAAAGGTACGAGAAGACTTAAGAAGTATATAGAAACCAATGAAGTTATAAAAGTAATATAAAGAGAAGTTAGATAGCGAAAATTGTTTTGCAACGAAATTTTATCATTATTTTTCCTATTATGTTGAAACTGATACTCCTTGCAATTTAGGTACAAGCTCCGTATATGTTAGCATTCTGTATCCTTTATCTTTTAACTCGCATATCATCTCTTTTTGTTCTTTCAATGCCTGATGTGGGTCTCGTGGATGCAAGGCAATTCTGATAATTTGTGGTTCTTCTTCCATTAAAAGTTTGAAACGTCTTTTATCTTTACCAACATTTACAATATTCTTTTCTGGATATCCAGTAGAATCCCAATTTATAACCTTTGGAACTTTTATTTTCCTAAATGCCTTATCAGAAAGTAATATAAATTCTTCTTGCATTTCTGCTAAGATAAATCCTAGCTTTTCTAATACCTTAACAGAGCTATCATTTAACTTCCAAGCTGGTGGTACAAAGACATTAGGCTTTATTCCTATCTCTTGAAATATCTCAAGACCTGCACGTATCTCTTCTTCTGCAGCTGCTTTTGTTACTGTATGAAAATCATCAAACTGGCCATTTCTATTCTCGTGATAAAGACCATGTAAAGCAATTTCGCATCGTTTTTTGCATGATCTGATTTTATCTACAAATTCAGGAAACTTGGAAGGTCTTGCTTTTCGTTAAAGAATGGAACTAATGCAATATTATACTTTATATCTAGTCCCTCAACCTCCTCAGTAAACTTAAATATCTTTGGGGAAAAGGCAGGACATGCATCATGTATTGTAACTACTGCTAATGGTACATCTAATTGTTTCTGATCTGGTAAAATCGACATAGCGTATCCTATTATACAACTATATATATCAATTTCAAAGCAAGTTTTGTGTTATTGTATATTCGAAATATACCAATGTTTTGTCATTGTTACTTTATTATTTCTGCAATCTGTTCCATAGCTGTTGTCCATCCTTTTGGACAATATCAACATTATGTCTATCAAGCTCCTTTGACAGTGACCAGCTAAGTACTATTGTTGTAGCTGCAACTACCGCAAGTTTTGATAATTCGTTTCCTGATTTAACTAGGATAGTTTTGAAATATCGCTATCACTTCTTCAAAATTCCATGCTAAAAGCATTCCACTTACCAAATATAATCCGATAGTCTCCTTGTCTTCAGTTTGCTCTTTTGTTGATTTCTTCAATATTTTAAAAAAAATGCTATTAATGCAATAACAGCTAGAATGTTTATTAGTTGTATATTGCAATTCTATAAAGATTTAAAATTGAATAATAATAATAATGAAAATTTATTTGATGCTACTGTAATTCTATGGAATAACTATAGTACAGCATGGATTGAAGCATACAATCAATTTATCAAATATTATATAAATTTGACAGAAAATTGGCTACGTTTAGGAACAGCGCCTCAGCTAAATGCTGCTTTGGGTGCAGCTAGCATGGTAAAAGAAGTTGACATTATGGGTGCAAATGTAACAGCAGATAAACAAATACAGTACGCCTAAGATACAGAGGTAATGGAAGTTCACCTGCCATTACTGTAGAAGCTGGTGCTGTAAGATTCAATCTTGCTGATTTCTTATCAATATTCAAACCTATGATGATGAGTGGAATGAGATCAGGAGTAAGTGGTGAGAGTATAAACATGCCTTCTCTTTTAGAACAAAGTAATAATAGCTATGCAAAATCATCCTTGAAATCATCCTCAACTCTATCAGGCAAAAGCAAGCTTGACATCGAGTGGAAATCGCCTGCCACAGTTATCATAGAATTAACAGGAAATACAACACTAGATGATGCGAACTTCATTGGTAATAGAGTACATAAATGAAGTTGGACATTGTGTCTTTTCTACCAATTAGTGCTCTTCAATTATTTGGAAGATATTAATCAGATATTAAGTTAGCATACTCGTTTATGCATAATTCTTTTCACCTTAGCCTCTTTCAAACTAACACTATTTAGTTGAACATCACGAATTATATTTTAATTGCAATATCATAAGATATATAAGAAGAAGAAGCTAAACCCAACTACCAACGGGACTCAAATCCCTCAAACATTTCAAGAAACATTAGAAACCTTTAAAGCTTAGAATGTTGTTCCTATAATAGGAACGTACTTTTAGCACCGATATTGGCATGGATTCCACCGAACCCGTTCTACCCTCCGTTCAAAGTCTTTTTTGAGGATTTATTATAGCATATAGTTAGAAATTGCATAGATTCAAATTTTTTCTATTTGATTCATTTAATCAATAGCAATCTTAAAGAATAAATCCAAGACAAACCTGCTGATTACGTTCTTAACTGGGTCTAAAGCATCTTTAGACAACAAAGGAGCAGCAGAAAAAATAAAATGACCATCCAAGTTTGTGGATATGCAGCCCAGCATGCCAAAGCACCTCTCACTCCGTACTCTTTTGAAAGACGGGAACCTCGAGATCATGATGTCATGATAGACATTCAATACAGCGGTATTTGCCATTCGGACATTCACCAAGTGAGTAACGGATGGGGTGGATCAACCTTCCCTATGGTTCCAGGACACGAGATCGTAGGCACTGTCTCACAAGTCGGTACAAAAGTGACTCGCTACAAAGTAGGTGACAGGGCGGCTGTAGGCAACTTCGTTGATTCTTGCAGGAAGTGTGGCCCTTGTCAAAAAGGCCTTGAGCAGTATTGTGTGGAGGGAGCGACATGGACTTATAATGCAGTAGAAAGGGATGGAAAAACTCAAACCCAAGGAGGTTATTCTAACAAAATCATAGTCAATGAGAACTATGTCTTTCGAATTCCCGACAACCTTTCTCTGGATCGCGCAGCACCCCTTCTCTGCGCTGGTATCACACTGTATTCTCCTCTGATGCATTGGAAAGCCGGTCCTGGAAAGAAAGTTGCCATTATTGGTCTTGGTGGCCTGGGTCATATAGGAGTAAAAATCGCACACGCACTCGGTGCCGAAGTCACTGTGCTCAGCCACTCTCTTGAAAAACAAGAAGAAGGCAAGAGAATGGGAGCCGATAACTTCTATACTACGTCAGATCCAAACACTTTCAAGAAGGCCAAAGGCTATTTCGACCTCATTATCAACACGGTTTCAGTTGTGCTTGATTCCAACAAGTACTTGAAGATGCTTGCTCTCGATGGGACGATGGTATTAGTTGGGCTTCCAGAGAATGAAATGTCAATTGGTGCCTTCTCATTAGCTAGTGCTCGTCGCAGTCTTGCAGGCTCGGCGATCGGTGGAATCAGAGAAACCCAGGAGATGCTTGATTTCTGCAGCAAGCATAACATCGCCTGTGATATAGAACTTATCCCAATTCAGAGGGTAAATGAGGCTTATGAGAGAGTTGTGAAAAGCGATGTTCGATATAGGTTTGTTATAGATATTGCGAACTCACTCAAGTGCCAAGACTAGTTGGTGAGTGGTAAAGTTTCATAACCTTGAAAATGCTCTTATAAGAGAAAACAACAAGTACAAGAACTTACTGCTCAAAATGATAGAATAGAAAAGTTGATTGCAAATATATTGAATGGAGAAGGCTGTTCAAAGCTAAGGCAGATAATCAAAGAAAGTGGTAAAGTAGTTTAGCAGAAAATAAACAAGTAATAGCAGTATCTCTTGCAGCACTAATTCAGACTCGAAGAATGATCAAGAAATGATTAAATTAATTCATCATATGCCTGCTGCCACTGATAGTGAACACAAAGATAATAATAATAATAAAATACTAATGCTATCAAACACTTTGAATTCAATAAGGACAGCATGTTAGATCTAGCAGAAAAGAATTATGAAAACCTTGTAGAAGCATTAACAGATAATGTTATAGACATTGCTAGTTCTTCTTCCAATTTCTTTTAAGATAGAACGGAACGTTTTGATGACTATTATTATCCTTGTGGGCATATAGGAGTTGTTGTGAGATCCCATGTAAACAAATGGGCACACTTGTTTACCTTTATGCAAAGCCTACAGTTAGACATATCAAATTTACTACAATGATAGATTAAGTAGGGGGTGATCAATCTAATGCAGCCAAAAGAAGTAATGTTAGCTTTATTTTTACCATTACTTCCTATATAAAAATCAACTATTAGAAAGAAGAAAGATAAAAGGTAATTATTTATTGTATTTTTGTTGCACGTAAATATAATAAAGTAGACTCTCCAAAATCCAAAGTACCATTGATAACCTGATATTTATAAATAGGATTAAACAAGGCGTTTCCTCCTATGCCTATGGTACCAGCATTAATATTTGCAGTTCTATTTCCTTCCTCAAGTATCCCATTAACTTCTAAATCTATTCTTACGTCATAAGTAGTGGATTCAGAAGTTCCATTTACATTTAACTTACCATCAACTGCATATTCTCCGGTAATAAGGTCTGGAGAAAGTTGTCCATCCTCAAAAATATAAGTACATGTATTTGAAGGACATATGCGATTATCATTTGTAGTAAAATTAAATGTAATCATATTATAAATTACATCATCATTAAGAAATTCATTTTCTTGGCGTCTGAATTCTGCTCCAATCTCTAATTCTTGTCCAAAAGCCATATGAATAGAGTAATTAAAGATAACAGGCATAGTAAAAAGTAATAATACAGCTAGCATGATCGCATAACTTGACATGTTATAATTAAAAAATGATTAATATAAATACCTACTATTTACAAAATGCATACATAGTATCAAAAGCATCGCTTAACTATGCCATTATTTCTCATTGTATACACGAATAAGAAAAAATTCAATTGCCATGTACTTCTACAGACGAAAAACGATTTCAAGAAATATGACAGTATATGGATATAGGTGATACTAAAGTCTGAGTTTCAAGTTTCTGAAAATATCTTCTCAGAAGATAAAACACGAGTATGAAGGAGAGAAGGAACAACCATATTAAAGTAAAAAATTATTTGAACAACAAAATATGTTATTGTTATTTATCCATAATAACAATGAGCCAATCTTCTAAGAAATGGTTAAATGCCCAAAATACTTTGGCATATCTAAATCTGTCTGATTTACCTTATTACCATGCGCCTTCTGATAATATATATAGTTGGATTTGATATCTATAACAGAAAAAGGAATACTCCAAAAGCCCAGTATACCCGTTTATGTACGTACTAAATTCTTCTGAAACCAGAAGGCAACACTAAGAGATTAATGATGGTAACATACTAGATTCGAAGTTTCCATTTGATAGTAATGGATAATTTATTGTCAAAGTTAGGAAGGAAGAGAATAAAGTGCTTTATGATAAGCCAAGTTATTACTGAAAGCTCTCAGTTCTGGGCCTTAAAATTATGTCAAATTTGATTCACATACCTCCAAGCCTGCTTATGTACGGGTAATAAAGGAATTAATAACATATAGACACTAAACACATCTTAATGATTCGACAGAAGAAGATTCACCTTTAGCATTGATTGCAGTAGTTAGCAAATTTTAACAATAATTTAATTAACATCTTTTCAAGTAATCTCTTGTCTTTATCCTAACAAACATTTCCATGATTAACTTCTTCTTTGTCGGAATGTCTTTCTACAATCACTATTAGCATTTAAAATCGAATATACTACAATTTATACCTGATGCATGAGCATATTATATTTATTACGTCCTTTACAGTCGGATATTTTATATTTATTGCCCATTTTTAAAACTCAGTAATAACCTTATTTATTATCTCTTTATTACCAACTCATATGATAATAATATGTCAATCAATAGCTGTGTTATTTTATATAACTCACCATCTTTTTCTTAATTCATTCCAGCACGAGTGAATAGTTAATTTTTTATTCCCAACCAATATTGATTCCTTATCTATTATAATATAAAAACTTCTTTTAGTCTTTGAGCTTTGTAATAATTAGTCTATCTTTATCTATCCTAACAATTAAATTTTCACCAGGTTTGAAAGGAAATAAACTATCCTCTACAAAGGCCTTTTCTAGAAATATTGAATGTCTATAAGTTTTTACTCCTGTTTTTGCAGATTTAGACTCGACTTTGTATAATTTTGTTTTAGTCTGCGAGGCCATATTAGATTGCTACACATACCTTTGGAATATAGATATATATAAGTATATACATAAGACGTCTTTATAAATATACAATAGTGTAGTATCTTTTTATACTTTATTAACTATACATAAGTATGAACCTAAGATTATCTCCCTTCAAGAACAGTAGAAGTAGAAGAAATAAGGTTATGTCATATCTTCATCAATGCAAGCAATGTGGCGTACTGTTTGAACACTTTGGAAAGGCTGCTTCTGCTGCTGTTGGTGAATTTTCATGGGATAAAAAGTTCATGGTAGATAAATGTGACACATGTAAAAGTTTCAGATTCTATGATATCTACTAGAAAAATAACAGGAGTGGATAATAACAAATTGTGTACGAATATGACAATACGACATCACGCTATAATTGCAAAACTAGTTGAAGATTGCTATGAGGAAGAAGATATAGATAAAAAGGTTCAAATTCTGTACAATATAAATTCACTACTTCCTAAAATATGTTGTATTAATATACCCTCTTTAATTACTGATGATTATATATACACAGCATTGTATAGAATAGAAGAAAATATACATGGTATTATTGCGGCGACATATGCAGATCCATACAATAATAAAAAAATTAAAACCGTCTTAGGATAATAAGAAATGGTTTATACAATAGTAGAAAATAAACGTGTAATGAGATTTATTTTGAATATTCAAAAAGGACTTTGCTACTTTTGTAATGAGGAAATTACGTCTACTGAGTCTGTAATTAGTAGAGGGGTAGGTCGTCAAAAAAAGAAATACTATCATAACAAGTGTGCTCGAATAGTACATATTATTACTTAGCATATTATACATAAAGAATATCAAATATTAGATGACAAAAAAAGAAGAAGATAGACTCGACCTTATAACATACTGTGACCATTTTTCGCACAATAACAATTAGAGCTACTACACTCATTATGCCTTCCCTTATCACAATCCTTACATATTGTTCTTGAGCTTGTTGCAGTTCCACTGCTGCTGGATTCAATATATTCCCTCTGGTCTAATGGAATATTATTATTATCCGAATAGTACTTCAATTAACAATAGTATAACCTTATCCCAATAATAAAATTTATTGAGGTATTTCATTATTTTATACATTAGTTTTCTAATTTATAACGAAGTTCTGAAACCTTTTTTCATCGACTCGCAGTCTTAGGATTTGACTCTAATTTGCAACTCAGATTATTGTAGGATGTAATTGATTGGACATTTGGACATTGCATTTTTTGTTTAAATATCTCAGAGGAGTAAATTAGATCTATGGAGGAATGGGATCCAGCCAATAATGAATTTGTATTGAGATGTAATAGTTGCTGGAGAACAAACAAAAGCAAGCATGTCAAAATCATCCGTACCTCACGGGAAAAATATTATTGTGAACAGTGTTTGAGCATCTATGATCTATGCCATAGCTAAACCTAAGAATTGGTATAATTAACATTAGAAGGTTGACAGACCCAGGCGGAATAAGTGATGATATGGTGCTAAAAGTAGATTTTAACTATAAGTAATAAAAATAATTTATTTAAAATTAAAAGATTGCTTTATCATTTTATAAAATTCATCATCAGACATATTTCTTTTAGCTTCTATCCACATCTCTACATCCTTTCCTGCTAAATATCTAAGGTTAGGATTTTCACTTGTAACAGCTTGAAGCACCACCTTTGCTACAAGGTCTGGAGAAGAAGCGTTCTCCAACATGTGCTCAAAGCTAGTAGACATTTTTTGCATTATCTGGTAATATGGAGAATTTGAGTTTTGTGACTTTTTTGCAAGAACCATACTGTTAGCAATATTTGTCTTAATAACTCCTGGCTCTACCAAGATAACTTTTATTCCAAATGGCTCTAATTCATATGCCATAGATTCACTTAAACCTTCAACTGCAAATTTAGTACTAACATAAGCAGAACCTCCAGGATAACCAAATCTTCCCGCTCCTGAACTAATATTTACTATCATACCAGATTTCTGTTTTCTCATAATTGGAAGGACTGCTTGAGTTGTTCTTATCAATCCAAATAGATTAGTTTCATATTGAGCCTTTATCTCTTCTATTGCAATGTCTTCAAATGCACCAGTAAGCGCATAACCTGCGTTATTGACTAACACATCTATACTATTTGCTTTAGACACTATTGCTTGTATTGCATTTGTGAGTGATTTATCATCTGTAACATCAAGTTGTTGTATATGAATAGGCAAGTTTTCTTTACTTGCTATTGATTTTATATTTTCACTTTTAGCTAGATTGCGCATTGTTGCATATGTTTGAAAACCATTTCTTGCCAACATCAAAGCTATTTCAAAACCTATCCCACTTGAACTGCCTGTTACAATAGCAACATGGCTGATTTCTCTATTTGGTATATTATTATTATTACTTCTATGAGTCATAGTCAGTTATATGATTACAAGAATTTATCTATGCTGTAAAAGCCTATAGACTCATCATCATAGAAGAATCAATTAATCAATGTAGAGATGGAGCAGTTGCAGACTCTGCAATATTAAAGGTAGATCACCAATTTGGAATTATGCAAAATACCTCCACTATAAGGTAGATAAGAATATGAAGATGAAAAACCAAGACAGGGATAGCATAAATAAAGAGTTTTTGATGATATGAAATGGCATAAATATATTTTTAGAGTCATGATAGTTCCAATATTATCCTTAACCAGACTAGTATTATTGTCATTCAGTATATTGAAATTGAGCAAACATAATACACCTTTGAAGGTTTCGCAGTTTTGTCTTGTCTGATGTAACAAACTATGCAAACATCCATCTATTTTACAATTCTATAACACTCCAATGTGCAAACATTGAAATAAGAAATAGTCTATCCCTAATTTCTGCATGGTTAGGATTATTTGCCCTTTAGACAGTATTGTCACAAAAATCATATGCATATTATTCCTGGGAATATTTTCTTTACTGACTCTAACAGGACATCCGGCTTTGGAAGTTTCAGGCCAACACCATGGAGCACCACCTCCTTCGGCCAGTATTGGTGACAGAAAGATTTCATTGAATTTCGAAACTAATCCAAATCCTATAATCATAGGTCAAGACATAAGTATGAAGATCGCATTTGTTGACGAAAATGCAAAAAAGAATGTGAATCATGTCACTTTCAGAATGGACATTTCTAAAGATGGAAAGCATTTTCTTTCAGAATTTTTTCATAGTCATGAAGGGGAGGTAAACTTATTGTTTAGAGACACCACCAGAGCAACTTCTTCTGACACATATTCAGTTGGAGCAAGCTCAGATATTTTGACCAATGCATGGATAGCAGACCCTGGAAGTCCAATAACAGTTAGAGGAGGAGTTTTCTCACAACCTGGTACATATAAAACGCTAGTAGAAGTAACTACAATGGACAATGATAAAACAGACCTTCCGCAGCCTATACGCTATGAATTTAACGTTCCAGTATCATAACAATGTGCCATATTTCGTATATTTCGTAATACATCAGAATAAAATAAGTTGATAATTATGCTTACTAGAAAACTCACTGACTGGTGTATTAAATCATTCATTCATTTATTATTATTATTTTGATCAACCACCACGATGAACTGGCACTATACTATGGAATCTTTAAGTTATACTAACGGTCTCTATAAGATGCTTTCGTCTTAAGGTTGGCGGGAAATGCTAAGATTGAATGAGTCTTTTTGCAAATGAAGATATACTAACTAAAGAAATAGAATCTTAGGTTTTGAATATCCAATAAAGAAAGAAGATAATAATTGATCCGAATCATAAAATAAAGGCATTTGAATATATCGATAGATATTATGAAGTATTAAATTAATTTCATAGAGGAAAATTTGTTGTCTATGCTAGCATTTTATGTGACCATGTTGATGCCCAAATTCGATTTGATAGGTGTTAATGCTTTCTCTTCTATATTCAGGCATAGGATATTTATCACTGGTGCTCTATAGATATATCATCAGCTTTAATAATTCATAACATTAGAATTAATAATATGTCTTCTTCTTCTTCCTCATCCTCATCCTCACGTGACTCTGAATATGAGCAATATAAAAAGAGAAATCAACAACGTCAAAGCTGGGATAATGTGGCCAGAGGATGGCTGAAATGGTGGAAGACCTTTGAAAAAGACGCACAGAAAGTCAATGAAAGGTTGGTAGATCTTGCAGAAATTAAACAAGGAGATAGAGTTATAGATATAGCAACAGGTATTGGAGAACCAGCAATAACTGCAGCAAAAAAGGTTGGTATAGAAGGCTATGTATTGGCTACTGATATATCACCACAAATGCTGGCAATTGCAAAAGAAAGAGCTATATCTCTTGGATTACAAAATATAGTTGAATTCAAAGAAGTCGATGCTGAAAAAATACTTGATTTTCAACAACAACAAAAACAACAACAACAACAACCATTGTCACCTTTTGCTGCAGTTCTATGTCGTTGGGGGCTGATGTTTTTTCCAAACATTGTTTTAACTTTAACCAATATATACAAACTACTATCTTCTGGTGGAAGAATAGCAGCTGCTGTCTGGTCTGAACCTGCAAAAGTTCCAAAACTCTATACTGCCATCGATATTGTAACACAAAAACTTGGGATTTCTTCAATTACTGCATATGCTCATTATACTGAACTTCTTAGTCCATTCAGTCTTGCTAATATCAATATAGTAAATAATGCATTGGTTGAAGCAGGCTTCAAAGATATACATACTGAAAATTTGAAGATAACTTTTGAATTCTTATCATCTGAAGATTATACCGACTTTGCTAAGCAAATAATTGCTCCAATCCATAATTTATTAGCTAATGAAACAGAAAAGAGAAAACAAGAGATATGGAAAGCAGTCACAGAGGAAGTAGCAAGGCGATATCATAGCGATGATGATAATAATAATAGTACTGGTTCTGTAGTAAGAATGGATAATGAATGTATAATTATAGTTGGAAGAAAATAAGTAAAACAATAATATACTCACCATATAATAACTTGACTAACGCTAGGTAAAATATATAAGACATATTTGACTTAAATTTGCAACCCGAAGTCCGTAGAAAGTCAAAAATTTAAAGGATTCAAAGGAAGAATAAACTAACAATTATCATCGACCCGCTCCTGGCAAACCAAGAACCTTAGTAGGAGAACGAAAATCACTTTGAATATCTATTCCTTCGTGGGTAGTGACTTTTACTGTATTGACTACAGTATCAGGTTCTGGATAGAAAAAGTATGACTGGCCAGAGTCAAGAGATGATAAATTCTGGATATCATTTTTTCCCAGATCTACTACTATTCCTGTAAGCTGCTTTAATCCAACATTTGTTAATCGTATTCTATACATTGTGCCAGCGATGTCTGTAGTATCCTTCGTTGGATCTACTTCAAGTGCAAAAGTAGACTTATTTAGATGGGTATTATAAAAATAGAAAGTAAATAATATACCAGCAACTGCAATAGTAAGATAATAAATGTTACGCTTATTCATTGTAATGTTATCTTTATGTTGGTGTTATAAAATATGCTATTGAGAAAATTCAAATATTAACAAGTTTACTGCACTTTCCTATTTTTTTCTTACTTATAATCGTCTCAACTATCATTTTATATGTAACCCCAACTTTTCCACATTGATAATAATAGATTCAGTTTGATCAACATGTCGAATTTCGCTTAAGTTATAACATTATATTGGCAAATAGAAGGACTCAAGGGTGTTTGTGTGCCCTTCATGTAAAGAGGTTCAATGGTACGTTTTATTAATATTTCAATAAATCAGTCAATATGATGCTTCTAAAGCTAATCGATATATGCCCATAGGCGGAGGGGAGGAGCTGTGATTTTATTATCTATTGCATCGGAACAGTTAATCCAGTATGACCAATACTTATCTTACATTTAATGGAAACTTTGCTATGCGGCAGTATGCAGGAGTATACTTTTAGGTAAGGGGTAGTTGAGTCCACCGTATACCTACCTCTTTTTCTTCTTCTTCTGGCATCATATCCTCGTCCTGATATGCGTTATTTGTTCTTGACGTTGCACCTAATAGACGTATTAAAGCAGGCAAGTTAGTAAGTAAATGAATAAATTAGTAAATGAATGAGTAGATAAATAAATTTAGAAAGTATCTTAATGAATGAGGGGGTAAGACATTTTTCTGAACATCTCTGCATCCAGATTATGATAAAGCGATTGCTAAGTATAGATCAGAAAAGATGAATGATAACTGGAGCCAAGAGATGAAAATAGTCCCTGTTAACTTCAATTCAGAAAACAAGGCTATGTTAGGACACTGCAAAATGATATTAGAAAATGACGGTGGTCGCATTGCAATTAACCCATACAGGTTTGATAAACTGATAACTTCATTAAGAACAGCAGTAGAAGTTCACGGAACACTAGATAAGGAGTCTGCATCATATAACGATATATTTGATGCTTTTAGATTAGCATTGAAGTTTTATAGTTTTAAAGATGCTAGTGAATGTTAAAAACAAGTCTCATTCATCTTTCTGCAAACCACTGGGTAACTAGCATACGAAAAGAGGATATCATTAAAAGCAATGATCTATGGAAGGAGTGGGAATGAGCCCTATATGATGGACATAGTTTGGATGTATACATTATACAATCCCCAGCCATGGCTTGAGGAACCAAATCCCATTCCCTTCGCTTTGCTTTGACTTGATTTGGAAATAGACTGATAATCAACACATTTAGGTTAGCATTCAAGTTTTATCATTTTGAGGATAGTAGCAGTGAATATAAATGACATAAATCCGATCCTGACACAGAATCTGGGAACTGTAGAATTAGCCAATGTATCATAGCATGTGCCGCTGTTAACGGCAAAGCAGAACTGTATCGTTACGTTATAAAGAGTTGAATTAAAGTCCGCTATACAACATATGTTGATTCGGTTAGTCCTTGACGTGACTTGACGTTAACTGGTTCATCAGCCAACACTGCAACAAATAATAATAAAGATAACGTTCAAAGCCAAACAAGGGACTCCGAAAATGGATATCAAACGAAGCGGTTCACAGCCTTCCACCAAAGGGTCGGCTGAGTATTTCACTGGCAGCGTGCGCATTGACCCACTGTTCCAAGCAAACGATCCAGCGCGGGCGGTCGGCGCCAGTGTCACGTTTGAGCCGGACTCCCGTACCGCATGGCACACTCATCCGTTAGGCCAGATCCTGATCGTGACGGCTGGTTGCGGTTTAGTACAGCGCTGGGATGGCCCGGTCGAGGAAATTCGTCCGGGTGATGTGGTTTGGATCCCGCCTGATGAAAAGCATTGGCATGGTGCCACGGCGACCACGGCCATGACCCATGTCGCAATTCAGGAACAGCTTGACGGCAAGACGGCTGACTGGATGGAGAAGGTAAGCGACGAACAATACCAGGTAGTTCGTCAAGATAACAAGCGATATGGCTAGGAGGCTTCGTACACATTCATTTGATGATGAAAGAAGGAAGGATGAATTCCTCGACATAATATAGTGATGTTGGACACCAACTTGCTAGAAGTTTCCATTGCTGCAATTGGTTGTAAAAAATACTATGTGCGTAAATAACATAAGGAACATAGATCAACCATGCAAAGATCAAAAGTCGAACCCGCCAACAACTAATGCTGGTTCTTCACATGATTCTTTGGCTAAATGCCTTTATATCATACGACACTGAGACTGTCATGTCAACAACGCAATTTAGCTCTGAATTACGTGGTCAGTATAAAGCGAAGGCTTACGCTGCTGGGAGTGCGAAATCGCCGCTTGCCCCCACCACGATCCCGCGGCGCGATCCGGGCGAACACGACGTTCAGATCGAAATCCTTTTCTGCGGTATCTGCCACTCTGACCTCCACCAAGTCCGTAACGAGTGGAGCGGGATGCCCACTGTCTATCCATGCGTTCCCGGACACGAGATCGTCGGCCGTGTCACCAAGGTCGGCTCCGCAGTCACCAAGTTCAAGCCCGGCGACCTTGCTGCTGTCGGCTGCTTGGTTGACTCCGACGGTAACTGCCATGAGTGCCAGGCCGGTCTCGAGCAGTTCTGCCCGCACATGACCCTCACCTATAACTCTCCGGACGTGCACCTTGGAGGCGTCACCTATGGCGGCTATTCTGACAGTATTGTCGTCAAAGAGCACTTTGTCCTACGCGTTCCTTCCAACCTGAATCTCGCCGGAGCCGCGCCTCTCTTATGCGCCGGAATCACAACATACTCGCCCATGCGGCATTGGGGTGTCACCAAAGGCAAGAAGGTCGGTGTCGTAGCTCTCGGCGGGCTGGGTCATATGGCGGTAAAGTTTGCTCATGCGCTTGGAGCCCATGTCGTAGTCTTTACCACTTCGCCTAACAAAAAAAACGACGCGCTACGACTCGGTGCAGATGAGGTGGTTATTTCGCGAAATACCGATCAGATGCGCAAGCACGAAGGCAGCTTCGACTTCATCCTCGATGCTGTTTCAGCCGAGCACGACATTAACACATACATACAATTGCTCCGCCGCGATGGTAACATGACTCTCGTTGGCGCACCAGACAAGCCTCATGCAGTAGCGGCCTTTAGTCTTATATTGAAGCGTCGCAGCCTCTCAGGCTCACCCATTGGGGGTATTGCCGAAACGCAGGAGATGCTTGACTTTTGCGGCAAAAATAACATCACCGCTGATGTGGAAGTTATTCCAATCGAGAAGGTCAACGAGGCTTACGAGAGACTTTCCCATGCGGATGTAAAGTATCGCTTTTCTATTGATATGGCTTCCCTCAAATAACAGTAACACCGTATGACAAACGATCGCTATTCAGGAACAACTCGGCGGCAACATGACAGACTGGATGGAAAAGGTTAGCGACGAGCAATACAGGATAACCAAAATCAATTATAAAAACATAGGAAAGTGAGATTATGAAGAGTAATAACTTCGAAGGAAAGGTTGCGTTTGTGACCGGAGCAGCAAGCGGCATTGGTCGAGCCACTGCGATTGCTTTTGCACTTGAAGGCGCTAGCGTTGTTGTCGCCGATATTTCAGAGCAGGGGAGCCACGAAACGACCCGGATGATCAAAGAGGCAAGCGGACGGGCGCTCGCAGTCAAGTGCGATGTAACACAAACAGAAGAAGTGAAGAACTGTCTTGGACAGGCCATCGAAACCTTCGGGCGACTTGACTTCGCCTTCAATAATGCAGGTGTAGAACAGAAGCTGGCACTAACAGCAGAACTAGCATTAGAAGAGTGGGATCGTGTGGTTAATATTGACTTGCCCGGCGTATTTCTATGCTTAAAGCACGAAATTCCGCTGATGCTCAAGCATGGAGGCAGCGCCATCGTGAACACCTCTTCGAGTGCCGGGGTCATAGGATTCAAGGAGGAGGCCGCATACGTTGCCGCCAAGCACGGGGTGGTAGGCCTGACCAAGGCAGCTGCCCTCGACTACGCCCAGTCGAATATTCGCATCAACGCCGTGGCCCCCGGGATCATTGACACCTCGATGATGCAGCGCTTCAGCGGCGGCACTCCTGAAGGCCGCGAAGCGATGATCTCACAGGAGCCAGTAGGAAGGATGGGTCAGCCCGAAGAGATCGCTACAGCAGTCATCTGGTTATGTTCGGATGCGGCTTCCTTCGTAACCGGGCACACCATGGTCGTTGATGGAGGCCAGTCGGTGGGAAGATCCGCTAAAAATTAAAATAAAATTGAGAAAATAAACATGATAAACAGTTGAAAGTGTGGCAAGTTGGACTAGCTACAGTAAATAGAGACATATCATATTTGAGAAATCAAGCTAAATCCAACATCAAAAAATATATTGATGAAAAGCTGCCAGAAGAATACGAGAAATGTCTGGTTGGATTAACTGCAATACTAAGAGAAGTATGGGCTACATCGCAGCAAACAGAAGACAAGATAGAAAAGATACAGGCCTTGTCATTAGCTAAAGAGTGTTATTCAATGAAACTTGAACTATTAACGAATGCTACTGTGGTAGATGACGCTATTAAGTTTGTATCCCAGACATTGAATGATGAGCTGAAGTCATCTTTGAATAATAGCAGTGAAGATCATAAGAAGTCAAGCAAGCCGGATTATAACAAAGATAAAGATGAGCTACAAGAAAAACAAGAACAGGAAGCTAGAGAAATAGCAATAACTACAAATGCAGTTTTTTAGGAGTTAGTACAAGGTAGAGATTATTTTATTTAGTGGTAGAGTTGGTCGGGGGGAAGAATAAGAGAAGTGTATAGAACTATGTAGAGGTGTAAACCCAGAATGAGATTTAAGCCATGAATAAACGTCTGATAAAAAATACTGCAGAATTAGTCCAACGCTGGTAACCCACTGAGATGATGGGTACGATGGATGTCCTAGATTTGGATATGTTATCAAAAGGTGATCAAGATGATTCATCTCTACTAGTTTTCGCTCGAGCAAAAAAGACTGCTGAACCGGAGTCTGTGTGTCATTTTCTCCCTGTAGAATTAGAATATTCTTTTTATTGCATTACATCAAAACCATTTCAATTCTGTTTACAAGTTTTGAGATGGCGAGATGATGTTGTTGTGTCTGCTATTAATGAAATCTTTATGTAGTTTTCTGCTGGTTGCTACACAATGAGCATCCAAGAGAAAAATAAACAGTTAATGAAAACTCTAGATGATGCATGGAACTCACAAGACTGGGACACGTTCAAAAATCGACATGCTGAGAATGTAGCCGTGTTCTGGCCTGGTCAACCAGATCCGACAAGAGGGGTACATAACCATCATGAAGAAGCCATAGAATTTTTCAAAATATTTCCAGACAACCATCTCGTCAACAATCCCTACAAGATATTCTTTGCAGATGGTGACTATACTTGCTCAGTAGCAGATTTCACAGGGACATTTAAAGGTTCAATGAAAGGCCTTGACGGGAAAATGATTCAACCTACTAACAAGAAATTTCATATAGAGTTTTGCACTGTTGCGAGTTGGAAGGATGGGAAAATTACCGAAGAGAGACTATTTTATGATTCAGTAGGAATGATGACCCAGATTGGTGCGTTACCTTAAAAACTGAAGAGCAATGAGTGACGCGAGCATCACCTAAGCAAACACATATTCCAGACGAATACAGAAAATAACATCATTTCGGATTATATTTACTCTAGAAAAGATTTCTCTTAGAAAGCCAAGGACTCAATACTTGAGTAACGTTTGGCATTATGACATAAGTCATGAGCACAACTATTATGCTTGTCTCCATCAGTATCCTGAGCAAGGACGGTATTTCTTCATTCAGTTTGTGAACTAAAGGAATAATGGTAGTCAGCAGGATGAAGATGACAGCGGTAGTGACGATTGCCATCTTGTATCGTGGCGGCGTTAGTGGAACTTGTCCTTGCCCTCTAGGATTTCTGAATGTGAATGGTGTGAACCAAAATTCCATTCCCGTCAGCTTCTCTATCTTTCCTTCATCCTCCATAAGCTTTCTTCCTTTCTCGATCCATCTATTCCTTTCATCCGAATTTTCCCATTTTAACATATTTTCAAGATTGTTGAATCTCACAATTATGACATATTGTCGCTTTGCCTCATCTGCTGGTCTGATTACATTCACACCTAGGTGGCCTTCAAATCTTAATGATTCACCTATGAATCCTTGTAGCCATTCCTCGAATTCTGCAACTTTGTCTCTCTTCGGTGTCCTAGTTACAACGGCAGTAACTGGGCCATCTTTTTCAAGACCCATTGCGACTTATTCATAGAGAAAATAACTCCTTTGAGTTATATTCCTTGTGTAGCTCCTTTATTTAGAAGAAAGAAAAAAAGAAAATGGGTATGTTAAGACCCTGTAATCAATAGGCTTTTGTTATTCTCGTCTGTCAGCGATGTCGTTAGGCCGAATATTCGGAGGCCTAGAGCATTAGGGGGAAGTCGATTTGGTGAAAGTTAGAGCTGCTTTGATAGCGTCAACCAAAGGTTTATGTTTTCCTCCTGGCCCACTAGCAATTGTCTCAAGTACATTCCACGCCAGATTACTGATCATGTGTGACTTCATGATATGCACACATTCATGTGAGAGAATGAATTTTATCTCTTCTCGGGTAAAGTTATTCATGCTCAGACTATTTGCATGCACATAAATAACTCCTGATATCAGGAGTCTAATCCCTTCTAAATTAGAAGGTAATAATCACTTAATGGTAATGAATTAAACAAATATTGATGATGTCACTACCCCTATTACTATCACCACAACATATTATCTTTTCAGGCAACTATTATTTGACTATAATGTCCTAAATGTCATGGAAAGAAACATGGAGGCTAGAAACAATTGAAGCTTTTAGAGAGGAAATTTAATCATTATGCTGTCATACCCAACCTCAAAAAATACTAAAGAGACAAGCACGCAACTATTTCATTACAATGTACTCAATACCCTTGTATAATACTCAATTTTATTTGTCTTATAGATAGTAAATATATAACATGATGCAATGTTTATACTTTAAGATAATATATGATCCATTAGAATTGATTTGGTTGCCGGCAAAAAAACTCTTCTACGTACTATCCGAATTACACAGGAATTAGAAGATTTGCTTCACAGAGATGCCAAGCTTAAGAGAATTAGCGTTAATGCCCTCATATCTTCTATCATGACAAAATATGCAGAATGGGACCGATTTAGGGAGCGATTTGCTACCATTAGTCTTAATCCACGAGGGTTATGTGCTTTTCTTGAATCAGTAGATGATGAAAAAGTTGAGACAATTTCTAGAGAGTTAGGATCCGCCTTATCCAGGGAATTCATATTATTTGTATCTAAGAAAATTAATTTGGAAACATATCTTTCATATCTATCATTATTATGTAGATATGGAGGGTTTGCACATTTTGAAGTTGAAAATGAAGGAAGAGATTACACAATTACTCTACTACACACTATGGGACAAAAGTGGTCAAACTATCTGATGAATGTGGTAGATGAGATCATGAAAACTGATCTTAGCATAGTACCACGATTTGATGTCACCAAAAATGCAGTGGTAATAAGGTTTCAGAGACCGTAAAATAATAATTGGGCTCTTGCCGTTTATTCTCCTCACACACAACAAATTGAATTACCATTTTGAGAAAGTTCTGATATTTGGTTTTTCTTCTGATCTCTGATCTCATAACGTTTACTGTTTATTTCGACACACAAGTGCTTTAACTAAGATCTACTATAATAATAATAGTAGTTGTGGTATTCATCATTCTATTTTGTAGTACAATGTACCCTTCCAAAATTAATAGCAGCTTATTATTTATGAACCTATGAAAACTCTAATTGTAAAATACATCCCAAGAAATGAACAATCCAATACCAAGAAATTATTGGATGCCTTCAGAGAGGAAATCAGTATTTCTGATGTTGAGGAACTAGATCTTTTAGATGATGTGCCAGATATGTTGCTTGACAACAACCTGTTAGCTTACATTAACAGAAATTTTCTAGGACAAGAATTGTTACCAGAAGAAGAGATGCCTTTGTCCAAAATGGATAGAATGGCTGCTCAATTGAAATCTGCAGATATTGTGGTAGTGGCGTTTCCAATGTATAATTTCTCGATGCCAGCTATTGTAAAGGCGTGGTTTGATTCTGTGATACAAAAGGGAGTCACATTTGGGGAAAGAAAAGATGGCCAGATGGTCATATCAAATGCTGGGAAAAAAGCTCTGACTTTGATATCAAGTGGAGGAGTTTACAGTAATGAATCATTTTCAGGTAGGGAGCATGCATTATCATTATCAAACCTTGAATTCCAATATATGGGGTATTCAGATGTGCGAGGAATCCTTGCTGAAGGAATGTCAATGAATGAAGAGGTCAACCAAACCAATTTGAATAAATCGATCCGTCAGGTGCGAGCAATAGCAAAAGAATGGTATAAAAAAGAAGAGTGTGATTCAATGTGTGTTAACCTTATTAGCAAGAAAAGAAGATTTGACAATGTGTGATATTTTTATGGTAAAGCCTACTGAAATGCATAGAAAAGGAAACTCTTGGAAATTTCCTAGGAAATACTACACATTATTATTTGGAGCCATAATGGGTTTGATAATGTCTTTGCTTACGTCTTTAGCTGTTGCTATGATAAATATAGGAATTGTTCCGAATTTCTTCCAAATATGGTTCAGCATATTTTTGACCACATTCGCAATTGG
>DASQRW010000194.1:0-6773 GCA_035642715.1 Nitrososphaeraceae archaeon | reverse complement strand
CATAAATTCAAAAGGATACTTCCTTGACATTGAAAATGTAAGGATTTCTTTACCTGGTCTAGGTTTACCTAGAAAGGCTTTACCAAGTATAGTGTTTTCATCTACTATTTTCAAGGCATCATAAAATATATTGTAAGGAGGATCTAGATACTCTAGCAATATCCCTCTTCCAAATCCATCCAACTCTTCATCAGTAGCTTTGTTTCGGGCAAAGACTGGAATTTCAAATGGATGAGTTGTTCCAATAATGTCTCCTCCTGATGTATTCTTTGTAAATCTTTTCCAAAATCCACCAAAGTAAAGTGTTAAAGTGTTCCGTATGTCAGTATCTCGAGGAAATATCCCCTTCCAATGTGAGTTATTTGATATTGTAAGGGTTTCTGAGTCGAACTTCCAATTTGCTTCTTCTGCTTTATCACTTGTAGCATTGACAAGCATCTGTGTGTCAAATTGAGTACTTACAGAATCAAATAGTTTTGATAAATTATCTCTAAGACAATACATTGGTTGTGATATTGCACATGAATGTCCTAAATTCATGTTCAAAGAAATACTATCATATTTATCCTTCCAATCTTGGATTATTCTTGATGCAACTATAGAAGCTATTGCCATTACGGTGATTTGTGGATTGACTCCTACTGATGTTGGAAATACGCTTGCATCACAGACAAAGAGATTTCGAAATCCATGAACTCTGCAATATGAATCTACTACGGAGTCAGCCTGATTTGTACCTATTTTATTTCCTGACTGAGGATGTGCAGAACCTAAGAGCAGATTCTTTGGATCATTAAGTATATTATCAATGAGTTTAGGAATATCTGACTCATTTTCTATGATGCTCATATTTCTGTGAGAAATAATTATTCTTCTAGCTCCAAGTGCAAACCACATTTTTCCTAATACTTCAACACCCTTTGCAAGTATCTTGAGTTCTTTTTCTCCTGGCTCATAAGTAATACTTGATCTTCCCGTGGGTGTAAGAGCTACTCTTCCAATGTTATCATCTCGTACTACAATTCCGGCCATTGCATAATTATTGAACCTCTCGATGAGTCTTCTATGCTCACTTATGCCGCTACCTGAAAGTGCAATAGAAAATTGCAGTAATGGAAGAAAGATACTTTCAATTAGAAACTCTCCAGCATCAAAATTATACTCTTTTCTTGTTTGGTCTGTAGTTCTGGTTACACCAAAATCATGTACTGTATATGCCATAGGAATTCCTTGGTTACCCTTTATTTCATAATCAAAGTCTCCTATGACCTCAATTCCTGGATGCAAGCATAAACCAACTCCTGCGGTATTTTGTGCTATTCCATTTTGGAGAAGAAGCTTTGATGATGCTATAGCCCCTGTACTTAATATGACTATTTTTGCATTAACTCTAATTCTATATGTCTTGTTTCCATCAATATTAAGAAAGTTGCCTTCCACACCTTCTACAATGGCATCTCTATGGATGATTTTTTCGACGTAGCAGTTACAATAGACTCTCATATCAGAGTCAGGTTTCTTTAACGCCTCATGGATATATGTTACAAGAACATTTTGTTTTGTCTCATAATGACAACCTATATGGCAGAATCCACATTGCATGCAGTTAACACAATTTCTAGAATTATTCCAATGCTCTCTTAATCCAAGTACTTCTGCACCTTTCTTGAGCATCAGATTGTTTCTATTTAATTCATCGTCAGCTACTTTAGTCACATGGAGAGTACTGTTTACCTTTTTAAGATGATCTAACCATTCATCATTGCTAAAATTGACACCAAGTCTATTCCATTCCTCACGTACACGTGGAGGAGTATCAAAACAAACAGCATCATTAATTATTGTTGAGCCACCTAAACAACATCCCTGGGCAATAGCTATTCTGAGGCTATCTACAAAATTAAAACCTGCATTTTTCCAAAGAAGAGGCATCATGTCAACTTCACGCTGATTCATATCCTTTCCTTCATGATATCCACCTCTCTCAATTAGAACAACTTTCTTTCCAGATTCAACGAGCTCCTTTGCAATAACTGCGCCGGCGGCTCCAGATCCTATAATGCAAACATCTGCATTCTCAATAATATCATTTTTAATAACTTCATATTTTTCATGTCTGTCTGTGAGCTGATCTATTCCATAGATTATGCCCATTTAAATTCCTCCTGTCTTGGCCAGGTAATAACTTGATTATACGCTTCCCTTCTTGGCTGTCTTGGTACCTGTGGTCCATCATATCCAATATTTCCTATATGTAATTCTTCAAAGAATGAATCAACTAATGTACTCATTATTACACTAAAATGATTAAAGTTATTTTTCCTCTCTTCATATCCGTTAATGAAATTCTGTAATTTCTCTCTAACCTCTTCAGGAGGATCACCCTTATTCAGAATATCTAGGTCTATCCTATTTTCTATTCCAATTATGCTTCCAACTTCATTTAACATACTTATCATACGTCGAGCATTACCAGAATAGATGTCTATGGCGTTAGGATTTGGAATATTATTATCAACTACCCTGATATGATATTCTATTTCCTTTTTAGTTTGCATTACTTTTGTTGTGAGTATCTTGTTTCCTTGATTATCCTTTAATACTATATATACATCCGGCGTTCCTTCAAGTACTTCAAAGAATTCTTTAAATTTTGATTCATCAAAGTCAATTCTATATAATCCATGTGAGTCTGTAATTGTCTCCCCTAGGAGATCGTGTGGATTTAGCAGCGGATCGTCATCATAGGCTTCTATTTTTAGATCTTTTAATGGAAGTTGATCTTTTGAAATTATTTTTCCCTTTAAAGTAAAAGTTCCCAATAGAAGAGATAATAGATTGATAGTAGATAAGATTTCTTCTCTTATGGATAAAAGGACCTTATATATGTTGTATAATTTGAGTTGCTAGAATTAGGTACAGATGTGGTATGATTCGATGAGTAGATAATTTCATTGCTATTTTATTAATCGCTCCTTTCTTCAGTATACCAGCAATAATTACTCTATATTCCGTAGTACAAGAACCTGTATAGTTAGATGGTTCGGTGGACCCATGATGATATCGTGCTAAAAAGCAGGTTCCTATTTTTAATAGAAAAGAGGCTAGCTTCAAAGCTTCTTCATTTTATTCGTAAAAATGACATTATATTCTCGTGTACTAACTTAAGATGATAGGAGTTATAATTTCCTCGGAGAAAGCAGCTGCTGCTGTAGAAGGTCATATTTCACGAGCATCGGTTAATATCTCAAAAGTTCACATTCTGCAATTTCGAGATTATGCATGCTTACGCTCAAATTTTGCTTAATAGTTTGTAGATAGTTACGATGAATCTGATAATGAAAATCATGTTATTCCATATTATGATCCGAGCATTATTTTGATAATGAGGATCTTTTTATAGTTGGTTTCTTCACGTTGTCTATGCATAGCTCAGCGAATGGTACTATCGGTTTCTCGTCAGTACATACAATAATAATTAGATTCGATGGGATATTTCAGTGCAGGCTGGCAACAGACAGTGACCTATCTACTGAAACACGAGGAAATATTGGTTGGACATTTGCATATGAAGATGAACCCGATTTGGATAGAATTATAAGATTTAATAATGCTGTTTCACCACGCACATATTCGGATCAAGTCGGCGTTACTGTTTCACATGTAACCGTAGACGGTAAAAATATAGATGATTTGTTAATAGGACATGTGGTTAACTTATCCAAAGATAATTATTTTGATGGCAGTAGCAATATACCTGGAAGGGAACCAATTAATAATTTACAATTACACATAGGTAATAATAAAGAGTATATATCCGGAAAAGCGAGCGTAGTGTCACAAGGGACAGGAATAGATGAAATTAGTCAAGAGACAAAGGCCGCCCTAGGCTTGGAAACAGAAGAAAAATTCATGAATTTGAAAAAAAGAAAGATAGAATTGTTAGAATCGAGTGGAACATCAATAGACCAAAAAAGATTAGCAAATCTTGACAAATCGTTTTCATATTATTTCATGACTAGGCTAGTTAGGCACTCATGTACTATTGACAAAAATATTTATCTTGATCCTCAAGATTCTAATGTGGTTAGTCTAATGAAAGAAAAGAACATTAGGGATCTGGCTTTTAATACAGACTTTTATAGTTTTGATGGTGATGGTTTAGTTGGCCATGTGACAGGCAGCATTTCTGTTATTTATACATAATATTTGGTTGACTTTGCCTAACACAAAAAGGAGTTCTTCCCGGTTCATATTGCACTTTGACAGTTTTTATGACACATTTAAACAACAGATTTTAAATAGTGGACGACATACCATTCTGTGGATTGCTCTTTATAATATGATTATTTTCTTCTTAAAACAAAATTAACACAGGTTCATTGGAATGCAAGAAGACAGATTTGACTCTAGTTGCAACCTATGGTCTTGTATCATAATCCAAGATTTATTTTGTGTAATATTTTTTATCTCTAAACCAAGTTGATGAGCGATTACAATACTATATTAGAGTGATAAAAAAGGAATTACTAATTAATTCCTCTCTAAGTTTACTGGTGTCTTTTCGTTCTCAATAGATTAAAGGCCTTTGTGGGCTTTCATTTCTTCATACCCAACAGAGAAATCTTCCAAATCGATCTAGATCTTCATCAGAGAGAGAGAGCAAGAAAAATAAGTTTTCTCTTTGAATGTTCCGATCTGCTTCAAATAATTGAACTAGCTGCTCGCGTGCACTATTTCTGTATCTTTGATGATTTTGAGCAGTTTTTTCATTTAAAACTTTACTTAAATGTTTGTCGATCAATGCTTCTCCAAGGGCATCTCTGACTACTTGACAACCATGCATTGATTGATTAAATGAGTCTTTTAAAAAATCTGTAAATTCTGTAATGTCTTTATTTCTAAGTTAAGCTGTATCAATTCTACAGAAATGCAACGGAAGATGATGTCCATCTTCTAACGTCATAGTGTTAATTGTATAGCCATCATGCACTGAATCTTAGACAGATTTACCAACAAGTAGCTGACCACTGCCATACCATCAGCTATAATTCTAGCCATGTAAGGTGATATGAAATAGTGTTTATAAGTATCTTTATTAGTATAGATCATTCTCTGTCACTGTTGTTTCTGTTTTGAGGAACAAAGCTAATGACAATTGTTTGAATTTTCTGCTATGTATTCTGTTTTCAAAATAGTATTTTTGCTTTACTATTGTCATTTATCAAACTATTAGTAAGAATAATAATGTCATTATACTCTGACTCCAATAAACATTAATTGATTACAATAAGAATGAGAAGATTTCTTAAGAATCATTTATAGTAGTAGTTATTTTTTATTTCAATATCTGTTTTCACTTTTTATATTTCAGAATCCCAAAAGTAGTGCTATCAATGTGGGGCCAGAGGAGTGTGAAACAAATTTGACATGTCAGCATATTGTTGCAGAATGTTATATTCATGATCTGATACCTTAAACCTACAATACGTTTCTTCTCATTGGTAACGTTGTCAGACATTACATAGTTTACAAACTATGCATTATTATACCTTGTTGCAAAAACGTTGCTGTTTACACGCTAGTTTACAGAAATTTTGTAAAAATTGACGTAAATGGCTACATGCATCACCAAAAAAAATTCTATATTCTCTTTAAGCTAATGTCTATTTGGTATTTCTCACAAGCATTAATATGCAACTTCTGGTACTGATATTGATTCAATATGACACCATCATTACAACATGTTCTGACAAAAAAATTCTGGCCGGGTTTAGAAATAGTTTACGTAAAGTATTAAGGGAACTCAATTACCTCAGGTTTATGTGCAGTTGAATTTTGTCCTATCTTACTGCCTATATCCACCACTTTGGTACCTCCATCTACCGCAACAAGAGAAACCGCAAAATAGTCTCCCTCAGGTATAATACTTGAAGGAAAACTAAAAGTGGCCTTATTCATTTTGTCGCTTTCAGAGAAGGTCAGTTCCTTCGTTTCAACTGTCTTTGGATTTATAAATACTATGGCATGATATACATTTTCATCATTATCAACACTCTTTGTTTGTACTATGACCTTAAAGTCAGACATTATAAATCATTATCTCCTAGCAAACCCTCTTGCGCAAATGATAGCAATGCAGTATTTGTTTGTTCATTAGTCGTGATAACCAGTGACTGTGATATAAACATTGTAAAAGATATATTTATGCAAATGCATTGCAAAATCTCTGCTTATTTGTATTTTTCATTCTTTGAAAATTATGTTTGTATTGTAGAGATGTCGAAGATAAATTTCTTTAGCTGAAATTACCGAGAGTATAACAAAAAAGATAAAGAAAAAGAACTCGATGTTAAAGAAAAAGTATTAGAAGCGCATGGTGAAGGAACAAAATTATCATGGAGTGATCTTAGTTTAGCTATTGATGATAATGCAGTATTTTAGATAATAATACGACTATTCCATCTTACGAGATATTGTCACTTACATTTCAAGAGATATGCTCAATATTTCTGAGCAGATAAATGCAAAGAAATAGGAATATGGAAATGAACTATTTCAAGAGAACGAAAGCAGTATCACTGATATTGCAATGCTATAATAGCAGACTTGAACTCCAATAGTTATACTTACTACTCTCCCCACTGCTGCTTTTCAAGTACTTGTTTAAGATTATTAATTTTCTGTTGTGCTTCTGTCTCTCCTATTAGTGTACGCGTAGCATTAGGTACTCCTGTTAAAGTAGAATTTAGGTTTGATTGTATCTGCTCAAG
>DASQRW010000193.1:0-4933 GCA_035642715.1 Nitrososphaeraceae archaeon | reverse complement strand
TACGGAACAGAACGTCCTATGCTTGATGGTCCTTTTAATGATTTATTGCCTTGGAATTATAGCCAAATTCCTGACGTAATAGGTGGTCATGGAAAAGGTTTTGTCATAGAAACAGAAGATCAATTAGAAGAATCTCTCTCTGCTGCTGAAAAAATTTATTCTCAAGAGTTGTGTATATTAGATGTACATCTAGACACTCATGATGGGTCGCAAGCGTTACAAAGGCTCACTGAAGCACTAGCTAAAAAAGTACATTAGTGTATCAAATGTACACATATTATAATTGTGAGAGAATATTAAAACTAATAACATATACACAAAAGCATTATAATAGTGTCATCTGAATTTAACTCTATTTCTGAATTAAAGAAATTACTTGATGCCAATTGCAAAATAGAAAAGGTACAACCTCCTATTCTTGCTTCAGATACGGAAGTAAACATTGTAATTGTAACTGTAATATGTCCTGATGGTAAAATACAACAATCAAGGCTTATAGAGAAGAATCAGCTGCTTTAAGGCAAGTTATAAGAACATATAGATAGATAGTCATTTTCATCTAAAGGATGAAAGGAAAGAAACCTTTAAAGCTTAAGTTATCTATTTTATGTTAAGAACCTACTTTTAGAACTGCTATCAGGTCGAGAACTACCGAACCCGCACTTATATTAGTTGTCTCGAGGGACTCAAAGTTATATTTCATATGCTTAATGCATTTACAGCCTATTAATTTGCATTGCATAAAATTTTCTACGGTATCTGCGGCGTTAATAGCAAACTCTATAAAGTCATTACAATATAGCATTCAAACTTGCATAGGTGATTCTTAAGCTGTTGAATATCTAATTTGGTTTTCTTCTATAATGTGAATGCTGTATTATAGAAGCTAATTTTATTCAGCTTTCTCTGCGAACTAATCCAATAATAGGTGAGACTAATACTTCATGGTAACTGCATCATATATGTTATAGATTATTGTAAATACTCCTTGTGTAGATGATAACATGGCAATTTGCGAACATTTAGACATTCATTTATTGTTAAAAGCCCTATACAAAGAGTTTGGGATTTTTATACAGATGTCACGCATTTGGAGACAATAACACCAAAGGAGATAGATCTTAAGATCATAAATACTACTAATCAAAAGATTGTTCAAGGACAGGAGATATGGGTTAGTGGTAAAATAATTGCAAAGATAATAAGAAGAAGAATGACATGGCATTCAAAGGTCACATTTCTCAAAGCATATGAATATGTAGATGAAATGCTAGTAGGCCAATTCAAAAAATGGAGGCACTTACACAAGTTTCGTAATATCGATGGAAAACAAACAGAGATAATAGATGAAATTGAATTTGAATTACCATATGGCATATTAGGAAAGTTATTTGAAGGCTATGCTTACAAACAATTACACAATTTCTTTGAATATAGAAAAATAGCTACGGTCAAGGAGCTAGAGAATAACTGACGTATATATTAAGACATTATGAACCTTGCAGCTTCATCAGCTATTTTAGAACACCTTCCATCACTAATTTTCTAAATTCTTTATCAGACTTTTTCTTTCTTATTTCCATCAGCTTAAAAGCATCATCACCTACCATATATCTTGATTCTGATGGAGGATTTTTTGATGTAAGTGCCTTTAAAATGACTTTGGCTACTTCTATTGGAGATGAACCACTTTCAAATCTAGGTTTGAATCCTGCAATTCTTTTTTCTGTTATATCCGCATAGGGTGAATTACTGTTATTAGTAGTAGTATTAATAGACGCCTTTTTTCCTATCTTTAAATTTTTGTCAAAATTAGTTTTGATGACGCCTGGTTCTATAAGTATAACCTTTATTCCAAATTGCTCCACTTCATAAGCCATGGATTCTGATAGTCCTTCTAAAGCAAACTTTGAGCTGACATAAGCAGAAGTAAGAGGAAAGCCTATCTTACCAGCTAGAGAGCTTATATTTACTATTGTTCCATGTCGTTGTTTTCTCATAATAGGTAGTATTTCTTGTACGACTCTAATAACACCAAATACATTAGTTTCAAATTGTTCTTTGAATTCTTCTATTGAAAGCTCTTCTAAGGCTCCTACTAATGCGTACCCAGCATTATTAACTAATACATCTATTGTTTCTTGTTCATTTACTATCTTCTCCATTGCTTCTTTAACAGATTTGTCATTAGTTACATCAAGCTTTAAAACTTCTAAAGGTAATTTTTCTTTTTGTTTTAAATCGATAATTGCGTCAGATTTATCAAGATTGCGCATTGTAGCATAAGTAAAAAATCCATTTTTTGCTAATAATAAGGAGGTTTCAAATCCTATACCAGAAGAACTACCAGTAACTACTGCTACTATCTTCTTGTTTCTAACATCAGTATTCATTTTATTATTATGTTATTATAATAAATTAAATAATATAGCGTATAACTATTTGACAAAACTAAAGTGTATTGAGTGATATGAAAATAGGAATAAGACTGCCGAAAACCGGTGAAGACCATGTTACAAAAGAAATATCATTCATCTTGCAAAAGAGATTGAAAATGCTGGCTGCTTTAAATTTTTATGGGGAACGCATATGCAACAACCACTGCCAAGAGATTAATGACTAACGCTCCCATTAGATAATGTGTGGTATTTATTGCTGATGGAAAGATTACGTCTAAAGCTGATCACTTACAACAGATATAATGCCTACTTGTACAACAATAAGAACATAACAATATTAAAAAATGCATACATCATTGCATTTTCCCAATATAGATTTTATAATTTTTAATACTCGTAACCTGTTTAATATCATGCATCTGCGAAATGATGTCAAAAGGAGTATTTTTCTTAGTATTGGTTATCATTTTAGTATCGATCATTATTTGGATTTTTAAACAAGTAATCCTTTTTCATTAGCGTGTATCTGGTTTCTGAAAATATAAAACTGATGCCTATTAAGTTCCAGATTAATCCTATTTTAAAACACTCTAAGCAATGCTTTGATTTCAAACTATCTTTGAGGCTTGAAATGCATAAAGCTATCCATGTGAAATGCATTTAAGTGTATTGTTTTATTCTAGATTGAAGCGCAATTCTTATAGCTAAACCATTATTATTTTGGAATATGCTAGGAAGCAAGTCATCATGGCATATTATAACGAATCATTATTAGAACATGGTCGTGTTCTGATTGACATAAGCTTTCTTAAATCATCAAATAGAGAAATCAATTGGAGGAAGAAACAACAGTCATCCTCCTTGCCAGGCCTTTTGTTGTTTTAGGCTGTGTGTCAGACAACAACAATCGCTTCCTGAGATAGACTACGACTTATGATATAGTCAATCTAATTTTTCTAATTATACTGCTATTACCATCACGTATTCTAAAAAGTGTTCCATTGTCAATTATTGCTTATAGAAACTACTAGATTATTATTTGTTAAAATAAGATATTTCCTCATAAATTAGATATTATCAAAATAATGCTACCAAAAGTAGTTTATTAGTATTAAGATTCTATTTTATACGTATTATCAAATATATATATATATAGTCTCTACAAATATCCCACCTTATCGTTAATGATATTAGTAACGAAAGAAAAAATGAAAATTCTGTTGCAAGCCCTGATGGAGGGTTTACAATTGAGTAGCAGAACTTACGTCAGTCCACATAAAGAATACATTATTTAACACCATGAGCAGCATCAAGTACTCTACTGGCTGGAATACTGCACTTGATAGTGACATGCACATTAAATTATTAGTATTATCAATGGTAATATCATTATTATTACTTCCACAAATCCCATTTTTCTTATTTACTAGTGTCACTACTTTTGGTGGTAATTATGAGGTCTATGCTCAAAGTGAAAATGATGAGAATAATAATGATACTAATATGAGTACAATGAAAGAAGATAATATAATTTCCCCTTTAACTGAATGGGTGGGAGTATTTGCGCTAGGTATAACTGTAGGAATTCTATCGCCCATAAGATACAAGCCTGTTTATTCTAAAAGTAGAAGCATTAGCATTACCAACCTCTCAATAGCAATATTGTCTATTTCTGCTGGTATTATTCATCTACTGTTAATACAAGAACATATGAAAGAATCTTTCATATGGGGAATATTTTTCTTAATTACTGGAATTGCTCAATTAATTTTCGGTATAATTATTATTATAATAGGTGGGAAAGTATCTCCAATTAATAAGTCAATATTGTATTATTTTGGGATTATTGGAAACGCTTTATTAGTTGGTATATTTGTATTGGCAAGGTTAATTACGCCGCCCTTCTCGAGTGAAGCAGCTCCAATAAACGAGTTAGAACCTAATGGAATACTAACTATAATAACCGAATTACTCTTAGTAGTCTTACTGGCTTATTTGATAAAATCAACTAGTAAAAGCCAAAGAAGCCAAAAAGTAATTCATTAGGCCTCTAGTAATCAAAAGCTTAAAGATATATTCTCCATCATGGCCTGTGTTTATTCGATGTGCATAAACATTCAAGATCTGATGAGTGTCCTTACATTCATTTCAACTTTTATGGATACTTTGGGGGTTTCATAATATACTATTTAGCAGCATGGAAAAAATAAACAGAAGCAAAATAAGAGTGACAATATTAATAGATAATGACTCTCTTGTGGTCTGGTCATCTTAGCTAAAGATACTTCCTTCTCCGAGGACGATAGACTATAGAAAACTTTAAAATCTTCTAATAATATCCATATTTTAGAATTCTAATTTACAAGTGCTAGCACAACGGATACCACCGAACCCGTGAATTAACTTCTATAGCTATTACCACTGTGGATTATTTTTCTTTGTCCACTACTAATTATTGTTGCTGCATTATCTACATTTCCAAATCTATCTAATCAAAGTGATACGTCAGAAATTTACTATAATAGGAAAGAAGA
>DASQRW010000192.1:0-15532 GCA_035642715.1 Nitrososphaeraceae archaeon | reverse complement strand
GTATTGTTGAGGGAGAACAATCCAGTATATATATATCTAAAAGATAGAATACAGAATATTTTCATAATGACTATTTTACATGCAAAAAGACAATTGCGAGCTTATGTATGTCATAATCATAAATTGTTTGCATCTATTTGTCTATATACACATACACACATATACAATAGAGAAGTTATAGAAAAGTGAAGATTTGTTAAATGAGGAGAGCAGAAAATGTGCTGCAATTGTAAACAAAAAAAGGATTAGTTTTTTTGTAAGCTTTTTATAAAGTAAGGCGGGATGAACAATAAAATCGATTATACAGGTAAAGTATACGTTTACAGTAGTGGCATGACAAAAGACCTGATTAGCCTAAGCATTGAAAAGTTAGGTGAACACGGAGTTAATAAAAATGATATTATTATTATCGACTTGCCGGAAGGCGTTCCTGAAGGAAGTATTATGGTGACTGTATGGCCTCATTACCTTTCAATTGCAAAGGTTAAGAGAGTTAGAGAAGGATCAATTTATGCACCACAATTGTTCAATATTGACCTATAATACAATATCTCAGATATCAGAACACAAAAATTAAATTGCTTTATCTCTGTTTGAATAGTATTTGAATTTGACATTCTTTTGTAAACGTGGAAGGCATATCGATTGTCCTGGTGAATGGCCTGTAGATGGTAGTTGTGGACCTACCCATGATTGTTCTTTCGACATTAAGATGGCAAAATGTCTCTGTGAATGTCATAACTATAGAGAATAGTTTTCAAAGTGGCGACAAATAGCTGCTGAGATAAAAAAGGTTAAAAATTTATTTCTACATTGATACACCAATGGAGTCATTCGACGGCAATAGAGTTTGTGCGTTCTGCAATACTGCGATTGATGATGACGGAAGCATATGTGATAAATGTATGATAATATACAATATTAAAACCTCTGATACACTTAATGATGGATGCGGTTGCGATACATAGTCGAGCAAACAACATTTTTGACTTTCTCTCGTGTCCTATCCGATTTTTCTACTCTTAGAATCCTTTTAATTTATTCAACAGAAAAATGTATTTCTTAAGAGAAACATTTCCTCTAAAGGCTTAGTGCCACAATAAGCATAATTTATAGGCAGGGTCAGATAGTTGGTATAACTAATCATTTTTCTTATAAGAAATCATACAGCCACCACATCTTCATACCCTGAATTTAAACCATTCCTATCCTATCCATTAAATCTTTAGCCTTCTTTCGAATCTTCGAATCAATTTTTACTACAACCAGGCCTTCGTAAGGTTGTCCATACATGACAACTGATTTATCTGGGACAATTAAGAAAAGGGGTAACGCCAGTAAATCTTCTTCTCCGTCAACTATGATTCTCACGGGAGAAGACATTTCCAATGCATCTTGTAATAGCTCAACAGCTTTCTTTGAAATGGTTCCTGCTTCATTAGAGCATTTCAATTCTTTAGATAAGTTCTTGTCTATTTGATCGCCGCTCAAGGAAGAATTACTAACATACTTCCTTTTCATACGTCTCTCTTTCCCGTCAACGACTGAAATGTCTGGTATGATACCAAATGAGGTTAAACGGTCGGTCGTCGCGTCTCCAACAGATATTATTTTTTTTGCATCCCTTAACACTGCATTAAGCTTGCGTCTATTGATATTTTTGTCAGGAATGAGATTTCCAAAAGGTTCTTTTAGAATTCGGATACATTCAGGCGTGAGAGGCATTATGAGGTTGTATCTGATCAGATTTTGTTTCGTCTTCTTCTTGTGCGTTCATCTCTGCTGCTATTACACTTATTCGTCCGGCTACCATCTTGGCAACCTTGCTGAATGCATGTGATTGCATAGACTCAGGTTCGGCTATTATTATCGGCTTTCCGCGATCACTGCCCTCCATGATATGTGGATGAAGAGGGATTTCGCCAATAAAGGGTATGTTGAATTGCTCACTCACTCTCTGTCCGCCTCCCTTTCCGAATATGTGTATATGTTCATCGCAATGTGGGCATTGTAAGTAACTCATGTTTTCAATAACACCAACAATCGGTACGTTTAATTTATTGAACATACCGATTGCCTTGACAGCGACATTCATAGCGACTTCTTGAGGAGTTGTTACGATCAGTATGCCCGTAATTGGAATTGTTTGTGCCATTGTTAATGGTGCATCACCAGTCCCTGGTGGTAAATCTATAATTAAGTAGTCCAAGTCGCCCCAATTCACATCTGTAAGAAATTGCTTAACTATACCTGATACGATAGGTCCTCTATAAATTCCTGCCTGCTGCGACTGCTCGTAGAAAAATCCCATGGATATTACTTTGACACCTGATGTTATCGGTGGTTGAATTTTATTCTCGATTACCTGTGGTGATTCCTTTAGGCCCAGCATCAACGGTACACTTGGGCCATATATATCAGCGTCTAACAATCCCACCTTTGCTCCTGTCTTTGATAACACAAGTGCTAAATTCACAGCAACAGTCGTCTTGCCTACTCCTCCCTTTCCGCTGGCCACCGCTAATATGTTTTTGACGCCGGGTAACAACTCGTCCATTGATATAGCACGGCCCTCCATAACCCGTGCCGTTACCTTTAATTTGAGATCCTGAACTCCTATATTCGTAATAGCATTCCTAACATCCTGTTCTATATCGCTGTTAAATGGACAAGCAGGAGTAGTGAGTTCGAGTGTAAAAGCTACTTTGCCATCATTTATTATTAAATCTTTTATCATGCCCATAGATACAATATCTTTATGTAGTTCAGGGTCTACAACCTTCTTTAAAGAACTAAGAACTTGATCGACAGTAACCATATTTAAAAAATTTGTCTTTACTGTATTTAAATCATTCACTATATATATTAGAAGTGGTTAGAAACGTGTAAATAGAATAAAAATTATAAAGTTAAGGAAAAATTTTCCTTACATCTTGGAACCTTTTTCTGAGAGTGACGATACTTGTATCTCCTGCCACTGCGATCTGTGCCTGACTCACTTTCTCATCCTCTTTCAGGCATGCAGCGTATAAAACTGCAACTGCAAGTGCATTGGGATCTTTGCCATGTGAAACAGGGTTTTCCTTTATAACAGTTAACATTTCCAGTGCCCTTCTATATGTTTTTTCGCTTACTCTTGCCTTGCTCGCTATTTTCGCAAGATAAACGTTAGAGTCGATGACCGGCAGGTGAAGTTTCAAATGCCTTACCAATAGACGATAACATTTTCCTGCAAAAATCGAGTCAGTATTTGCAGTTTCAGCGATTTCGTCAAGCGTTCTAGGAATGTTTAGCTCTCTACATGCTGCATAAACAGAGGCAACGACTAGCGCTCGAATTGATCTGCCTTTAATAATACGTTTGTCAAGAGCTTTACGATAATTATATGCCGATTTTTCTATCAGCGCATCATTTAAAGATAATTTATCCTTTACTGTTCCCATAATAGCAAAAGCATTCTTTAAATTTCTATGATAACTTCTATTGTTACTTGAAATTTTATTCCATCTACGCATTCTTTGGACTTTGCTCATCTGTTCTGGACTAATAGCGGCGCCATTAGCGTCTATATTAGAATATGAGATGAAAGTCGATAGACCCATATCGTGGAATGCTAACGAAGTTGGCATTCCAGTCCTACTTTTACTTTCAATGTCATCGCCCGAGTAAACTCTCCATTCAGGTCCCAATGATTCTATATTATCATGGATCACCATGCCACAAGTGCTACAAACGATCTCACTAGTCTCGGCATCAAATACCGTTGCTGTACTATTGCACAGCGAACAACTATCGGTGCCTTTATCTGACCGGGGTTCAATTTGTAGTGAACGATTGATATTGTTTTGTGACATTTTCATTAGTATAACCATCTGTAGAATAAATATAAGCTACATGTGTACTATCATGTTATTGTTGTAAACTAGTCACCATTTATAACACAAACAATTTCATTTTAACACAATACATTTAATTGAGAGAAATAATAATTGTGTGAAAATGCCTCCTAAATTATCTTCTAATGGTCTTTCTACTACGTCAACAAGGTCTTTTAGATTTGATAATGAATATTCCAAAATATTAGATGAGGAGGCAGAAAGAATGGGTATATCAGTAAATGCACTAGTAGGAATTATCTTAAGAAGATATACCGAGTTTACTAGATATTTATCCAAAATTGACATGGTGGTTGTAAACCGTGAAATCTTGACTTCATTGCTTGATTGTAGTAATGAGGAAAGTCTCTACGATCTAGGTATGAAACTTGGCGAAACAGTTCCAATTGATACAATAATGTTTTGGAAAAAGGATTTGACTGAAAAATCAGTCCTAGAATATATAGAAAAAATCATTTGTAGATATGGTCATTTAGGTACATATGACGAAATTTCACAATCAAGTAGCAGAATTATCGTAATACGACATCGCCTAGGACGAAAGGGTTCCAAATTCTTCGAAGGATACCTTCGATCTACTTTAAAAAATACTATCGCAAAGGATGCCATTTTTGAAGTAACAGAATCTTCAATGAAATTTGAAATTTTATATACATAGTATAGATTAAATCATTTCATCATATCATTCTTGAATCAAAAGGTTCATAAATTGATGTTTCGATTAACTGCTTACATACAGTATGTTTTCTATAGTGCATATGAGTGATGTTGTCAGAATTCCACCAAACAGATTAACTAATTCCCTGAAGAACACCGCTATTGGAATATTAAAAGAAAAGTACGAGAGCATGATAAGTCCAGACATAGGTTACATTATTATAATTATTGATGCTACCGCCAATTCAATAGGTAAACTAGTGGCTGGTGATGGTGCTACCTATCATAGAGTGAATTTCAAGGCGTTAACGTTCTTTCCAAAATTGCAGGAAGTAGTTGAAGGAGAGGTAGTAGAGATCACAGACTTTGGAGCTTTTGTTAGAATTGGACCGACTGATGCATTGCTTCATCTATCACAAATAACAGATGATTATTTGAGGAGTGATGTAAAACAAGGTGTAATTATAGCCAATGAGTCGGCAAAATCATTGAGAATAGGTTCCAGAATAAGAGCAAGAGTTACGGCTGTAAGTCTAGGCAAAGGAGCAGCAATGGGAAAAATTGGTATAACCTGTCGCCAACCTTTTCTGGGTGCAACTGAATGGATAGTGCAGGAAGTAAAGAAGGCCAATCAGCCGGCTACGCCTGCACCAGCGAAAGAAAAGAAAGGAGGAGGCAAATAGTAATTGCCTAAAGAAGTTGCTTGTAAAAAATGCAAGGCAATAACTATTGGGAAGGTTTGTCCAATTTGTAAATCATCTGATCTTTCTCCAGATTGGTCCGGAATAATCCTAGTCTTTGACCCCTCGAAATCACAGATAGCCAGTACTCTAGAGATTACAGCTCCTCATAAATATGCACTAAAAGTTTCATAATGATATAATGTTATATTATGAAAAATTTAAAGTCGTTTCTTTATATGAGAGATTCTCTAGTAAAGTTCTTGCATGAAGACATCGGTACTGGAGATGTTACCAGCAATTGTCTTATTCCACACGATCTTCATAGTCGAGCACAGATTATATGCAAAAATAAAAAATCAGCAGTAGTGTGCGGTCTTGAAGAAATGAGTTTGGTTTTCGATCTGTGTGGCTGCAACACAAAACCTTTGGTTTCCGATGGATCATGGGTTCAAAAGGGGACCGTCGTAATGACAATAAAAGGAAAGACACGTTCTATTCTAAAGGCAGAGAGGACAGCCTTAAACCTTATAATGAGAATGAGTGGCATAGCATCTGAAACTAGATACATTAAGGATGCAATTGTAGATTTAAGTGATTCCATTATAATAGCCAGTACGCGCAAAACAGCACCAGGTTTGAGATTCTTCGATAAAAAAGCTGTGACAATAGGAGGAGGAAATAGCCACAGAATACGATTAGATGATATGGTCTTGATAAAGGATAATCATATTGCAATTACAGGCTCTGTAAGGAACTCCATAGAAATTGCAAAAAAGAAGGCAGCCTCTTCAATAACCATAGAATGTGAAGCTAAGAATTCAGAAGAAGTTATTGAAGCCATAACCGCTGGAGCAGATATTGTTATGCTTGACAACTTCTCTCCCGAGGAGGCAGCTAAAATAATTAAAGAACTTTCAAGAATGGGTATACGAGAAAAGGTAAAGCTAGAGATTTCGGGAGGAATTACCATGCAGAACATAAGGGACTACGCAAAAGAACATCCTGATATTATCTCAGTTGGGTTTCTTACTCATTCTCCTAAGGCAATTGATTTCAGCCTAGAAATAATATGAATGCTTTAATACGCTCTAAAAGATCGTCCTAAATCATATAGTATAGATTAAGGGTTAGTATTTGCTCATCATCGAGAATTATGAGGAAAGCACTTGAGGAGACCAATTTTTGGTGAAATGCTGTCCAGATGTCACATTTCATGATATTACTAGCATACGCTCAATAGCTAGTCTAGCTTTTTCTGCTGTTTTAGAGGGCACTTTAACTTCATATATATCGTTCACTAGAGAATTATGAACCTTCTTTAGATCGATCTTTTTCATATACTTACAAACTGCATCATTTTTTACTGGAATAAATGTTTTATCGGGATTTTCCTTAATCATTCTATGAAGAATTCCTGTTTCAGTCGCAATTACAAATTGACTTGCATCTGATTTTCTGGCATGATTCATCATCCCTTCGGTCGATAAAATGTGGCCAGATTTTATCAATTCGCCAGTAGACATATGATATAGCGCTGATGATGTACAGCTACATTCTGGATGAATTAAAAAATCTGCCTCTTTGAAAGTTGTAAGCATTTTGTTGATGTCTTCTGCCTTTATTCCAGCATGGACATGACACTCGCCAGGCCAAATATACATGTTCTTTCTTTTGGTTACATTCGCAACGTATGAGCCAAGAAACATATCAGGCAAGAACAATATTTCTTTATCTTTTGGAATGCTGTTAACTACTTTAACAGCGTTTGAAGAAGTGCAACAGAAATCTGATAATGCCTTTACTTCAGCACTAGTATTAACATAACTAACAACTATGGCCTCTGGATGCTCTTTAATCCATGTCTTTAACTCTTCTGCATTAATAGTGGAAGATAGAGAACAGCCTGCTTCTAAATCAGGAATAAGAACTCTTTTATCTGGACATATAATCGAAGCAGTCTCCGCCATAAAATGTACGCCGCAGAAGACTATGTTCTCAGCGTCCGTACGTGCAGCATGTCGTGAAAGTGCTAGAGAATCTCCTATAAAATCTGCTACATCCTGCACTTCAGGTAATTGATAATTGTGAGCAAGAATTACTGCATTCTTTTCTTTCTTTAAAGCAATAACCTCATCCGCATAATCTCTATCTTGCATCATCATTTTCCTTAGATAACAATTACTACATCTTTGCTACCACATTTAAAGTAGTATAATCTAGGACAGCCTTGCCTTTAGTATCCACATTATGGGCAATACTTGCCACATGATCTAATACTTTGCAGAAGCCTTATCAAAATAAGCTGAAACGATATTATCGGCTCTATTTACCTAATAAAACCTAAAGCTAGAATCGTCCGCTGGCTCTCTCTCATTATACTTATAAAAAATAGGGCATCATAAAATGGATTACTTTTGTTGTACTTATATTTTTTAGGCTTTTCTACATAGTCATAATAAAAGCATTATCTAAATTTGTAAAGAGATGTCATGTCTCTCTGTGTCGAATGGATTTAAAATAAAAACCAAAAGAAATATTTGTTAAAGAAGGAAGGTTTCACAATTTATAGTTGCTAAAACTTGCAGGTAGCGATATATGTTACCAAATGCGGGCTTATCGTATGCTGGTTATTTCCCGAGGTACCGTACCATCTTTGTTTCTTCTTTCGACAAAAGCATTATTGAACCAGCCATTCAGTCCATAAGGACAGGATTGAGAATCTCCAAAACAATATAGACAAAAACACGTTAGCAGTTAGTTCAACCTGTTTGTTGATAATTGCACCAGAGGGGATTTCTTAAGATTGCTATAATACTGATAAAGATTGTTCTAGTAATACATATATAAAAGACAGAGATATAGCCTTGGTGAGCGAAATATATGCCAACACACGGATCATTAACCAAGGCTGGTAAAGTAAGAGGTCAGACTCCAAAAATCGAAGGTAAACCAAGATCTAGTCTAGTTTCGAAATCACGTAACAAAAACAACTTTATTAAACGCTTTGAAAAGAGAAGGTTGCCAGGTCAGAAAAAACCTGAACGTGGCGGAAGAAGATAACCGCTTCGCATGAAAAAACTCGACTTTCTTTTGAACATGAAAATTTAGATTAGTTATTTAAGCACTAAATCTCTTATTTATATGAAAAATATCATTGAAACTCCTTTGAGGGTTTTTGCTTAGCTCAACCTAGAAAACTTTTTAACAAATAATTTTAAATCCAGCGAAAAGATACTAGGCAACTTAATATTGTAATATAGATTAAATCTCAAATATAATAAGTTGTCTAGGAAGGTGGGACTGATAGGCTGTGGAACTATAGGAAGCGAACTTGCCCTTGCGATTGATACTGGTATGGTACAGAAAGCGGAATTGGTGGTACTTTACGACAAGGTTGAAAATGCGGCAACGGAACTACAATCAAAGCTACGAAATACAGCTACTAAATCATTTTCAGATTTCTCCAAACTGATTTCTTCTACTGCCTTTATGGATGCAAACATCATAATTGAAGCAGCTTCACAAGACGCAGTGAGAAAATTTGCGAAAACTATACTTCAATCAGGTAAAGATCTGATTATAATGAGCGTCGGTGCTCTTGCGGAGCGCGACCTTATTCATGAATTATTGGATCTTGCTTCCCAAAAGCAAGTTCACATTTATGTGCCTACTGGCGCTATAGCGGGCATTGACGCTATTAGGAGTGTCAGGCATTTACTATCCTCTGTGACAATTACTACAACAAAAAGTCCGAAGTCTTTAGCAGGGGCACCTTTTTTTGAAACAGCACGATTCAAAGCAGAGTCGATATCTCGGAAAAAGTTAATCTATGAAGGAACTGCAGGAGATGCTGTAAAAAAATTTCCAGCCAACGTTAATGTTGCAGCCGCTCTAAGCTTAGCTGGATTAGGTATGGATGCCACAAAAGTCAAAATAATAGCAGACCCCTCTGTTTCCGTAAACCAACATGAAATAACTGCAAAAGGAAAATTTGGTGAAATTAATATTGTTGTTCGAAATACACCAAGTCCAAATAATCCAAAGACAAGTTACCTTGCCATTCTTTCTGCAGTCGAATGCATACGCTCAATATGTAACGAAAACATAAGAATTGGCACATGACTACGTTTTGCTTTACTATCTCAATATTAAATGGTGGTAAAAACTCTAAGGCTGGGCGAAGCATCTATTGGAACAGTCAAACTCCTTTTTACAGTTTATATAGGGCTAGTATCTGTCTTGAATCAAGGTATTTAGAATGAGTTACGGAGGATTCAGAAGAAACGACAATTTTGGACCAAAGCCAGTTGAAACTGGTAAAGAATATGATGTACAGATCACAGAAGTAAGCCGAAAGGGCGATGGTATAGCCCGAATACAAGGATTTGTAATCTTTGTTAAAAACGGCAAGGTAGGTCAGAACGCGAAAATTCGTGTAGTTCAAGTAGGAAACAGATTCGCTACAGCTGAAATAGTTGATGGTGCAACTTCTACATCATCGTCAACCGCAGCGACGGAGCAGACTACCAGTTAATTATTCCGTTTAAAAGGAATAAAAGGAAACTAGCTTTTTTGTATTTTTATTCAACAATTATTTTTTCACTAATCGTTTCTTTTTAATTCTTTAGTATTTCCTGAAAGGATTCTAATTAATAACAAAGTATTTATGGTTAGAGGTGAACTTTCTGTTCTTCTTCATCTTCTCTAAGCGCTTGAAGCAATTTTAGACATGAACTCACTGGACTACACATTATAATCATCAATAACAATTTATTGTTTTAGTTTTTACCAAAACGCAAATTAGAACACGTCAGATAGGATACTGACTGAAGTTCATTTGGATGGAATGTACATAGTAAATAAATGATGATATCAAGTTTATTTATGAAAAATACTATGGCTATGTTTAAGATGCAACGATAATGCTAATCCGATCACTACGGGTTAGACTAACACTTAAAAATAAGTCTCAATAGTGATGGAGTATATGGCTGCCCGAAAGAAAACTGCCCGTAAGAAACGATTAGTAAAACGCACCAAACAAAATAGACCGGTGCCAGCCTGGATAATAATCAGAACGCATCGACATGTTAGAACTAACCCAAAGCGAAGATTATGGCGAAGATCGGATGTAACAGTCGGATAAAATAATGAGGTGTTGTGATAAGAAATGTCAGAAATAGACGAGAATCTAACTCGTGTATATACGATTAATTTAGGAAGAGCTTGGATAACTCCCCAGCACAAGAGAACTGATAGAGTTATCAACATGATCAAGGAGTTTGCGAAAAAACACATGAAAAGTGAAGAAATTAAAATAGATCAGGATTTGAACAGACAGATTTGGAAGAGAGGCAAAACCAATCCTCCAAGGAAGGTGCGTGTAAAGATGGTAAAAGACGATAATGGAATAGTTATAGTTTCTTCGTACGAAGAAGCAATAAAAACCGCAGCCACTGCTGGATCTGAATCAACTTCTCATAATCATGAAAAGGAAGATCTAAAGGGTTCGAATTCTGCTAATACTTCTGCTGATTGATTGAAGAAAAGCAAGATACTTAATAGAGGCAGAAGTATTTCTAGTTCAGATACTCTCATTCTCTATATGCTATAATAAGTTTAACAATTCAAAAGTAAGCATCTCTGTGAAATAAAATCAATAGATAATTGTCATATGAACGACTAAAAATATTCCTAATTGCGATGATAATCAAAATATTATTATGTCGTATACATAAAGATCTGTATAAAAGCTTAGGATATTGAAGGATACAACAAAGATCCTTTTTCCTTCTACTCAAGGTTTGGAATAGTCATCTCTATATCTGGAGAAGAATCTAACTCTTCCCAATCCAATACATTTTGTTGTGGGATAATCTCTGAAAGAGGATCGTATTTATCAAATCTCGTTTTGTCTCGAACTGTAGCCATTAGATGTACCGTTACTCTCTTTGAATCAGACATGGCCAGAACGACTTCAGGAGTTTTTTCTTCCGTGAAAATCTCTTGTACGGTGCTAACAATAAAATTAAGTTTACCTATGGGGACATTTTCTCCTCCCATTACATACAGCAACGCTCTCTTTATTGAATTCGGATCGACATTGTCATATAACATTTCGATTGAATCTTTAATAGACGATTCGACAGAGTTGGTATTTTTTTTGCCTGCAAATAATATGTTCATGTTAGGACGAATATGTCCTTCTGAAATCGTAGAAATAACTTCACAGATTGCTCTATTAGTGATTCCATAACACTCCCGAGGTGACAGTTCAGGATTATTCTCTAATAATGTGTCATTGTCTATTACTATTGTTGCATCTGCAATTTTCCGTAATCGCTTTAGGGATATCCCAGCATAAAATATTCTATCTTTCTCGAAGCCGAAAGGCATTATTGCGAATAATATTATTGTAGTAGCCCCTGAATGTTTAGCTAATCTAGATACTATTGGTGACATTGCAGTCCCGCTCCGGCCTGCCAGATTTGTAATAACTATTATCGTTTGAAAACCATCGATGGCTGCTTTAATTCCTTTAGTTGAAGACTGCGCAAAAGATCGTATCTTGTAACTTGAAGGGTTTATCCATGAATCGGAATTAATGAATATACTTTGATAATTTCCTTTAAGATCATTTTTATCGTTACTTATTAAGACACATTTGCAATTCAGCGACTTACTAGCGTCGACTGCGATCTTGCTACCTGCACCTCCTATACCGACTATTACTAATGGGTGTCTTACTGGTAGATAATTATCATTCATAGCCCCCAATCCTCTAATCTATCTATTAATATTAGTTAAAAATGTTAGTAATCAAATATGAATAGGCAATTGTGTAAAAAAGTTGATTTAAAATTTATCGCTGAAATTAAAAGAGGATGAAGTTAATGAATAGCTAGAATACTCGGAAATCTCGACAGACATCTTGTCTCCAAGACGAGTCTTAAACTTCGACGACTTATATAAAGCAAGACATTCTGATGGCAGTAAAACAGGCTTATAGGCATAATTTCTACCTTGTATGGTATTTTCACCAATTTCATCAATTATTACATTTCCTTTCCAACCCTTCCAGATAGAGTTACGCTTTGCACTTATTTCCTTTATCAGTTTATGAAGGCGTTCGCTTCTCTGCTTTATTATAAATGAATTCACGCGTTTAAGTTTGCAAGCCTCTGTGCCAGATCGAGCGCTATATTTTGAGGAATTTACAATATCTGGTTCTGTCTCTTTTATCAATGCAATTGTTTTTAGAAAGTCTTGATCTGTTTCTGAAGGAAAACCGACGATTACATCAGTTGCAATGGTGATTTCAGGAAATACTTTCCTAAATGCTTTAACTATATTGCGATAAGTGTTTACAGTATGTCCTCTCTTCATTTTCCTGAGAATGGTATCACTACCACTCTGGACAGGTATATGTAAAAACTTAAAGATTTTGTCAGTATCTGAAAATACTTGTACCAGATCATCTATCATACCAAGAAGGTACATTGGGTTCATCATTCCAACTCTAATTTTGTAATCACCTTCAAGGGCGCTGCACGCTTTTAGCAGTTTTACAAGGTCTGATCCTATGTCTTTACCATAACAGCCATTGTCAGTAGATGAAAGCCAGATTTCTTTGCAGCCATCAGCTATATCGCTACGCATCTGTCTTAATATATCACCTATGCGATAACTGCGAAGCATACCCTTTGCAAGTTTAGTTTGGCAGAATGAACATTCGCTCATACAGCCACTTGAAATTTCGATTATGCTAATTATAGGATTAATTCGTATTCTCGGAAGATTAAGTTTGTCTGAAATAGAATTTTGCAGACGGACGGATTTTTTACCGAAAAGAGCAGAATGCACTACATCGATAGTGTTGTCAATGGAATGAGGACCAAGTAAGCTTGCAAATGGATTAAGTGATTCTATTAATTGTCTTTCTGTCTTTGGTAAACATCCAGCTACGATTAGTGGTTTTATTGACTTGGAAAGCTTTTCAATTCTATAAAGCATTCTATGTTGGGTTACATCTTTTACCGAACAAGTTACGATGATATTGAGCGCAGATTCATTTTCGTCGTTTGCTATTTCATAACCATCTGCCTTCAATAATCCTGAAATCATCTCAGAATCGGCCATGCTTGCGGAACATCCGTATGCTTCAATCCATATCTTTTTGCTATTATTGGGTCCTTTGATTTTTTCAGGTTCAAGGGACTTTGAGGTCTTGGTTGGATCGGAATAAGGTTTTGCATTCCTTTCGATAGGATCTATAGACTCGATAAGGTTAGGATCTGATGTTTTTATCAAATACTCAACACTATCCCATAACTTCTACCATTTTTAATCATTTGCCTCGGCTCTCTACTAGGAGGTGATTTTCCCTGAATCTTATATTATATAGTATCTTGTATATTTTCCTTGATAGTCTTAGATTACTATGTTTATCTAAGAGTCGTTAAATTAAAAAACTACGATGCGGTACATAATAAACATTGACAATTTTCATAATCTCAATGCAAGGTCTGAAATCTCTGGTTAGACTAGATATGGACTGACTATATTAAATACCTTCTTCATACTAATAAATTCGGAAATCATAGACTGTAGCAATACAGGATTCTTATAAGAATCCTAAATCCAATAAAGAGGTCGTGGCAGAAAGCAATCTCTTCACATCATACTGATCATGAGCTTCAGAAAAAGCACCCATTTTCAAGGGTAAAAAAAATATCCCATGATTAGCCATTAGAGCTAAATTGTATTTTTTTAACAATTCTCTGTCAGAGAGGGCAACGTCTACTGCACTATTTATACTTGTAACTCGTTCATTTAGAAAATGAACCTGGAAAAGAGATCCTGTACCTGTTACCTCGGCATTAATTTTTGAATCTGAAAAAATCCTGCCTAGACCTTTTCTGGTTTCCTCTCCCAGACTATTGATCTTCGTATAGATGTTATTTTTATTCTTTTTAAGATAGTTGATAGTTGTAAGACCAGCAGTCATAGTTATTGGATTTGCAGAAAAAGTACCTCCTCCAATAGCACAATAAAGTTCTTTATTCTTTCTTAATATTGGATCGGCAAGAGACATTATATCTTTATCGCCGCATACCACTCCGATAGGCGATCCTCCTCCTACGATCTTGCCTAACGTAAACAAATCAGGCTCAAGTTTGTAAATGCTAGCTGCCCCGTGAATTGATAATCTGAAACCCGTTACAATTTCATCTAAGATGAATAAGCTATCGTTTTTTTTTGCAAATTCCTGAAGGCCCTGTAGGTATCCATCGGTAGGAGTAATACATCCAGCGCCACCAAGAACAGGTTCGACAATAATGCAGGCTAAATCCTCTTTAATAGATTCAAGAACACTCAATGATTTTTGAAGATCATTGAAGGGGATTGATTTTATATATTGCTCTTCATCTCGAATCAGACCAGATCCTTCTTGGATTTCAAAGGGATAGTTTACATTATGCATCAATGATGTATTATAGCCGTGCCATCCACCTAAAACTTTAGCAATCACTCTTCTTCCGGTTTTTGCTCTTGCAAGTCGCACAGCATACATGGTCGCTTCAGAACCAGTGCTAGAAAAGCGAATATATTCAGCTCTTGGCATCAGCTTTTGAATAGTTTCTCCAAGATCTAGACTGAGGTCATTTGTCGTACCGTATAGTATGCCTTTCCTAATTTGTTTCAAAAGCGAATTGGAAACTATATCTGGAGAATGACCGAGAATTAATGCCCAATGTCCCATCCAATAATCAGTATATTCATTGTCATCAACATCAAGAAGGTACTTGCCTCTAGCAGCCTTGGTAAAGAAAGGATAAGGTTCGAAAAAACGAATGTTATGATTAATACCACCTGGAAAGACATTGGTAGATCTCAAATAGAGAGATTTTGATTGTTTTGTCTTTCCTTCATATATTTCCTTATAATTCTTATATCTCATATTTTAAACTCGAGACTTTTATATTCTCCATTTGTTTATTTAGATGTTTAAAATATATATGATTATGAAAACCTTCTTGGATGAGCTTTTCTATAATTTTCTTTTATCTAGGAGACAGCAAGAAGATATTCTGTAAGCAGTCGTGATCATCTTCTAGCAAGATTTATATTTTTATTTTTGCAAGGTATTTCTTGGAACGTAACAATTAAAGGCGGCGTCGGGATGATTGTGGTCATAGTGCCATTTTGTGATTCTCCGACCTCCAGTTGCGCTCATAACATGGAGATTCGATACCGAGATTATTGAATCTGACAATGGTCACACGACCCGCACAA
>DASQRW010000191.1:0-5991 GCA_035642715.1 Nitrososphaeraceae archaeon | reverse complement strand
AAAATATGAATGAAATATCAGAAGGGTATTATGCAATATTAGAAGTTCCACAAAAATACCTTTGGAATATGGCAAAATAAATAATATAAACAATAAATCATCTTCTTCTATTATTTTTTCTTTTTTTACTAGTATTTTTGTTGATTGGTTTGTGCTATATTCGATTTTAGTATTAGCAAAGTTAATAATATGTTTTGGCACTATAATGATTTGTTGGCATTGCTTAAATATGGGAAGATTGATAGCGATATCGAAATAAATTGATAAGATCGATTATGTTTAATTTGCACTTAGATCTGGGGGAAAGCTATGTCTATGGCCAAGCTGTTGTAGGTGATAAATCATATAGAATAAATATACAAGTCGGAAATCAATCTGTAATATTTCCTAGCGATTTTGAAATAGATACAGATCAAGCATTGATCTATTTTTATATGGGAGAAAAAAACAAAATTGTAATAAATAGCACCGTCACAAAAGGGAATAGAGATATGATTGAGTTGTACGTCAATGATGAGACTATGCAAAATTTAGCAAATGTTCTTCCTATATCTATGACAATGGTAATGGATAGTCATCAAAAATAAAATAAAAAAATTTACTACAGTGATTGAATAATGCAAAATCAAAATATCTTAAACCAAACGGTTGTTCGCAATTCAAAAGGTAGGACTTTAAAAATTTTGGTCACAGGTGCTAGTGGCTTTATTGGAAGCCGTGTAGTATATAGATTATCTTTATCAGCTTCTTCTAAAGACTATCAAGAGATAATATGCATGACACGAAATGTCGAGTCATTGGAGAGTCATTTTAATCGAGATGTTAAAATAGTAAATGCAGATGTCACTAACTATCAACAAGTTGTAAAAGCAATGTCTGGAGTAGACGTTGCATTTTATCTAATACATTCAATGGAAGGTTCTTCTAAGGAATGGAAGAAATTTGCAGAAAGGGACAGACTTGCTGCAGAAAATTTTGCAAGGGCAGCCACAGAATGTGGAGTTAAGAGAATTATCTACCTTGGCGGGCTGAGTCATGGGAAAGACAATGAACTTTCAGAACATTTAAGGAGCAGAAAACAAGTAGGTGAAATATTAAAAACATCCGATGCAAAAGTGACAATATTCCAAGCTGCTGTTATTTTAGGGCAAGGAGGAGGTTCATTTCAAATGCTACAGTATCTTGTTGAGAGGCTTCCTGCGATGGTGTGTCCAAAATGGGTCCTGACTAAATCACAACCAATATCCGTAGACGATGTGGTTACTTATTTAGTTAAAGCTATTGATGTGAAAGAAACCGAAGGAAGAACATTTGAGATTGGAGGATCAGACGTGCTTACATATGTAGATATGATGAGACGTTATGCAAAAATGCTAAACAAGTCAATAAAAATAATCATAATTCCTTTCCTCACTCCACGACTTTCTTCCTATTGGATTGATCTTATTACTCCTGTTAAGGCATCATTGGCAAGACCTTTAATAGATAGCCTCAAACATGAGGCAACAGTAAAAGATGATTCAATAAAAAAATGGATTCCTATTCAGCTAAAAAATTTTGAAGAAGCAATAAAATCTGCAAAAGAAGAACAAATGCAAAGAGAAAGGATTGCAAGAAGAGAGCGTACTTCTCACTCTTTTAATAATAGAATTCTGTCAATATCACTATTTGCAATGGTTGCTATAAGTTCTACTTACTATATACTCGACGCCAGGCCTGAAATATTTCAAGCTAATTGGTTAATTCTAAGTGGTTTCTGGTATTTCGGAATAGCTTTCTCAATATATTTTGTAATTAAAGGAGCAAGGCTTGGTGCTATGGTTGCAGGTATAATTGGTTGGATTACTCTTGCCTTTTGGTTAACTGACAACATATACACTGTTTTAGGGAATTCGTTAATTGCTAGCTCTCCTGACATAATTATGACTATAAGAAACTTTATTGGTGCCATAATTGCGGCAGTAGTTGTAGTAGCATCTCATAACGTATTTCATAAAATAAGAGTTCATGGTCTATAGTTAGGCACTATTAAAAATCTTAGTCACTTGTTTTTATATTACTACTACCAATGCAACTCATGGAATCGCAAAAAACCTCTAAATTATTTATATTGTATTGCTCATTAGCAGGATTTATTTCAGCTTGGGCAATTTCGGGTCTACTTGTAATAGTTGATCTCATATCAGGAACTCCACCAGGTACTTTCTTTGCTGTAATTGGCATCTCGATAGGATTTACTGATACAACAACTGCTCAATACATAGGGTTTGCGCTACATGTGTTGACAGGAATTACTGCAGGAAACATATTTGGACAACTTGCAATATTTTGGCCGAAAATTGCACCATATAACGCACGATACGGCGTACCAAGGGGAATGATTGTTGGTATAGCTTTATGGCTTCTGTTATTTGTGCCACTAGCAACCTTAGGGATACAGCCAAGACTTGATTCCTTTGCGTTCTCGGCACCAAATCAATATATCTATAACATAGCTTCACACTTTCAGGGATTATATCCTATTATTATAGGAGGATCATTTTTTTTCCATCTTATATATGGTGCAATGACTGGATTTATATCTGGAAGAATGGCAACACTAGGAATGTTTGCAAGGATCAAAGCCACTGCACAACAATCCTCCTAATATCTCTCTTTTAGCACCAGAATTGTTATTTACCACTAATTTAATATAATTGGGAATAGTAAATAAAGGTAATAATTTTGTTTAGAAATGGTATATATTAGAAGTAAGAAAGTAAAGGGCATTAATTATGCTTATCTTGTTCAAAGCGTATGGGATCATAAAAACAATACCTCAAAGCAACAGATAATAAAGTATCTTGGAAAAACATCTAATGTAACAATTGAAGATATTCCTAAAGAATATCGCCATGATCCTAAGATTATCACATTTATCTCAATTTACAGCTCTTCTCCTGCAGATAAAGAAAAACTGCTAGCAAAAATACAAGAAGAAATATTTGCGTTATTAACAGAGTGCAACCTGGGTGATCTTATCAAAACGTACGATAAGTATTCATCGTTATTTGGACTCGCAAATTTTTATGACAAGCTACTAAAACCTGTCATGTATAAAATTGGAGAACTATGGGAGCAAGGAAAACTTGATGTTGCAACTGAACATGCATGTACTAATACTGCCAGCAGCCTAGTAAAGGTAATAAATGAACAAATTTCTCATTCAAAAGCAACAAGGTCACAATATAAAATTCTGATATGTACTCCGGAGGGAGAACTACATAGTTTAGTCTGTAATATAATAGAATCTCTTCTTCTTAACAAAGGATTTAAAGTATATAATATCTCACCTTCAGTTCCTTCAGAGTCAATTATTGGCTATCTAAAGGATATAGAGCCGGATATTATACTTATTTCAATAACTATTGCAGACAATATAAAGCCAGCTGAAAGACTGATCAAGGAAATTCATTTAAAGTATCATAAAGTACCAATAATAATAGGCGGTTCTGGTTTAAATAAGGTTGATGATTACATTACTAATGACGACGTCGTGTTCATGCCTAATACATCATTTGGTGAGGTTATAAAATTAATAATACAACATATCTGTTGAAAAACAATTGATAACAATCAACTTATCTAATTTTCCAATATATTAGAAAAAACTTGTAATAACGTTAAAATTGTTTCATTTTCTGTTTATTAATTGCAATTTGGATCGAGACATTTTTGTACTGTTACTTCTGTTGTTTCAGTTGATATATTAGTTCAGATTGTGTTTTGTATTCAACTGTAAATTTGTTCTCTCAATTACCTTATACTAGATCTCCTCTCGTTACGTTTGACTTGTTTGATAATACTCTTGATGCAGTATAAGTCATAAAATTCAATGACGTTGAAATTTGTGATACTACATCATTTTCATAAGCTAGAGCATGTATTCCTTTTCCTCTATTCTCTATTGCCGCTATATAGTTATCAATTACAAAATCTTCTGCATACTCGCACAAAGCTCCTGTAACAAGTATACCATTTATCAGCCCTATACATCTTCTGCCTAATGACAATATTTGACCTTTTTGTGAATAATCAAGTTCTATCATTGGTTCTCCTCCTTCTTTACGTATGATGTTTTTGGCAACATTACGTGCCTGTCTGACTGCAAACTGTGCAAGCTGTGGAGAAAGCATTCCATTTTCAAGAGTGAAAGCAGATATATCACCAACAGCAAATGCATTATCAAATCCTTCTATCTGCGAATACTTATTTACGATTATTCTTTCAGATTTGGTTGTTTTAACGTGTGGTGTAGTTTTAATATCAAATCCTTTGATACCTGCAGTCCAGACAGTTAGGTCACAGTTTACTCTTATATTAGAACCTACTACCACAGAAGAATTACTAATCTCTTTTACTGGCTGTCCTGTTAGTATTTCTACGTTTCTTTCACTCAAAATCTTCTTCGCAGTCTTGACTAAACGAGGATCCCATTCAGCAAGTATATTATCTTGTGCCTCTACAACCTTTATTTTGATTTTTTCTCCAAAAGTTTCTGATAAAGCTCCAGCCAAACTAATACCAGTAGCTCCTCCACCGCATATAACAATCACAGAATCTGATGGTAGTTTTGTGATTGCTTCTCTAAGTTTTAGAGCATCACTTACCGATCTAAAAGAATGCGAGTATTGTTGTGCTCCTTTTACATTATAATATGCATCTGTGGCTCCTAAAGCTATTATTATATAATTATATGAATACTCTATGCCAGTTTTAGTTATAACTCTTCTTTTCTCTAAATTAATACTTTCCAAGCTATCTTCGAAAAAGTCTACGTCATTTTTTAATAAGTCATTAATCTTCAAAGTAAGATTTTCTGGAATTTTGATATTTGCTGGTATGAGATGAATCTGCTGTAAGAGTTGATGATATGGATTTTTATCAATGATAATGATTTTTACATCCCCACGTTTATTTATGAGATTAGCTGCTGCAAAGATTCCTGCATAACCCCCTCCAAGTATAACAATATTGTTCATAGGTTGGTAATTCTATCTTATATATTATAAGCATAGTGGTAATTATAATAATAGTGCTAACTACTAAAAGCAAAGCTCAAATTACATAGAGAAACGTCAAAGTGGTTCATTTACTAGCAAACAGACGCTTTTGTTCACCACTCTTTGAAATTATACATACCCAATCTCGTTTTATGCAAATTCTCCTTTGTGATAGTTAGCGTTAGCATTTTCAAGTGTACAGATTATTATCATCTGCACCGCTATTATGTTAACTCCAGTTGATCTTTGTTTTTATATATTATTATCGGTTATTCAAACAAATATAATCTATAGACACTTTTTCTATTAATAGAACATGATATGGAAGCATTCTCCTCCCTTGAATTAATCTACATGAAAACAAATATAGTCATATGAAATTGCTTCTTTATCTATATACTTTCCTTTCGTTATCTACTGATCATATTAGGCAACATTTGTACTAGTATTTTTGATAATTTGGATTTTGATCGCGATGATTATTGGCATAATTAATGGGATTAGGATAAGTAATAATAATAAATCCACATCTTCCTATATATTATCATTGTATAACCTGTCCCAAGTTGAGTTTCGTGGTTAAGGAGTTTGAAAGAGGTATTAGCTTTGCTGCATTTGTAATTGTTATAACTGCTGTTATATTTTGTATCGTATTTCCTTTTATAGTGGTTGCAAGTTGCTGTGTACCAAAGTTATTAGCAGTAAATCCAGCTGGAAATGAAGATGTTTTTATTAATGTTCCATTAAGAGTATATACATTCATAACAGCATTTATTATTTGATTTACAATTGAAGGGTCATTTACGGTATTTACAGTATAATTTACAAGTACTTTAACTTGAGATCCTTCAGTAGTATTTAACCGAGGTATGAATTGTGCGCTGTCTAAGGCAAGAAGAACTTCCTGTCCATGATATGCAAATGCATTATATGATAATCCTACCGTCGA
>DASQRW010000190.1:0-6555 GCA_035642715.1 Nitrososphaeraceae archaeon | reverse complement strand
TACCTTGTTGTTTTGCAAGATTATCTTTAACTTATCTCCAGGCGGAAGTTTCATTCCGTCGGGCTCACTTAGAAGCCATACATCTATTTAGAGATTAATGCAATACAAGTAAAGTTAAACGATACTACTCTTATTTTTAAGAGATACAATATCACAACCATGTATTGCAAAAAAATTAGTAGAAAATTTTCTAGCTGTTGGGGATTCCACATTTGCACTATTCCAAGCTGAAAAAATAATAAAAATGTAGGCGACTGAAAGTAAAACACCACCTTTATTCCACCACTGAAAAAAGCATTATCGAAAGAACAATCCAATACATAAAGGACAGAACTGAAAGTTTTGATGACTATTTCCCATGTCAAAAAGATAACTGTAAACTATAACACATTAAAAAATGGTTTAATCTGTTTGTAGATATACATAATGTGATGATTATAATTAAGTGAACAGAGCCTAGAATCACAACAGTTTAGATAAATAATAATCATCATCAGTTTAACCTAGCTTCATATACTTTGATACTGTTTCAATATAAGAGTCGTCTAGCATTTAACTGAATATAGTCATCTGAAAAGAATTGTATCCTTCTATTACTTTATAATCTTCAATGCTACTGATTAGGACTATTGGAGCTGTTGATGTATATTCACTGAAGAAATGGGGAATGCTTACCCCAATGCCTGTTGTGATACTGTGATTACATAATATTTGCCGGTTCTATACTATACTCAGCCTGTACCTATAAATTCAGAGTTCTTTTTTACAGTCTTTACAAATTCTTCTAGCTTTTTTAGAGTTTCTGAATGCAAGTGATGTTCAATTCCCTCAGCATCTCTATTTGCAGTATCTTCGTCTACTCCAATCATTATCAAAAATTCAGCCAATAAACTATGTCTTTTATGGATATTCTTAGCAATATCAGTTCCCTGCTGAGTTAGACGGATTCCTCTATATTTTTCATAATCTAAATATCTGCTTTCATCTAGCCTCTGAACCATTTTGGTGACACTTGGAGAACTAACATTGAGACATTGTGAAATATCTATGGTTGTAGCATAGCCTTTCTGCTGTACTAATTCATAAATGACTTCAAGGTAGTCTTCCATTCTATCTGTATGGTCTTCTTCTTGTTCTTCTTTCTTTACATTATGAGCAGCATTACGAATCGATTCAAGACGACGGTTTTTTGCATTCGATTCATCTTTCAACTCACTTAACAATCATTCATTCACCTACTAATATTTTTACTAAATATCCATTATCTGCGCATAGCATTTATCAAGACGACACCAGCAATGATGTTACATACATTATTGCCATTCCTACTATAAACCCTACAATCATAGATGTACTTAATAATGTCTTTCTTCCGCCCTCAACAATATTATTATTTTTTGTCATCCAAGAAGCAATAGAAAGTACCACTTGAAATATTGCACCAGCGCCTATTGACAAGAATATTATTGCGGCAATAGGAGAATACAGGAATCCTCCAATCCATGCTCCTATTATGGTCGGAACCCCAGCTATCATGCCCATTGCTACGAGTTTTCCTATCATGACTCTGCCACTTTTGGCCATTGGTGCTACTATTGCCAAACCCTCAGTAGTATTATGTAATGTAAATCCAACTATTAGAAAAGTACTGAGTGCAACTTCACCAAGTACAACAGCAGCACCTATTGCCAAGCCTTCACCAAGATTATGCAATCCTATTCCTATTGATATCATCAACGCTATTGCGAAAGGTTTTACCATTTGTTGTTGTGTAGTGGAAGCAGAAGAGGAGGAGGATACTTGCAAAGGAGATTTCGAGTTAGTAGAAGATTTCATTATAGCGTGTTGAATAAGTTTTTCAGATGTATATAACAATGCTAAGAAAGAAAAGATTGTAACCATAGCAATTAACACCTGACCATTGAAAGTTCCTGCAATACTTTCTGCAGTAATTTCATTGCTTTCTATTAGCGCATCTATTCCCAAAAATACCAGCAATCCTGCAGTAAGACTGAGAAAGAAATTGTACCTGTTTATGCTCAGTCTTTTAATAAATGGAAACCAGAGAAGACCTATTAACACGGGTATAACCCCTACATACGTACCTATTACTGCAAAGTATGATGCCTGTTCTACATTTGGAATTGGTGCTAATGCAGCAGCTTCGACATCCTTGCTGAACCTTGTGCCATCCGAAGTAGTTATTCCTACTTGATATGGTACTCCAGGACTCCAAGAAAAAGGCACTATAACTTTTGCTTCTGCCAACCTTGACAAGGTTTTACTAGGTTCTATTGCAGCAGGGGTTATTCGATCATTTATATCAGCCTGTGCGATTTCCACCTCCTCTGGACCAGTATTACGGATGTAGGCTACAATTTTACCTTCTTGGAACTCTATTCTTTCTATAGTGATTTCAGGTAAAGGTATTCCTGTGTTTAGGAACGATTGACCAGGACCAAAAAGAAATATAATCATTCCAGCCAACACTAATAATGGAATTAACGCAATAGCGATTATTTTTTTTCTACTAGAATTCCTATTTCTATTGATTCTATTTTCTATCTCCATATCTCTTAACCACCTACTCCGGATTGAGTCCCTGTATATTGTGGATCTTCTATCTTTCTTTCTGTAGTGCTAGAATTATTATCATATTGATTATTACTTAGCTCGGCTGGATAAATGGCTCTTTCGCCCTTACTTAATGCGAGGGTATCTGGTTCAGTCGGATTATCTTTAACCAAGAACGTACCGATCCAGCCTTTCTCAGCAAATTCTGTCTTGTGTGCATGAAATAAGTATGGACCTGGATATTTGTAGTTAAATTCAAGTATCCCTCTTTCCCCTTGGCTCATGGTTACCATGTCAGTATATTCATCTGGTACTAAATTGGTACCACTTCGGTAGAGCTGGAATAGATTAGCATGCAAATGGAAATTATTTATCTGATCAAATTCTAGCATATTTACCAGATAGACTCGTACCAACCTGTCCTTTTCAATCGGGATAGAGTGATGCATATAATAAAATGGAATTCCATTTATAGTGTAAAAGTTATTCTCTGTATCAAAGTCAGTATCATAGCCGTTCATTACCATAACCATTTCGTCAGCTTCAGGTCTTGGTGTCTTAGGATCAACAATATAGACTCCATAAAGTCCACGTGAAATATGTTCTTCTAAAGGTAGTGTGTGACAATGGTAGGGAAATACTCCAAATGGTTCAGCGATAAATTCATAAGTAAACCTTCCACCAGGAGCGATATTATCAAACACCCCATCCATTTCTGATGCGTGAATTCCATGAAAATGCATAGTATGTGGTTCTGTTCCATTGTTTATGAACTGAATCCTCACCAAATCTCCTTCAGTTGCACGTATTGTTGGTCCTGGAATTGTTCCATTAAAAGTCCATGCATCCATAAATACACCAGGCGATACTTCAAGATTTTTGTCCTCGGCGATTATAGTAAATTCGCGCAATGTTATACCATTTTCTGTTGTAGAGACTCGACCATAATTGAAATCCCTTAAATATTTCATTGGACTTATATTCGGTTCAGACGTTTCACCTGCGTTAATAGAATCTAAAATATCGCCTGTAGTTTCAATTGAATTATATCCTCCACCATGCCCTCCTCTAACTATTGATGTATTTGTTTTTTTCTGCGAGCCGTTCTGTGCAATAACTGGAAATTGACTAATCGAGAAAATAGCAAACGCCGTAATTAGAACAGCCATTAAGAGGGCTGAAATCAGAATTATTTGTAAACGTGACATCAGAAAATTAATTTGTTGGTGTAATTAATAAATGTTAGCCTGTGCTAATGCTATTAGCATAGTTTATATATTTTAGATCGTGCTAAATGAATTTTTGTTATACTTTTGGTAAATACTTCATACATATCAAATATACAAAAAATATTTGACTCAATTGACTTTGATCTGGGAGATTGTCAATCTATGTTGTATTAAGTGAATTTTGTATCATTATGGCTATTGAAATACACAGACCTCAATGCCATTAGTGATATAACGGATTTATGATATATGTGCAGAACTTAAAACAAGAAGAAAGACCTTTAAACATTAACCGGACTTGATGACCTCTGAATGTATCTTCAAAGGGTATATGTACACTCACCATTAACTCCGAGTCCATTAACTCAATAGCAACAGAGGAAAGACTGTTAAAGAGTTGAACCTCTCCCACTAGTTTCTTTGGCATTATTCTCATTATGATAATAAACGCATATTGGAGAAGCATTGTGAATTATTGTTAGCTATTTATTCATATCCTTGATATTTATCCCACACACTTCAGCAGATGTTTTTGGCTCTGTTAACTTAACTGTATTTTATCAAGAAATTTGTGAACTTGATTCTGTCTGTTTCCATATGTAGATAAAGAAGAAACATCCTTAACCAATTCCAAACATGCTGCATATTGCATCCATCTTTGACACAGGGAAAATGATCATCAAAGCATTCAGTTCTGTCTTTTATTTGCTGGATGAATCTTTCCATAATATTCTTCTGTTCCATAAACAATGTGTGTTTTAATCTTAACCATTTACATGCATCGATATACCATTGAGCACACCATCAGCATAGATCGGTTTCTTTCCTCCATACTTTTCTCTTATCTGTTTGAAGAACTGATAATAGATAAAAATAGTTCTTTCTTTTGAAAGATGTACACTCAAGCAGGAATTGATATGAGGTTCGTATGCTACTATCCACAACCACCAATTTTGACCGTTTATCTTTATCAGAGAGTTTAATCTACAAATATTTCCTTAATCATATTTTTCTTTACTCTTAATGTGTCTTGAAAAGATGCACATACTTCCGAACCCATTTCCAAATAGCAACATGTGTGTCCTCTTCTTAAGGGGGTTCTAACGATTTAGATGCAAGTCTATAGCTTCTAGAATTGAAATACAAATACAGACCATACGTAATTATTCCTGGATGTGTTCTGTCTCTGTGCTTCATTTTGTATTCTAGTATATACTATAACATTTCCAGCTTTAGAATATCCTAAAGTATGATGAAGAAAAGTGGAAGATCGTTAAGTTAACGGCGCCCTCTTTGTATTGTTCAGCTTAAAGAGCTGGCGCCCATGAAGATAATAAGTCTACTGGATACTAATTATCATTAAATGCGTAAGTCCTATCATTTTGATATTCAATAGTTCTTTCAATGATACTCCTTTCATATCACGCGTATGTTGTCTATGTTTTAGTAGTGCTAATGAGATACATGCTTCTCTATAAAGTTCTTCCTCCATCATATTCTGTAGCTTAATTAATTGAATTCATAGTCTATCCTTCTTAGATCTTGTCTATCACAGTGTCACAAATCGATTATACAACATTACTTTCAATCCTGCTTCTACTTTCTGTGCTTTAAATTTCTTTGAAAGAAGGTCTTCACCCAGTATTCTTTTGATAGAAGAGAATACAATCTCTGCAATCCATCTTCTACCTGTATCCTTCAACTGTCTCCATCCATCATATCCTAGTTTCTTGATAAGCAAGACTTCATCTCTTCGTAATGGACATCCTTTTGTTTTAATAGACGCATTCTTTCTGATATTTATTGCAGGTTCAATATTTAAGTCGTCTAGCAGGTTAAAGCTTCTTCTATTATCATGAGCCTTATCCGCATAAACCATGTTGATATTATAATTTTGAGCAGCTTCTTTTACTAGAGAACAAAACTTTTTGGAATCATGTACATCTCCTTTTGTTATTCTGAATGATACTACCTTCTTTGACTTTTCATCTACAGCAATGTGCAACTTGACAAATTCCTTCTTTTCAAGTATCCATTTTTCTTCTATATAGTCACCTTTCTTTGATATAGTTAAACCTGATGCATCGACTATCAATATCATTGGCTTATTATTATCATCATTATGTTCTTCTTCAAAACATAGATTTCTTACAGATGGCTTAATATTTTGTATCCTTCTCCTGATATGTGTAAAATGCATTTCTTCAATCCTGATATAATCAGACAGTCCTCCTCTTACTATTCCTTGGACAGTTCTATAAGCAATCTTGAATCCAATCTTAATAAATGCTAGAAAATGGATGTAACTATGAGAATATTCAAATGGAGCTCCTACCTTTCCTTTATTCATCTTCACAATCTCCTTATTCCATGATTTTAGAAAACCAACATCCATAAGTACACGTCCACGTTCAATCAATGATTCATTATAGTCATGCCAGGATTTGTTTAGCGGCATGACCTGACTCTCAGAGATCTAAAATAATAATGCTACAAACTACCTCCATCACTATAAACAATGTTTCTACACCATAAATTGACTAATAAGATGAGACAAGATCAAATTTTCATTTTGATGTTCACGCCTTGAACATTTAACAAATAGATCAGATCGTTTATTCTCTAATGCCATACTTGCTACTATTATCAAAGTCTAATAATACCAGAAAAATACGGATTTCTATAATGATCTTTAGATATTATTATAACATATTTCTTCTCTACTCTTAATATTTTTATTACACCTTTAGTA
>DASQRW010000189.1:0-50267 GCA_035642715.1 Nitrososphaeraceae archaeon | reverse complement strand
TTCTATATGAAAGACCAAGAAAATATAAGTATAGACCATAACCAATATCTTTTGCAGACGTCCTATTTCTTTTCGTAACTATCAATACAAGAAATAAAGAGTGTCTGAAGCTATAGATTTTATTGTTAAGTTAACAGAGCCGTTGTAATAGTGTTTCTCCTTATATATTTGATTGTTGTGCTGTGCCTGACGATCTGATTATGGCTAGCGGCTGTATCATCAGGATCCAAACTATTTCCATAATAGATAATGCAACTGCAGACAATCTAACTTTGATTGAAGCATAATTAGTTAGCATATGTATCCTTTTTTAAAAGTTAATTGTAGTCTGCTTCTATAAAGTGTATGTACATCTTTGACTATTTTGACGGCCAGTTTGACGTAACATTTGGCGGACTTGACGATTATTTTAAAGGCTATAGTTTTATAATTTCATTATATATGAAGTCTAAATTACCTGACTATATGAAATCTCTAGTGAAACAACAGTGGCTGCAGTGTTTACCAAGAGATACAATCGCTACCAATAAGAGATTAAGAGCTGGAACTGCCATAAATACTATTAGTGAAAGGAAGAATAGATTTCTTTCATTAAGTTCTGATTAAACATATCTGTTATCACTTTTAGTATACATAAGAAATGGCGGTTTTTGCATTTTATAACTTGGTTTCATCTTTACTTCTATCTCTTTTTCTATTCTCTCAATTTTTGGATGGCATGAGTAGCAATAATGACATCTAATGCATATATGAGGAGTTCTCTTCTTACACTCAATACAATCATAATAAACTAAATTAGTGGAAGAAAGGTATTCATGCATATTATAGTATAGCCCTTTAGATAGTAAATAAAAAATGAAACACTTTTTAGAGAGGGAGAGGATACATTTCAACATCACCATTGTCAAAGTAAGGTTTTGATACCTAAAACCTTGCAGATGGTCAATGTTTGCATTTGTCTAGAGAGATCCGCAGTTCCTAAAATTCCTGCAATATATAACAATAATACAATACTTTGCTTAAATGGTTCAGATCTTCTAAGCATTTTAATAACTATTTCTCAATATTAGAATTTATAAACCCGAATTTACGCTAAAAGAACTAGGAATGCACAGTATTTTGTCGTCAGTAAATAAGATGTTTCACTCATGGTCACGTATTTAATTGAATGACCAGATTTGCATATATGCTTAAAATACTATTAAGAGATTATTAGAATAATTGCTTGTTAAACTAAATTATGCATTTCCATGTTAAACTATTAGATTCAATACATAATCAGCGAATATGCCAACATAGATTAAAAAAGGCGGGTATAATAAGAATTAGTCAGTTTATTATTTTTCTCCGTTCAATCATTTATTGACATCAGCAGGATCTAACTATGTTTCTAATCCTATTTCCTAGCCTCTTCAAAAAATAACTCAGGGCGTAGGAAGAATAGAAGGAGCTATACTAGTGCCTGGTGATTGTGTAGCCGATGTGCCGGTGACATTTACACTATAATATTTTGTGACATTCGTAGGATTACTAATACAAGATAATTTAGAGGTTAGTTCATTTACTCCTTCTTTAATAAGCTGATAATCTTCTGTGTATGTAAACTGCCATGTTGAATAATCATTGACTCCTCCTGGACCTGTTGCTGTAGCATTTTGCAAAGGCTTCATGTCATTTACATCTACAGAAACTTGGCAATCAGTTGTTGGATTATCAGTGGATGTTCCTGATATTGTAAGTTGACCAACTGGAACTTGTTGGCCTTGCTCAGGTGAGTTAATTGTAACACCAGGTTCATCTGTTGGTTGTTGAGCAAATACGCTATTAACGCCAGCAACAGAGAGAATTAGCCAACAAGACAACAGTATAGATACTACTTGAAGTTTTAAACATACAAGTACTTTCATACATAGCTTCGACAATTTGGGCTTTATAAAATATAAGGTTTGATTAATTAGACTAATGATAAACAATTCTAACGTATGTGTAGGAGTTTAACAAGTAATGTTAATTGTATGGGATGTATTTAAAAAGTAATTTCTCACAGCAGATTTATCTTTTTTTGTATTCCCAGTCGGCCAGACAAATAGAGGGTCTTATTTTAATTCAAATGCAATATAGACTTTGAAGATCTAACACCAACCGAAGATCACTTGAAGACGGCTTATCAAGTTCTATTTAATAATAATAGGTAGACAATTCTTCATAGTCGAAACTCTCTAAAACCAATCACTCTCCATAACTACAACAAGAGAAGCTTAATGTCAATGCAGTCTCAAGTCCTATTCCACTTGAGCTTTTAGTAACTAAATCAACTTTGTATTAGTAGTATTGTACTTCACAATTGCGAACCAAAGTGTATAGACATTTGTAAAGGCATATACTCATCAATTATAGGTTGTAAAAAAGATGCAGATAATATTGTCAGGATGAACAGCTAAAAGAGGGATAGGTTATTCACTTAGCGTTCTCACTGGACTCCCAAATAGCGAAAGCGTTATTTTCTGTATCAAGGCAAACTGCGAAGTAACTTATTCCTGGTACTGCATGTTTAGGAGCAACCACCTTACCTCCTAGCTTCTGCACTTTAGATGAGTATTCATCGACCGACTTTACTCCGATATAATTAGTTACTTGTTGTTCTGGCATTTGTCTTTTCATTATTCCTCCACCTAATGGTTTGTTTCCTTTATCGTCTGTTGTTGTGACCATCCAATATTTCATTGGTTGACCTGTTGCTGCTGATGTTAGCCGACTATCATCTGTACCAGGTCCTTTTTCTATTTTCCATCCAAACAGATCAGTATAGAATTTCTTTGCCCTTTCAACATCATCTGCAGGTATTTCAAAATGAACAATTGTTGGCATGTATTATTATCATTTAGAACCTAACGCGGCTGAAGCTCTTGCTCCATTTCTGTTACGTTTGATTTACTCATGGGCAATAGTATAAAGAGTGTAGTTTAAAAATATGCAAGGAAGTAAAAGTATAGTAGTAATTGCAATCGCAATACATCAAAGGTCAAGAAGAGGAGGAGGAGGAATCAATTAGCAACGACAAAGGTGCGATCCTACTCCAAGTAAGGTTCATCAAGTGCCCGATTAAGACTAGCCTAAGAGTGTTGGGCAAGAAATGGACCCTTCTGAGATAATCAGAGATATCGGCTTCCTCAAGATTGAACGTTTCAATCGGATCTTAGAATCTATTCCAGGCCTTACGTCAAGGGTCCTTTCAATGCGTCTGAAGGAGCTTGAGAAAGAAAGTTTTATTAAATGTGTGGAGGAAAAGAGATCGCCAATGATGGTGGTGGGGAGGCTCACCGAGAAAGATAGATACGCTACCTATCTTGATGCAATTGGTTGCCTTCGGCTCAAAATGGTATTCTGATGTCGTCTTAGAGGACAAGATGCCTAGGAAGTTAAATGAAATCTTTCCCCAGCCAGAAGCAAGAGAAATAATTAGGACTATTAACTGAGGGAGCTCCTATTATGAGCAATCCACACCTTTAGTCTGCATATTTAGCTAGATATGCAAAGTATCCATGGCTCGACTGTGATCTAAGTAGATCTGTTTAGATTGCTTTCGTTCTCTATCGTTTAAGTAGTACTGTTGTCGTATTTGATTTATTAATATATCCAGAAGCGCTCTCTTATGTACATACAGCAGAAATTCTATCACAACAAGTAGGCAAAAATAACTTATGTAAACATACCAGAAGATGCTGCTCGTGATGGACTGAAAGCTGCGGGTATGGACGGTTGGTTCATCAATTCTATGACCGAATTATATGACATAATAATAAGAGAAGGCTATTCAATATGACCAAACTGAGAAATTTCTTCCAAATTTGATCTTTATCAATTTAATTACCTCTTCAGCGGAATCAAAATATACAAAGTTATTATTTCTATTCTCTTTATCATCCTTATTATTGCAGAACTGGAGGACAAAGGTACCAGAAGCACTCTTATTGATAAATAGTCTAATGCCGTGAACAGAACTCTCTATTCTCAATCCTTCATCGATATCCAAAGATAATAGTTTATTTTTTAAATTTCTTTTCTTGACCTTATTACAATAAACCATGGCTTGAAATCATAGTTTACAAGAGTTTACAACAATATATTTAGATAGCAGATATCGGAGACTATGCTACCAGTCACGCCGAGAACAGATTCATAATGCTTATGGGCGAATTTGCTACAGCAGTACAGTATAATCTTCCGATAATAGTAATAATAATAATTAAAAACAACACATTGGGAATGATTCGATGGGAACAAATGGCTTTCCTTGGAAACCCTGAATTCGGAGTTGAATTTATTCAATAGATTTTAAAGTTTACTGAAGCGTGTGGTGCTAAAGGTTATACAATCAAGGAACCTAGCGAAGCAAAATCAGTCATGCGCACAGCAATGTCGGATAAGAATCCAACACTAATTGAAGCATATGTAGATCCTTTTGAACCGCCTATGCCACCAAAGGTAGATTCTGAATTTTTCGAAATATGGCGTATTTATTTGCAAAGGGACAGCCCTACGCCAAAAGGATAGGATTAACATTGTATAAAAACCAGGTGCATGAAGCGTTGAAAAATGGACATTCACGTTGATAAGCAGTGTGTAAACAGACTAATGTACAAGCATAAGCACCGTCGCATTGCAATTGTATGCAATTAATAAGCCTGTGAAAGGATCGAGATAGAATGGAGAAATAATGCTGCTGATTACTTGGCAGCGGTAAACACAGCATTATATAATCTGGATGGGTATTTGAATTCTTGAAGGCTAAAATTTGAATGAATTAATTAAAGTCCATTCCAGACAGGATATTCTTACCAACAAAGAAATTTAAGAGTTTTGCAATAGTTTATCTTTATAGAAATTATAGAGGGGCTCTTCAAAGTTTTTAAATGATTGTTAGAAATATTTGGAGCTATTAAAGGTAAAGCTGACCCTTTACAATTGAACTCTCAGTCATAGATTTATCATTATTATCACAGCATAAATGATTGGTTCTTCAGTAAAATAGATTCCAAATTGCACGTCATAGAAACAGAAAACTGCTTACCGTTGTAGATTCAATTTTTAAATTCTGCTCCAATAAAATGAATATATAAATTACATTCTGATATATCTATCGATAATCATATTTGAAAAAATCTAATTACAGGATAGTATTATCAAGAGGTGTCAGTACATATTTAGTGCTAGTATATCTTGCTATTTCTATAGGCGTAGCTTTACAGATTAGTGGTTCTAATTGGGATATTATATGGCATGGAATTGGAAATGTAGAGAGTTTTTTTACTCCTCCTCATTCAGTGATTTACTCAGGTGTAGCATTGGCAATTGGCAGCATAATATTAGCCATATTTTTATTTACTGTAATGGAACACAAAAAAGGATCAAGGAGTATCTCGTCATTCTATTTCCCTAGGCTATTAACAATTCCTTTTTCACTTAAATTAGCGGTTATAGGTAGCCTACTCCAATTAACTGCGGGTCCATTTGATTTCTGGTGGCACAACCAGTTTGGATTTGATGGCCTATTAAGTCCCCCTCATTCTGTGCTAGCAAGTGGAATGCTCATGGTAGCTTTGGGTGCATTAATTGGTATATATACAATAAAGAGAGATAATAATACTTTATTCTTTTCAAAGGTATGTCTTGCAATTGCTTTTGCGGTATTTTTGATGGTTGCAGTAGGCATGGTCTTAATGTTTACTCTTCCATTTTCTAAAGGTCAATACTTTAATTTCAATCCTGATCCACTTGTTGCGGTCGCCGCAGCTTCAATAGTTATACCATTCCTCATTGGTCTTTGTTTATTTTTAGCTGCAAGAGTCACCTCTATGCCATTTATCTTTACATCCATAACTGCTATTATTATGCTAATACAGTCAACTACAACAATTATTTCCAATTCATATTTTGTAGGAATCTTTCCCTTCTATCTTTTGAATATATTTCCCGCCATGCTTGCAGATATAATATTACAATATCGTAGAGGTGAAGGAATTACTCTGATTCCTGCATCAAATACTACAGTAAAAAGATATTTGATTGCTTCAATTATAGTTCCGTTATTCTTTACTACTATATTCTTTCCATGGTCTGTAGATGTTTATGGTGGGTTTTTCAAGCCTTCAGATAATATAAGAACTGAAAAGTTTTTTATGCAACTTCTAATGCCAGTAATTATTCCAATTGTGATTCCATTATCTGCAGTTTCATCTATGGCAGGAGAATATCTAGTATTGAGATTTATGAATGCAAACAGAATGAATTCAATGTTCTAGAATGATAATAATATATATGAATTTTATATTCTAATATATTTTCTAATATTATATTGTTATCAAAAATTGGCAGCCTTCTAAACCGAAGATGAAATTGCATTTAATATACTTTGAAAATATATCAAAGTCTTTGATATGACAGAACGAATACTCATCGTATATGATCTGAAGTTGTCTATTATAAAAAATAGTATCTGTTATAGAAATAGGATAAGAAATTTCTGTTTCTTATTAATTGGTTGAAGAGGATGAGTCAAATGCAGGAAATCTAAGAGTAGACTTTTCTAACTCTAAAATAGGGATATATATGGATTGAGCGTCAGTACCAATGCTGTCAATAAAGCTAAATTTACCAGTTAATCTCTTTAACTCTATTATTTTTTTATTTGGCTTTTCGTTCTGCACAATATAATGAATTACTACTCCTCCTATCGTTCCAGTCTGGATGAAAAGTATTTCTTGATTATTGTAATTGATATGATAAAGCATGGGAATGTAGCTGAAAACTGATTGAGATGAAAAGAGTATAACTTTGAGCATATCTTCCAAGGTTTTGTACTTTAGATAGGAGGTAAACCATTCGCTTTGTGACATAGTACACTAAAATAGGAGTATATATATTTGAATTTTGTTTTATTGTAGTACACTGACTTTTGTGATGTTGGGATAATGCTGTGTGGCACCAGATGACTGCTAATATAAGATATTACATTTTTATTATGAGCTTTGACTTGAGAGTGATAACATGAATATAACTGCATTAAAAAGAGCCTGTCGCAAATGATAAAGTCTCTCTGCTTTCTTTGAGCATATTCTGATACAATTCTTGTTTATGCATTATAAATCATAACTAAATTTCATTTAATGATAATTGCTAGCATATCTCAAAAAGTATAATTATAATCTGGCCACATCTGTGATATATAATATATGATGACTATATATTATCACAGAATTTCCATGATAAGTTGGAAAATAGAGCAATAATATGGATCTTTTAGGTTTCGGAGCACAAGTTGTATTTACATCAGCATCAGGAGTCATTTCCCCTGGACCATTATTTTTTGCAAATCTTGTATATGGAAGCAAACAGGGGATTTATTCTGGTATCAAAATGGCATATGGTCATACAATTGTTGAGTTGCCGTTGATCATTATATTAGCTTCAGGTTTGAGTACATTTTCATCAATTACCACTAGTAATTTGGTTTCTAAACTAATTAGTATATCTGGAGGAATTGTAATATTAGTTTTTTCTGCAGTTCAAATTGTTGCCTTTTTAAAAAAGAAAAATGGAGAGAAAAACGTCTATTTAAACATAGATAATAAAAAAGATCCTTTTATGATAGGAAGCATTCTTAGTGCTTTAAATCCTTTTTTTATATTATGGTGGCTCACAGCCGGTCTGAAATTAATCTCTGATTCATTAGAATTGTATGGCTTTGCAATGGGGATTGTAGTGGTTTTCTCTTTTCATATCTGGATGGACTATAGTTGGCTAGCGGTAACAGCGCATTTAATCTCAAGAGGCACTTTGATATTTAGATCAAAATATTATCCTATCTTACTTTTGGCATTAAACGCTGCTCTCATTTATTACGGAATATATTTTATAGTAGCTGGATTAATTGTGAGTTGATTATCAGAACGATGTTGGGTAAGAGTCACTTAGCCCTGGAAATATAGACTTCTATAGTAGAAACATTGCGCGTTTTTCCATCCTGAGATTGTACCAATTCAGAACCTATTTTTACTGGACCGATCTTGTAACCTAAAGTATCCATTCTTTTTACTATAATCTGTGCAACATCCACTGCTCTAGTTATGCTTTTTCCTCTAGCCTTTATAATAACAATTGGCTCATTAGCAAGCTGTACAAGAGTTGCTGTAACATAGGTCATTAATGGTTTTTTTCCAATAAAAATTTCATTATTTGCTTTGATTTCAGTATTTGCTTTGTTTGACGACATTGTGTTACAATGATGTCTAATAGTGGAATATAATGTTTATTGATTGTTCTCTAATTGATTATTTAGGTCTGTGAATACTTTTTCAAAATATTTTCGATATCTGATGGATTGGAGGAGATTTCCTTGACAGCAGATGGGTGCTCAACCTCATAACAATGAAGTAATTCCTGCTCATCTTTATAGAACAGAAAAACCTTATTGTCAAAGATACAATGATACAGCTGGTCTATAACCATCCTTTCAGGCTTTAATTTGATTCCATCATCTTGAACAGCTACAGGATATTCCAATTCACTATTAGATTCTTTAGGTTTACAGAGAAAAAAATCTATCGAAAATAGACATAGTTAGACAAATCTGACTGAACTAAGTACAAACAAATTTAGGATGCATGCATACAAAATGTAAGAAAATAGTTCTTAAAAATTATCATATATAAAAAATTATAAACTATCTCATAGTATATACATTAAACATATTTTTGAAGTGGCAAATTTTGAGTTGATCTATTGATTATATCTAAATAACGACAGAGTATAATTGTATTACTATCTGATAAGTGACCTACAGCCAACAACAATAGTCCAATCGTTCAACGTTGAAATCATCAATAATAGAGTTGACTCTTACGTTGTTTCTAAAAAGCAATTTTGATATAACAACATATTTCTTTGGCTATCTAGACAAAATTGAAGAACCCTTACTTTTCGGACACTTTAGAGCGTTTTGCCTAAATATATGATTAATATTTTCTTACCAGGCGTAGTGTTTTAACAGTGATAGAGCGTTCCTCGTTTGCTTAATTTTTTATAGTGAGGCCATATTAGAAGAGAAACATTATGTTTTATCAACCAAAGTACTTAACTAACTCCGATCATTAATACTGCTATGTATAAAAATTATCACATATTAATGATATACCATGATCTGACAATAAAAAAATGTTTAGCATAGCCTTTTGGTCTCTAATATATTGGTGATACAATATCTACTATGAGGACTAACTTTCAATTGTCGCTTATATTTCATTTAGGTTTAAATTCCTATCATATTAAGCCAGCATGATTCATGGTTGACCCTAATGCTAAGCGGCTGTTATGGTATCTCTTTGCTGGCTCTAAGGGTGGCGATAATAGAATTAAGATTATAGAATTATTAAAAGAACGCCCATATAATATGAATCAACTTGCAGAGAAATTAAATTTAGATTATAAAGCAATACAGCATCATATTGCGGTACTGGAAAAAAATAACATTATTAGCAGAATGGGAGAAAAATATGGAGTACTATATTTTATCTCCAGCTATCTGGAGGCTAACATTGACGCATTTAAAGAGATCAGTTCGAAAATAAAAAGATAAAATATGTTATAAATTTCAATTTGTCTTTACTAATTAATTTATCTCTGCATTTTTCTTTTTCTTTTCTTCATCGTTTATAAAAATTCAGTTTGCTATATTTATTACCTATGCATATTTGTAAGGACCAACTCCACTATAGACGATGAAGATGATAAGAAGAAGTTTTTATTATCAAGGTCATCAATTTAAGATCTTTTTGCTGTGTGTTGTATAAAATATATTCAATTGTAATGAAAGTGTCTATAGACAAGCTAGCCAAGCATACAAATAATTAAATATCTTTTTTTATTTTTGGTGATGACTTTGAAAATACACATATTCTGTACAGTCAAAAATATCTGAATGATAAGAAATTGCAGAGAGCGTATGCATCATTTTTTGCATTGATGCCTGTGCTGTTACAAAATTTATACAGAACTTAGTTACTCAATTCAGTTATACTCTTGAAAATGTGCAGTAATGATAGAGAGAAGATGCAACGTAGCGACAATACATCAACTCACAGGATAATAATCCATATTGACTTCGACTATTTCTTTGCGCAGTGTGAAGAAATAAAAAGGCCAGAAATAAAAGATAAACCTGTAGTTGTTTGCATCTATTCTGGTAGGACTAAAGAAAGCGGAGTGGTGAGTACTTGTAACTATATAGCAAGAAAATATGGAGTCAAATCAGGTATTTCAATCAAGATAGCGAAAGCGAAACTTGCTCAGGTGTCACAAGCAGTATTTCTGCCTTCAGATATAAAGCATTATTCTGAAAAATCAGATAATGCAATGACCTTAATACGTGACTTTTTAGACAACTACTCTTTGTCTGCGACGTCCTCTATTGTTTTTCAGCCAATAAAATGCGTGAAATTCGAATATATCGGATTAGATGAATGTTTTGTTGAAGTAACAGAGAAAGCTGATTTTGATTTTGCGAAAGCAAAAGAATTAGCAAACAATCTTAAAAAACAAATAAGAAAAGAAACTGGATTGACATGCTCAATGGGTATTGCTCCTAATAAATTGATAGCAAAGATCGCATCCGACTTTCAGAAGCCAGACGGAATGACTATTATCGAACCAGATGAGGCAAAAAATTTTATTTCTAAATGTAATGTAGATAAAATCCCAGGTATTGGTCCTAAAACTACTGCCAAATTGTTCGAAATGGGAATACGAACAGGCGGAGAATTGTCAGCCTTTGGTTTATTCAGGTTAATTGATGCCTTTGGAAAAAAATACGCAACTTATCTTTACAAATCGGCTCAGGGTATTGATAATGAACCTGTCAAATCACGAGGATCGGCAAAACAGATCGGAAGAATAATTACATTGAAGAGAGATATTTCTCAAACCTCTGAAATCGAGGACGAACTTGAGTATATATGCAAATCTGTATACAAAATGGCATTAGATCAAAACGTATTATTTAGAAATATAGGCATTTTGTTAATCTTAAATAACCTCGACAATATTACCCGTTCAAAGAGCTTGAAAACTCATTCTAGAGACTTTCATGAATTGTATTCATCTGTTAAGTCGATATTGAATGAGACACTAAATAATTATCCAAATATCAAGGTCAGAAGATTAGGAATTAAGCTATCTGATTTGAAGGATAATGAAGGTCAGAACACGATGCTTAATTTTATTAATAATAATATTATCAATACAAAAACAAAATGAATCAATGTCAACATTTTCTTTGATTCGTTGATATCTTCTTTTTACTTTTAGGAAAATTGAAAGTTCATCAGTTCATACTATAATTCTAAAGGATTTCTTGAAGTATATCGCCTACACCTTTAATGCTTGTAACTTTCTTGCCAATCTATTCTCAAGGAAGAGAACACTATATACATATATGAACAGCCAAGGTATAAAGATAATTTCTCCGGCAATAGAGTGAAATGATTGCCAGGAGATAGGATTTGCAGATACTATTAATGCAAATAATGATAATGAGAGTATGCGTATTATATTTATGACAGCAGTTCCTATAGTACCTATTATGAAATAGGTCAATTTTCTCTTTAAAGGAATTCTCATTTTTAGAAAAAATATGAGCATGATTAGACTATATATAATCATGCTATGGACCCCGGCTGATGGCCAAAACACAATCAAATTCATCGATCCCTGTAAACCATTCAAAGTCAACATATTGTCTCGTGCAGTCACTAGTGGACTGTCCGGTCCAAGATCCATGATGGAGCTGTCGATGAGTCTGATTACCCCCTGATCTATTTGTAAATACATAGGTACAATATATTGAAGAGGACCAAGGGTATCTTTTGGAAAGAATGCGTCAAGCGACAATATTACTACAATCCCTGCTAGAAATACCAATCCTGCAGGAGCAATTTTGTATCCTTTCTTTCCATATAATATAGATAGACAAATACTTACATAAAGTACCATTATGATAAAGTCCCACATAAGAGTCCAACTTTCCTGAATCTGGACGTTATAGATAGGCGCAGCAGCTCTAATTGATTCTTTGAGTCCTAATTCTTCAATAGCAATAAAATATCCTATTGTAAGATTCAATAAACCTATTATAAGGAAAAATTTCTTACTGTTGATCTTTTGGTTTGACCCAATTACCTCTGCTGCAATAAAAACCATGGCAAACAAAAAGCCTCCACGTCCAACATTCCATGATAGGTAAAATGTATCAGGATAAGCAATCAAAGTAAACATAATTGGAGCGATAAGAAGAAGAGTAACAATTATACCCGAATTGATTTTAAATTTCTTTAAATCTGTCTTTCTATCAGAAGAAACACTTTTCTTTTTATTGAACAAACGCAGCAGCCTTTATGGTTTTTAAGTCTAAATAAAAATATCTTGTACTATATTATCTTTGTATAATAGCGTCTGAGAACCATTTTGGTGACATTTCCTTCGCTTGCTTTAGTAAGAAGGTTATACTGCTATCAAGAATATAGGTATTTGCGAAATCCTCCTTGCTTCTAATGCTTCTACCGTATGCTTGAACTAACTTTAAAATTGCGTTCCATATATACCAGTTAGGATCCCTTTGTTTCATAACAGAAATTTTCCTATCAGTAAGATCAGCATATGGCACTTTCACAATAATCTGGAATCTAGAAAGATTATCCTTTAGATCTACTCCAAGATATAAGGATGGAGATATGATTACTGTTGGTTTTGAACTTTTATAATGCTTTTCGAGCATCTCATTTCGATCGAATTTTGAGCCTGTTTCTATAAGTCTAATTGCATTTTCTTTGCTAATGTTCTCCTTTATAAATCGAAGTTGAGAGTAAGATGTAGTGTGAATAATTCCCTTTTCATTTTTATGTGTGGTCATGATATTGTTAACAGCATTGGCTATGGCAGGTAAACTTTGATTCATTGTTTTTGCATTAAGCCAAGCAATATTCATAAGATAAATTGGTCTATTTTTTAGAGGGAAATTTGACTCATGGACACGAATAAATTTTACCTGATCCGATTTAATGCCTCCAATTTTACATAGATAGTCCTTACTCAAAATAGTTGCACTCATAAAGAGAGATATTGAGCCTTTGTCTAGAATGTCTTTAAAGTAAGACGAAACATCAATGGGAGTAACCAATACTTTTCGTAACTGGTTATTAGCAGTTTTTTCTACGTTTGTCACAATCCAGTTATCCTTATTAGTTCTCATATCTTCAATGACTGTCGTTAAATTCTTCTCTTTTGTTATTGCATCAATTAGATTTTTCTCTGTAAAGGGATATTGTTCAATATTTTTTTCGAGTATTGCGCTTGCTTTGTCTATAAAAATAAGAAGTTTTTCTCTTAATTCAGTTCCGAAAGCGATCCAAGTTTCGATATCATACTCGTTTTCATAAGGAATACTTAATTTTGGAAGGAAGCCAGTAATGCCCTCATTAAATACTGTAAAACTTTTAAAATCTGCCACTTCAGATTCTACTGTATGTGCCTCATCAAGGACAAGTAATTGTCTTTTCTGCATACTATTTGAATAAAAAAGATCAGATAGAAAATACTTGTAATTGTATATAGTATGACTAGATTTAAGTGCGGTCCATTTTTGATGATAATAGTGACATGGCTTCCAGTCTAATTGTATAATTCTTGATCGAGACTTCAACCTATCAATATATTTTTTCTCAGCAAAGTGATCTAGTTCAACAGTTTCATATTTTGTACCTTCGCCTTGTACTTTATAATCACCTAGTTTAGTTTTGTAGATGCAATCATATCCATCATCCTTTAGGCAAGGACCATAGTTACAGGTTTCGTCCAAACCCATTTCGTCCTTTATAATACATATAAAATTACTTTTTCCTTTTACTTCTCTTATAAAAGGAAAATCTCTAGAATATTGTGCTTGCAAGTCTTTGGTAGCAGTACAAATGTTGGAGCTCCCAAGATATCTAGCTAATGCAATTGCGACTGGACTTTTTCCAAATCCTGCCGGTGCTTCCAGAAAGATGTACTTAAATCCCGATTTAATAGCCTGCTCAATTTCTTCCAGTATCTTTTGTTGTTTATCTCTCATGTAAGGATGTGGAAAATAACTTTGTAATGACATTTCTAATAAATAACACCGCTTTGTAAGGTTTTGTGGTCTGATCCATTAATTTGAACCTTACGAAGAAAATAATTATTAGCCATTAACTCTGACATTGCGATCTAATCATTATGTTTTAGCGTGTATTTAAGAATTCTATAGAAAACCAAAGTATCGGACAAGAGCCATTGAAGAGAATAAAAAATTGTATTTGACATACAGTGTAGAATGAATGATTGATTATGAACAAATCGATAGATAACTAAAAGAAAGATGCCAACAATTAAAAGAAGAATATATTTTCTATAAATCAAATTGGAATATGAGACGCGATAATGGGAAGTATGGAAATAGTTATAAAAATAGCGTTTTTGTTTCTAGATATTCTTAGGAAATAGAAGAACAACTAATGAGAATATATCATAATAGCAATGGGAAGACTGCTTCATTTATCTCTATGTTATAGTAATGGTTTATCGCTGTACGATAGAATTCACGAGGTCATGATAATATGAAATTAAAATATTCAAGCAATCTGCAAATACCATGTCATCTTTCATTGAAATAATTATAAACAAACTATATAATTATTATCCAATCTGGTTTATTATTGTTTAAATAATAAGATGACGATATATATATCATGCAAACATCAATTACATGTTCAATTTGTAATAATAATAATGGTCAGATAATTACCGATAATGAATCTGGTGAAATCATTTGCAGAAATTGTGGTATGGTAATGCTAGATAATGTGCAAGAGACTCGTCCTGAGTGGCGCAGCTTTACGACTGATGAAGGAAACAATACAAGAAGTAGAACTGGAATGCCTACCTCTCTAGCAAGACATGATAAAGGACTTGCTACAATAATTGGAAGAACAAATAAGGATGCTAGCGGACAAGTATTAGATGCGGCTATGCGTACTACCATGGAAAGGTTAAGGACATGGGACTTTAGAACACAGGCTCATACTTCTACTGACAGAAACCTTAGGCAGGCCTTTAGTGAACTTGACAGACTAAAGGATAAACTTGGATTGCCCGATTCAGTAATAGAAAAGACTGCTTATATCTATAGAAAGGTTCAGGAAAGAGGATTGGTGCGTGGAAGAACAATATCTTCAGTATTGGCTGCAGCAGCATACATAGCATGTAGAGAGATGGGAATGTCAAGAACCCTGGACGATATTGCTCATCTTAACAATATAAAACATAAAGAACTTGCAAGAACCTTTAGACTGCTAGTATTGGAACTTGACCTTAAAGTTCCAATGATTGATCCAATGAAGTGTGTTGTTAAAGTTGCAAACAAGGCCAAACTAAGCGAGAAGACAAAACGTCAAGCAATGAATATCATGCATGATATTATCAAAAGCGGTGTATCTGCTGGAAAAGATCCTATGGGACTTGCAGGTTCAGTTATTTATATGTCTTCTATAAATACCGGTGAAACAATAACTCAAATGGACATTGCAGATGCAGCAGGCGTGACAGAAGTCACCATTAGAAATAGGTACAAGGATATTAAAAAACACACTTATTAACATATAGCAAGTTAAAGCAACAAATACTTTCTTTTGTCTCTTGCTTTGGTTTAGATAAATCATTATCATCAGGTAAGACAAAGATATACAATCAACAAAGTATCAACAAACATGCTATTGCTGCCAAGGATTAAAGATAGGAGGATAATGATGTTGATGATATTTTTACAGATAAAATGTGGCATTAGTATAAAGATATATCTACTTGCCACCTTCTGTCTTTGTTTCTCTATGCGTTTTCTATTCTTCGGTCCTTTGGTCGCATCACGTCCGCTATCTGATACTGATCACTGACTTAACATAGGAGTGAACAACGTCAAAATATTCTTCTTCTATGATCTTCCTGATTTTAATCTAAATTTATTGATTTCCATATAATTGATGAATGCTAAGTATACTTCATGAAAGAGTCAGCAGATGAAAAATCTTATCCTGATGTGCCAGAAATTGCAATAGTTAAGCCAGAGGAAGAAAGACCCATAAAGACAATCAAAAGATCTGAAGAAGAATTGGATGGATCTGAAAACGAAGCCGATTATGAGCATATGGATACAGAATTTTCTGACATGGATGGAGATGGAAATCCCGACTTTGACCCAGCAGTAGGGCCAGGAGTTTAGAATGTATCAAACTATTATTCTACTTTTTAGTTAACTATTCATAGTGATTCATAATTTCATTGTGATTATATTGCATACACCTATTAACGCTGACAATACCTCGAAATATTTGTTGCATCGGAGAATTCTCACTTTATTGCAAACACAAAGTTATGTATAGTGAATCCATAGATGTGCCAATAAACTTTATTGATAATATCAGAATATATCTAGGATTATCTTGAGGCATCATTTAGGAATTAATACTATTTCTATGAGCTCTTGCCAAGAGTTTTGCTACTCTAATAGGTTCTGGTATTGATCCTTGTAGAGTAAAAGCATTAAGTGTATTTAATGCTCCTTTTAGTGACAGACCCCAATATCGAATATAGAGTGATTTGTCAGTTCTTAATCTGACTTGGTCTCTGTTACCCAATTTGAGATATTGCTCAAGTTTCATCTCTGATTTTTCTAAAAAATGATGTTTTATATGTTCTTCTAGACCTCTTGAATCTTCGAATGTAATTGCAATAATTGGAAGCCCTGTAATATTATTGAGTTTTTCACCATCAATGATATTATACAAGCTGATAATGAGTCCATCGAGCATTATACAATTTATATCATCTCTTTGTAGGGATCTGAACATACCATAAATGTTTTTGGTAGAATCATCACCTTTTAATGTAGCACTGCCAAAGACGATTCCATCTACTATGAGATCACGCCGCATCACAACACCTCCAAGAGTGGATGTTGAATTAGACTTCTTGAAACTCTCTGCTATGCCAAAAATTCTAATCCCTCTCTTTTCTGGATGAAAATGCCGAGGAGTAAGGTTAGAACATTTATTACTATCTGTTTTCATTTTAGGAATTCTTGAAGTCAATAAACTACCCTATGAAAACAGCAAATGGTATTGCGATAAGGTACATAACTCTGATAGCAGTATTTCTAATTGCAACACTGTATCATCTGGATAGATCTTCTTTTTGATAAGGCTTTTCATTGAATAATTGCTTTATCGATTATCCTGGTTCCAAGACTATCTGGCTTTAATAGCACGCATGTCTGCCCATGGAAAAATACAATAGGTTTTTCAGATATAATTTCAATCATGTCTCCTCCGATTGGTTTTACTTTTGCCGGTTTAATTTGTAATCCAATAGATATCAGATACATTTGGTTTTCAGTAATATCTCCTTTGAAAAAGACACTCTTTGTAAATTTTGTGGAGACTTTTTCTGAAGATACTTCCATTGTATTTGGAGGACATATTATATCTCCTCTGTTGATATTATTAGCATATATACCTTTAATTGCAAGCCCGACTCTTGCTGGACTCTTAGATTCCAATACTGGATCATCATGCATTTGGATAGATTTAACTAGAATATCTTTTGCAATAGGCATAATTTTCAGCTGATCATGTACTTTGACTGTTCCTTGTTTTATCACACCTAGTACTACCGTTCCAACTCCTTTAACATCAAAAGCGTGATCAATCTCAATCATAACAGGTCCTTGAATATATTTGGGTCTTAGTTGAGGTATTTCTTGTTTTAATTGGTCAATGTTATCTAATAACTTGAATTCAGAAACTCTGGTATTTTTGATTAACATCTTCAGTTTAGTTTCGTCGACGTCATATGAGTGGAGGATAAATCCATCCTTGAAATTGACGTAATCTAAAGCAATAATTTCTTCTCCTAGATATTTGTCCAATTTTGTGACATTTAATATAGCACATTCTGCAATATTTACAGCCTGCAATAGAGATTGAATATTGTCAGGATATGTGATAGGCAAGGCCCATTTATAAATATAGTCTGATGTTTTTTTGTCATAAATGGCAATATCTGTGGTTGTGCCTTTTCTTCCTAATTCGTCTGCGATATTGGGATCTCCAAGAAGAACGAAATTAATACTATTCAAAATATTTGTAATCAACTGTAAATAAACAAAACTGTTTTTACTTAATCTTGTATCGTAATATATATTCTGAATGAGCATACAACAAATTACTGATTGTAGAAGTTAATTGTCAACTAAAAGTATATAGTATATGGTCTCTCTATAAGAATTTGGCTAATTAATTAAGGAAGTAAAACGGCAGAATAAAGATTAAAGCAATAAGGATAAATCTTTTTTTATCTGTTAACCTATCTATATATATATATATACAACGTATCTCCCGTCGCTGCTTTGGATAAGTTTTATACCACTTCAATTTTTGATCAAATTTTTAGATAAATACTAAAATGATGATAAAATCAGTTCTTGCTATCTCAATATTGGTGGGAAGTACAATTGACAATACAACTTGTACACCTTGTGACAGCATATAGCACTGGTAATTATTCAGATATAGAATTTGAATTAGAAAAGATCTATATCACATGATGGGATTGGTGTGTTTTTCTTCATTTTCTTCAGTATAGAGTACAAATACAAAACGCGAACCATGAAAGTCCTCGGCACCTTCTCTTTGCCATTTCACCGTATATGATCGACTCACTTGCTTACCAATTATTTTTATAGTTTTAGGTAAAGTGGAAAATAATGATTCAATCTTATTTGGATCTTTGGTCATAAGCAAAGACCTCCGTCTTTTCATTAAGTATTTTATTGCTACATTTCTATGCACTTGTCCCTCAACAAGAATTTGCTCATTACCTATATCGATAGTAAATTGTCGCTTTCCCAAGTAGTAAAGGTGTTAAAGAAATTGCTAGAAAAGCTTTGTGGTAAGAATGCTTGGGAAGGATAAAAATAATATGACGTTGTTCTAGTAACTCTGTATGTCTCTCTCTCTTTTTCTAGAGAGCAAATTTCTTTGTAGATGATACAAATAGTGTTTTGAGCTACTTTATCCTTCTACTGCAATGTATTAAAACAATAATCTCTTTAAGTTAGGTAGCGCAAGAATTTTTATTGGAATATAAGGGAAAAAGACCTCCGCGTTCTGCCCGCCGTGCGAGAAAGCCTTTGCAAGAAAATTGGATAAAAGCACCAGGACAAGGTATTTGGATTAAATGCACCTATGATAAATGTTCTTTTGAATGGCAGTACTTTGGTGGACATCAGTGGGCAGAGTGTCCGATTTGTCACAGTTCAATGAAAGTATCTATTGCAAAAAAAAACTTTGTTCAAAATAAGTATATGAAGAATTAGAGATAGAGAAAAAATAAGACAATGCAAGTTTTTTATGTGATAAAAAATGAATTTTCCTCTTCCGCAACTGTCATTTCTAATGAGTTCTTGCATTTGTCATGAACTACCAATAGTACTTTTTTGATATTATATTTTCTTAGTAGAGTTTGCATATAAAAATTTGTTGTGGAAAGATCTTCAAATGAATTTGATTCAAGTAAAGTAAGATTGGATTCATACAGACTTAATTTAACTTCCTGATTGGACTTTTCTATCCTTATGATGTTCATAGTTTCTCTAGAATTGTTAAGAACATTTTTAAATACTCCATTATATTTATTTTGGGCAAAGAATTCATGTTACTCTTCATTTGATAATATAGATTGATTGCTCTCAAATCAATTCGTTACTAATAGAATTTGATCTCAGAATTACATAATTATATAACTGACTGATTAATTTTGATAAAAAAGTCATATCAGAATGTGATAAATATTCTCCAAGGGGCTGGTTTATTAGGTGTCATTATTTTGCTATCGTCTTTTATGATTTACTTCTACTGTCACTTCTACTGCAGAAATTCATTGTTTATACTAGCCTATCGCGTCAAATTGCTATCAGAACTCCTAAATGTTGAAACCAAAGTATTATTAAAGATAAATCTGCAAGAGATGCAGCTACATGATGATTACAAATAATTCAACAACCAAAATCGGGTTAGCATATGTTTCATAATAATTGTTAATGTTCTCTAATTTAAACCAGCCTGAATTTAACCACCACCAGCACCAGCGCCAAAGTGACTCCATCTATTTTCCTGGTAAACATCAATTATTTCATTTAGAACGTCATCATAATTAATATCGCGCCTTTTTTCATGCATAATTTCTTTCAATATAGATGTGAGCCTCTTGTAAGTCGTTTCCTCAATGTTTATAGTTTGCATTATTTACTTGACTTTTAATGTGATATTTTTATGTATTGAAAAAGATGAGCTTCCAATATTTTAATCGTCGCTAGGAATGAGATATTTCTGATACTATTAAATATTCTTGTAGAAAAAAGGAATTGAATAGGGCTTGTTCTAATAATGTATATTTCTATTATATATATCTAGAAATGATATTTGTCAAAAAAATTAAACGACAGAGAAACAACAGAGGCAGTTGTGACGGTTCTTCTATTTATTGCAAATGTGATATCGGAATATGCAGCTCTTGTTTTGCCATTCATTGGATAACTCTGAGAATGCGCTTTACGTCCAAACAAAATCTCGCTATTAATTATGTTCCAAACATTAAGGCACAGATTGTATTATATGCATTGGAAACATTATGGAATTGAAATATCATTTACAGTATTTCCATTTAATTTATCCATATAATGCTTTAATCATTAATCGTTAGATAGCGATGCAAGAAACAGTAATAACTTATATTATTATAAAAAATATTATTATAGCTGAATATTTTTTAAAGTGCAAAGGCTAATTCCAAAGCATAAGAGATGGTATTTTAGATTAATTCGATAATTATTGCTCTTGGAACAATTTAACGTTCTTACATTTTGAGAATATATCAGCACCTATAAATTCAATTTGGAATAAGTGGGGTCGGCCGGATTCGAACCAGCGGCCTCCAGCGCCCAAGGCTGGCATCATACCAAGCTAGACAACGACCCCGCTGCTAAAATCATTTTCATGCAGCACTACCCATCAGCATAATTTTAAGTTTCTTCAAGCAATCAAAAATCTTTCTGATCAGAGTTAACATATCAGACAGATACATATATTGGATCGAGCAGATGTACACAGTCTAACTCCAGATCATCCTTAGAATAACAAGGTAAAAAATAGCCAGTTTCATGGATTCAAGAATAAATAATGTTATTGACATAATAGGGGAAGTGCCTAATCAGCAATTTTTATCCTCAATGAGGTAGTAGTTATGATATCATAAATGCAATTGGCTCTATATTATTATACTATTTTAATAATTTTTTAATGTCAACCAATGGGCGTAGAAAGTCTAGAATATTTTGCTCTTTCTTCTAGTATGGTTATAGAGATATTTGAAACTGACACAGAATAACGAATAGATGCTGCTGCTTCTTTTTGTGGTTGGATATTTGCAATATCTCTTTATATGTTCAATTGTGACAATTGCCAATATATATGAATTTTTTTGAATATTATCAACAGGCAGGGAGAATAGCATCACGAGTGCGAGAAAATACACGAAATAAATACCTCGTAGGTAATACCCTATTTCAGATTTGTGAATCTGTAGAAGCTGATATTGTAAGCAGAGGGGGATCGCCTGCATTTCCAGTAAATGTCAGTTTGAATGAGATAGCTGCACATTATACTGCCGAACCCGACGATCAGATTATTGTAAATGATGGCGATGTCTTGAAGATCGATATCGGTGTGCAGATTCATGGTTATATTGCAGATACAGCCGTAACTGTTTGTTATAATCCAAAGTACGATGCGATGGTAAAGACAGCTGAGACTGCTTTAAGCGAAGCAGTAAAAGTGGCTAAACCTAACGCCAAAGCTGGTGATATTGGAAAGATAATAGAAAATACAGTATCAAAGCAAGGATTCAGACCTATTCAGAACTTAAGCGGACATTCTTTAGAACAGTTTACTATACATGCAGGAAAGTCAATACCAAACATTTGGACTATTGGATCATTTAGCCTTGTTTCCAATCAGGCTTATGCCATAGAACCGTTTGTGACAACAAAAGATGGTCAGGGCATAGTTTATGAAGGCAAGACTCGTAATATTTTTGGTATTGCTTCTCGTAAACCAACTAAAGATAAAGAGGCCGATGAATTTCTTGAATATATTTGGCACACCTTCAAAACTTTGCCATTTGCTCTGAGATGGATGATGGACAAGTATGAAGATAAAAAGGCTCGGCATTTAATGGAACTATTAATAAAGAAGAGAAATGTTCGCGCATATCCAATTCTTGTCGAAGGAAATAGGAAGATCGTTGCTCAAGCTGAACATACACTAATTCCTACGAATAATTTTATCAACGTAATCACCTTGTAAACTTTTGCCAATGGATATGTCTTCGACTTTTAGGTTTCATGGTTTTGTTTTTCTTTTTGTTTCTCTACAGGATATTCACCATAAACTGCAATAATCATAGTAACTTCAGAACATTTTTTGCAGTTTGAGCCAAATTTATAAATATAATCTCCATCCTCAAATTTCCTCTTCTTCTTTTCATCGCATCTCTGACATATTTCCTCTGTATAAACTATGGGACTAACTTGCTTTTTCTTTTTAAACCACATCTATTGTGCAACCCCTACCGTATTTCCTACTCCAATAATTAAAACGGATTGTCTCTCGGTAGTTTCTTCTTCAATTGTGGTATATACAATATCTCTTACTTTATCAAATGAATCACAAATCTCTTTTCGCATAACCGTAATTGCGTCCTGGACAGATTCTTTTACTATTATAGCATAGACAGGAATACTGAATTTTGTCGCGATCTCTTCGATCTGATATTTTTCAACTCCGATACCGCCGATAGCGGATCCTATACCTTCAGCTACAGCACCAGTCCTCTCGCCTTCTAATTTCAATGCCGCGTCTATAGTTATAATGGCATCAATTTTTAAACCAAGTTCGCCAATAAGCCGTTGCACTGCCTCTCCAGGCCTGCCTACGGTTCCAGTTGGCCCTTCGGCTTTGAGCAAATATAATTTTCTGCCCATGTGTTCATCTTCACTGTATACCGTCTCTTTTGCGATTACTTTTTTTTCTTTACTAATCATCATCTTACCAACAACCATTGGACCAATGCTGTCTCCGATAGGTTGACCTTTTTTGAATGCGCCTATTGCATTTTGTAATGCTTCTGCTTCTTGCAATAAAAGCGGCATAACCATTTGCAGTTGTACAAGTACAAACATGCTTGTTGTCCGCTTACCCATTAAGTAAAAATGCCTAACAACCTTATAGATCATATTTAGTGCTGTTGCTGCCTCTAACATGTTTTCTATACGGGAGGCTTCAGCTTCTGTCATAATACTAGCCAATTTTTTTACTTCTGTTCGAATTCTTTCATCTCTAGTCCTCATTAAATGGTTAAGCTTATTCATTATGCCATTTGGATCGAGATCAACTGGCATAATTGTAAAGTATTCCAAGAACTTGTCAATTTTGCTGCTGGGATCATGTGAAGGCTTTATTGATGTTCTAATATAATCAATGGCTTCTTTTCTTGCTCTATCTTTCATAGTCCTCAATTTATTCAATGATTTTGAAACGTCACTCAAAATCATCCATGATTGAAACTTCTGACCATACATCATCAATATAATGATAGGAGCAAACCAAAGAATATACATCAGAGGATTTCCTGTATCAGAACCTCCTGGAGCGAAAAGACCACCCAGTTGAAGTGAGAAAAAAATAACCATTTCTTATAGTCGAATCCAAATTGAATAGATTTCCAAACACAATTAAAGGTTACTTCATTGGTATCATTTTGTATTGAAGATAAATGTATACTCCTATATTCGTATTTATCTATATCCATATTATGCTTATGCGTTTACTCCTGGAAAAAATTCATTTTGGTTTAATTACTATCCATGTGGTTTTATAAACATCTATTTTGCAGTAATTAAAGGAAAATGACTTCGAATGAGCAAGAAAAGAAACCAAAAAATAATGTAGCATTAGCCATAATTAAAATGCCTGACGGCAAAGAGCATGAAATACCATTACCGCCGAAGACGTATAGTTCAGGTAGAGAGGGTTATTATGCTCAAATACAATCATTTGTATATGATAATGAGGTATACGGTGGCCAAATACAAATATGGAAAAAGGAGAATAAATGAAAATAAAAAGTATTATAAGAATTGATGGAAGGCTCTTTTTCTGAGATATCGTGAAGATAACATTTTCTATTTGTATCAGTAATTAACTGCTAATACAGATAAATAAATCAAGAATTGATACAAGGTATTTGACTTTATGTGTTTTCAAACAATGCAAATGACTAGGACAATACTTTCATAGTTTTGCTATGAAATATCTTATTGTATAGGTAAAGTGCTTGTTTATGGATAACAAAAGTCGAAGCAACATAACATTATTTTTTATATCATTCTACTTTGGATGTTATTTTTTTTACCTTAAAAGAAACGCCCTGTTCATACAAGCCCTTAGAGATACTTTGTCCTAGGCCATCTTCTACTGCCTTAATTCTCTTCTTATCTTCTACTATGTCGAGGGGAACATCAACTTCGATTTCAACTTCTAGTCTTAATTTTTTTGAATCGACCATCTAACATTCAGATCTTTGATAGATCAGACCTATCAACTTTACCTCATCAGCTTCTGAGTTATTACGTATATATATATGACACCAAATCTTTTGGTTTATTAATAAATTTTATATAAATAATGGATAATAGACTTATGAACCTTATTATTTGATAAACTAGGGAATATGATAACCCAGCAAATTAGGGAATGAATTTGGAATATGCCTCACTGTCCCTTCTTATTTCTTTTTGCTACACATCAGAGGAAATAATGGCACGTATCACATAATTTGTTCTTCGTTTGCCTATTAATGTATATTCTTTATATATTCTTAGATACTGATCTTTGTAATGTCTATCTTAACTGATTCCATTATGTAATATATTTTATATTATATAGGAGCTAAAATAAGGAAATAAAATAGTTGAAAGCACTATCTATTTTGATGACTGTATCTATATATGTCTAGGATATTGGCCAAGTAATATTGTCTTTATTTATCATTTTATAAGAATCATTGGCTTATTTATTGTTCCCACGATCAAATTTTTTTCACTTCTGGATATGAGCCAAATAAATTCAATACATCTTTGGTAATATAATTAAATTTTTTAAATGTTATAAATATTATTTCTTACTACAATCTCACGCTTAGCTTGCTACAAATTCTTAAAGTTTAAATTCAATTGTATGATATATGTTATCGTATTTATATTCTAATTAAATAACTTTCTTACCAGGATTCATAACAGATTTAGGATCAAATAGTTTCTTAACATCTTTGAAAAGTGAAAAGATGTCGCTGCCATACATAGACTCGATATACTTTACCCTAACCAAACCATCTCCATGTTCTCCCGTAATTGTTCCTCTATTTCTTATTACTGTTTTGAAGACTTCTTGAGCAAGTCCTTCTATTAATTCGACCTCAACAGGCGAGCTCGTATCTATCAGTGGCCTCGTATGAAGATTTCCATTTCCTACATGACCATACATCACATACTCTAATCTATTATCCATATACATTTGCTGTAAGTATTGTGTGTAATCATGCAACAGATTTAGATCGACTACTGTATCTTCTATCAAACCTATAGGTCGTCTACTTCCAATCGTCAATTTCATAATATGATTTAAGGCATTTTTTCTTGCTTCCCATATCTTCGTCCTACTCTTATCATCTGATACACTCTCCAGAGTATTACATTTACCAGATAATTTGCTTCTACAGTGAGTATATTTTCTTTCGACCTCAACAGGATTATCTCCCGCAAATTCTACAAACAATAGACAACCATCCTTTTGTGAAAGTCTTAGGATATTATCCCCATGACGAATAACCGTATTGTCAAGCATTTCGAGAGCGACAGGAGAAAATTTCGATATAAGCGGAACAACAGACACAGCAGACAACAAATCTTCAAAACCTAAAACTAATAGATGACTGTACAATGGAACATTAAGAGTTTTCAACTTCACAGAGGTTACAATTCCTAATGTTCCTTCTGAGGCCGCAAATATCTTTTGAGGGGCAAGCTTTTGGCTATTTATTACAGCATCTAGGCGATATCCACACGAATTCTTAGTTACTTTGGGATATCTCTCATGAATTATGTTTGCATAAGGAGACAATAATCGTAAGAATGTGGCTATTTTATCATCAAATTCGTTATTATTTCTAACATACCCAAAACTACCATCCGAATAAACAACATTGATCTCTTCAATAAAATCTATTGTGCTGCCGTAACCTAGACAATGAGCTCCACTTGAATTGTTTGCAATCATGCCGCCAATAGTGCAATAGTTACTACTTGCAGGATCTGGTGGAAAAAGTTTTCCTCTCTTTTTTAATTCATTATCTAATCTACCCTTTACGACACCTGGTTGCACTACAATATAGTCATCTTCTATTTCAATTATCTTGTTCATATACTTGGTGAAATCAATGATGACGCCATCAGAAAGAGATTGGCCAAGAAGACCAGTTCCTGCTCCTCTCGCTGTTATTGCTATTCCTTTGGAAATACTATATTGGCATATTTTTTCTATATCATACTCATCGTGTGGACAAGCAATGACAGATGGTGTTATAGAGTGACTGCTTGCATCAACAGAATAAATTTTCCTACTCCAATTATCAGATAAAATTTCGCCTTTAGCAATACGTCTTAAGTCATCAGCAATTGGAACTATCATCCTAATTATGATTAATAATCGTTGATCAGTATATTTATGTACAATGCTGTTTGTATGTATATTAAAATACATATAAAGATGATATGAAGATTTAAAAGATACGATTTAGAATATCTAAACATATAGCTAAAACGTCCCTTTTATATTATAAGTCTTGTACAAGAGCATTTTTTAGTTAAGATTTCAATTTTTATGAATACTATATATATTAATACTATATATATTACATATTTATTAAACTAGGAGCAAATTATATTTTGGCCTTAGAACTTATAAGCATCCCAACAATAACCATGCAAAATGTTGCAAAAAAACTAAGAGAATAAGTATTAAGTTAATACGTATTGAAATACATGCAAATTTTATCCGTACAAAATTGATGTCCTGATAGCATTGAATGAGATTAATATAGATGCATGGTCCGACAGACGACGATAGAAAGACATAATATATTTACGTGTAAATTGAGTTAAATTTTTTTGAACCAAAGTTGTATCGTCTATGAATAATATGAGATGATTAATAACAGGATTTTCAAATATTTTAATAGTGTAATTCGCAGATGCTAACATGCAGAAGTGATCGCAATTGCAATACTTGATTGCTAAAAAATTTTGGAGACAAATAATAATTGCATTTGAAAATTCATAAATTAACCCAAAAACACGGCTGTCTACAATTGGAATAAAGTACAAATGACAAAATATTTACATCTATTCTGCACCGATTAATCCTAGCAGATCAAATCCTTCTGTGGGTTGAGTATTTATCTCTGCAATTGATATCAAATGACCATCGGGATCTTTGATAATAGCATGCTTTCCAAATGGCTCCTCTTTAGGCTCTTTAAAAAATTTCACTTTATTTTCTTTTAATTTTTTAACGTTAGTTTCAAGATCGCTGACCATAAATCCTACCAACATACTTATTCCTGTTTTTAATTTACTTTTATTCTCTGCTGGATGCAAAGCTAAAACTGTACCGTTAACGAAGAATTCAGTCCAATCTTCTGATTGGCTTTTGACGGGAAGGCCTAGAATGTTTTTATAAAAAAATACCGATTTTTCCATTTCAGATACTATAAGGATTACAGCTCCAACCTTTTTGAATGACACTTTGTACCACCATTGAAATTTTATAGATAGTAAATTAAGAACTTATCGATAGATATTATTGTAGTAGTACAAATATGTAAAAGACTATACGGTTGGAAAAGCCATTCATTATATAGCCGTCGAATTCATAGGGAAAGCGATAATTGCAGTAATATGGTTTAACGAGTCTGCTTTAATGCTAAAAACCGGGAATCGGATTACAAGTGAAGGTGATATTTATTGCCAAGCTTTTACTTTTACTTTTATACAACAAATAATTGATAACCTATTTTAAAACATATCATCCACTATATTATTATAAATGATGATCTGAAATCAATAATAATGCTAATGTTAGATGGTTTTTATAGCCATAGTTGAGTTTTAATATTATGTTGTCTAAGAAACTTTTTTTCATCTATGTGGCCAAGAACAATGAATGGCAACAAAGACAAAAAGAGGATTGGGATTATGTTTCTTCGATGACGAGATTTTATCATTGGTGGATTAAGCATCATTTTAATATTGACTTTACTGTTGAAGCTGATATTTTACCAGTTATTCCCGGCAGACTTTTTGATCGGATGTCGGTAAGCTATCTGTCCAGGGATCATAATGAAAGAGGTAAAACGGTCTATCATTTTTACTTAGCTTACTTTAAACCGTTTTGGACAGACTGTCAGACTGAAGGATATTCAACTGAAAACTTTTGTATGGTTCTTTGGAAAAGGCCGACGAATTCTATTTCCGATAATGAACGTGCTCGTTTCTTTGCAGACACTAATTGTGCAAATATCTCTCACCTATTATGTCATGAGATAATTAGAATGAAAGGAAAAAAAAGAACAGAATATTTCGACGCAATCCATGATTTGTGGGATCAACACATTTACAAAGGTTTGCCATTAGTATACTATAATGAACGCTTTACGAAGGTATCAAAGAATACTCCTTACCGGTTCGTAACTTTGGATACAAACAAACTTTCTTTATAATTATGAGAAAACTAATATCACTATGTTTTGCTTTTTCTTAATTGATTGAGTTTACAGATAATTGTTAGGTCGGGGGCTATATTGTCCTGTATAGGAACTGCACTATTGATTACATTCATTGTCATCCTAATTGCTTTTCCTATTCTCAAAGAATGTCAAAATTTACATAAAAGATGTGAATTTATTTCAACCGCGCCTGAACCTCTGAAATCTTTGATTAATCCCATATTTTTATCGACATCTCTGCTTATCATAGCATCAGGGGTAGCCATCATTAGGTTTGGCACTTGGTATCAGTATAAAAAAACAAGAGCTAATAATTAGTGAAATCTAACCTGGATTATTATTATATTGAACGCTTTCCTATCATCTAGATTACTCATTTAGAAGATTTTGTGTATAATCTTTCCTAAACTTTGAGCAAAATTAGCAGATACTAGTTGACCATAAGATGGGAATTAACAGTCCAGATGACAACATAATTAAAAAAAATATAATAAGCAAGGGAAAACAATCATGCTAAAGTAATATTGGCTATCCACTCTATTTTTGTGAAAAGGAGAATTTTGTTTAAAAAGAATTGATTCAATAATCCATATTTTATTCAATTATAACCAAAAATTGATCTAATCGTCTAAATCTGTCAAGATTCTGCAAAATTAAAAAGCATGTAGATATAATACATAATGAGCATAAGGTGGGAATTAGATGACGGAATTTAATAATGATCCATACTCGGTTCTTTTTGCTCAGTTTGCCTCAAAATTAGAGTCACATTTACTTAAATATGGAGTTGCATGTGTTGATGCAGATATGATAATTGAAGAGAGCTCTATTCTTTATTTTAGAAAATTAAATTCTTCCAAAAAGAAACTTTTTAAATTATTGAAAAGACAGGATCCTGAAATAGTATTCATTGATTCTGCCTGTCAAGTCATAGGAAGGCTTATCCCGGAAGCAAAACAAAATTTCGGTTCTTACAATGAGATATCGAAGTGTATACACTAAATGAATATTATTGAGTTAAAGGGTACATCTTTATTATAAAATGAATTTAGTATAATTAAAAAGATATCTTTATCTGAAACTAAATTATTTTGACAGCCACCTAAATTTGAGCCTCAAATAATACAACAGACAGTATCAATGTTAAAAGTTACTGCTATCAATAATCTTTAGAAGTATATCTTAAATTCCAAGAGAAGCCGCATTGAGATATTGAAATGGAATCAATGGTGGGGCCGAAGGGATCTATTCTGATAAGGATTTTGACCTAAACCATTTGAACCCTTGACCCACGGGTGTCTTTTCTAATTACTAGCCTTAATCTTTAGATCTGGAGCCCGTTGCGATGCCTGGCTTCGCTACGACCCCACCTGGCAACGCGTCAGAGATAATTGTATGTAGTCTGTATAAGTCTTGCTGGGGCTCATAATAATACATGTCGAATTCGTGAGACGTAGTTAGAAAGAAAGAAAGAAAGGAATAAATAATTTTATGATATATAAACGCTATTGACAGGAGAGACTCAGCTGCGAGCCAGGTTAACTAGGATCAAAATATTGAGAGCAATTGCAGAGAGAAACGGTTCAGCGGGATTCTCTGAGATCAGAAATGCTACAGGACTTTCCACGGGTTCAATCTATTACCATTTGGAGCGCATGGAGGATTATGTTACCAAGGACTCTAAGCAATACAAAATTACTGAAGAAGGACTAGAGCTATTACGCGAAATTGACAAGAAATCAGCTGTCTATCCAACACACAATAAGGAAGAGGAGACATCAACATCTCTTGGAGTTCAAACAGACGAAACAGTCAGACAACCACGACCATTGAGTCAACTTATAAGAGATTATTCAATTCCGTCCTTGATTATAACTTCCTTGGCTTTTGCGTCACTGGGTTTATATCTTAACATTACTATGATTTTTCCAAGCATATTTATAGAGAATAAGGTAATGGCAAACTCAGCTGCAATATCTTTATTTTCAACCTCTATACTAATGGTTGTCTCATTTTCAATCATCTTGAAAAGGCAGATGATTACTACTGGATATACTCGAATGATGATATCACTTTAACAGTAATGCCATATCAATAGTAGGTATTTCAGAGCCTTCCAATTTGGGATATATATATGTAAACAGACTCCTGACCATTTACTATATGTCTATTCTGAGGTCCTTGTTGGTGTGGTGATTGAAAATGGACCTTAGTGTTATTAAAAAAATTTAACTTTAGAATTATTTTATTTGTTATGTTAGAATTATATGAAATATTATTGATTTTATATTGTCTTGCTTTTTTTTCTTTTCCATGGCGAATATATTATGAAACATAGAAGCAAGATAGACATGCCTGCCCTAATTTAGAAGATGCAAACGGTGAACAGCAAAGAGTAAAATTATGTACAAGGCCTTTCTCTTATGAGACTCCGAAAGAATATTAATATACATATGTTATAGCAAACGGCTTGATAAAATATAATAAAAATGGTAAAATTTTAAAATAACAGAAAAAAGATCTGCGTTTTTTTTAAAAGTATAGAATATATGGAAGAAGTAATTCCTATTAAACATTAATTAAAAAGATTAAAAGATTATTATAACTAATTCTCATAAACGATGCATAATAATATCGTTGTTATTCAGTTGAAATCTCCATCCCTATTCTGAGATGCTTCAGCTTCAATCTTAGATCATTTTATTTTAAATACTTGGCATCTGGTTAGATCACACATATATGAAATAAATGACCTCATTCTGAATGCTTCTGTGATTAGTCTATAACGCGTAGGGTTTTTTACTAACTAGATATATTCAAAATTTTTGCCACTAAGGAACGAGATAAAGCATAATATAGCTGCATCGGTTCATGAACTGGGCTTCCTATTGGTTATTGTAGGTCTCATGCTAATATTCCCTGCCATATCTGTTGGAATTTGTACGTTGAGTACTCCCTATTTTTTGTTTATTAGATATACATTCTCTTTAAAAAGTTAGGAAAATGTGTCAGGAAATGCCAAACATGTTATTTAATTTCTATTCTATCGGATTTTCTTTACTGATAGCAGGCAATTATAGGTACTGCTATTACATATAGAATAATAGAAGCCAGATATACTCTCTTGTCGATTTTATAGAGAATATTCGATCATTTATAACCCATTAAAATTACGCATTCACAAAATTATCTGATTGAACATACTTTGACTTCTTTAACTGTTATGATTCAATATCATTAGGTTCAATAATATCATCATAATATTTAATAAAATTATTTAAGCTCAGCATTCTACGTCATATTTACTCGGAACATATGGGGAATTAGAGCCATCTTTAAGCTTCCATTGATTAGCCTCATTAACAGATTTAATCTCACAGTCATCAATTGTTCCTGAACCATCATTGACGAGCGCGGTCATAAGGTTACCCTGGAAGTTTGCATGACCAAGACCCAATGCATGCCCCATTTCATGCTTTGCTATTTGTTCAATTGTTTTTGTATCAAAATCTCTTCCGAAGGCACTTTTTGATATAGTCATTTCCACGTGATCAATAAAACCAAATCCATTAAAGTTATTTACTGTCTGCCCAGCTATTTCCTCCCCATCATTCTCAAAAGTCACTTCTATATCAGCCTCCTTTTTTTTCTTATTTATTTCGTCAAGTTCAAGGCCAATTATGTTGTAATCCCAGTCTTCTATGGCAGTACGAACTGCCTGCAGAATATCTGAATCACTTCCACGTATCTTGTATGTTAGCGAACCATCTGCAAGTTTTTCACTCCAAGCACAACATATCTGTATCGAGTTCTCTTCTTCAAAATCATCGTCGCTCTGTTCTTCAAAATCATCGTCGCCAGATACATCCTCCTCATTCTCATCACCTGCAGATGCTATCTGAAATGCTCTTGATGATTCCAAAGCAATGTGGAGAAGTAATGTGCCCAATAATGCAACTAATATTTTTTTATACAATAGCAAATTAGTATCCTGAGAATAGGTAATACATATTCTTTATATAAACGTCATTTCTTTTTTACTGAACAAAATTTGGAAAGATCCAGTAGACCTATTTATTTGAGGGAAGATTTGTTAAAATCTAATTAATGTTCTAGTATTTTGAATAAGTATTATTTTGTGCATTATAATTATCAATCTGACATAGTATTATGTTACTATATGATGAAAAGCAAAAGAAAACAGCAACCATTGTTAAGAGAACAATTGTAGATTGAAGCAACTTTAACCCAGCACGAACTTGAAATGTTTTAAATGGTTATATTAAGCGTTATAACATAGTACTTCGGGTTAAATCCAATACGTTTTTTATCTGAATTTTACTCATTATAATCAGTTTACTATGTATACCAATGAACCAGGTAAAGATACTAACAAGACACCAACCAATAGCACAAACAGAATAATGACAAAACGATTAGCTATAAAAAGAATTATTATCCTCGGAATAATACTTGCAGTGGCATTGACTTTAAGTACAGCATTTCTACAACCCATGCTCCCAAAACAATATCTGATTTTCTTACAGGTGGCCCAGGTATCTGTCATTGGTTATTTTGTTATAGAAATAATCGGCAACACCTTCTACAAGTTAGCAGGAGAATATATTCAAGGTACCGCTAAGTCAATAGAGAGCTTCATAAAGATTGCTGGAGCTATTATTGTCATTGCAATCATAATTTCATACCTTAGTCAGGATCCTCTTGTAGCCGCATCAATTAGCACCATATCAGGATTAGTGGTAGGTTTTGCAGCACAGAATATAATTGGTAATGCGATAGCAGCATTATACTTGGCAATAACCAGACCGTTCAAGATAGGCGACAGAATTACAGTTTTTGGAAATACTGGCGTAGTTTATGATATAGGTCTGCTATATAGTAAACTGCTGACAGATACCGGAGATGTTGTACTTGCTTCTAATTCATCAATGGTAACTACAATGGTAATAGTGAATAAATAGACAAGCCATCGCCTTAAGTTACCTTAATAGTGAAGATAAATAGTTGGATATAAAAGCTATTGAAAAAAAATTCCGTCAAGCTTAAAAAGGAATATTGACTAATAATAGAGCGTCATGCAATCTAAATTTCAACTTTATAGCATTTATCTCGCAATGAAGCTCCGTCTCTATAGACTAATAAAAGAAAGAAGAAGAAAGATAGATAAACAAATCTCGGCTTAAAGCAGATTTTATTGTTACTCGCTGGAGTTCTTTTTGAAGAGAAACTAAACATTATTGAATATAGAGATCTTAGATATAAAAAATCATGTTGATAATAGATATTTTAAAAGAATCATGTAACGAAGTGTATCAAAATACCAAACATCTTATTGGAACGGTAGAAGGTAATAAAAAATTTGGTCGAGGGGCAGGTGGGGATATCTCTAGAAAGATTGATCTTGATGCAGAAAAAGCTGTAATCGATACTATTCAGAGATATCATTTTAAACCCACAATAATTGGTGAAGAATGTGGTAGAATACAAGGAAAAGATGGCTTTCTAATAATGGATGCAATTGACGGAACAATGAATGCAAGTCGAGGGTTACCATTCTACTGTTGCTCATTGGCGTATTCAATTGATTATAGACTGAGCTCTATTGTAGATGCTGCAGTTATTGACTTGACTACAGGAGACATATATCATGCTTCAAAAGAAAAAGGAGCTTATTGGAATAAAGATAGGATTTATGCGAGACGAAGTAGAAGTAGTAATAGGGATGAACAAGATTTCCAACAAGATATGTTAATAGGTATGAATATTTCGGGAATTTCAGCATACACCATTAATCGTCTTTCTAGGCTTATCTCAAAGGCAATTCATATAAGACATTTTGGAGCAAACGCTCTTGAACTATGTTATTTTGCTAGGGGCTTAATGGATGCTTATATAGACTTCCGAGGTAAAATTCGTCCCACAGATATAGCTGCAGCATATCTTATTATAAAGGAAGCAGGAGGAAAGATATATTCTGACAATGGCTTAGAATTAGAATCAGAGCTAGGGGTGAACAAAACGTTGTCTTTTATGGCTGTTATAGACGATGACGAGATGTATAAAATGCTTGCATATGATTTAAAGATAATCAGATCACGCAGGTGATTTAAGCGCCCGGGCCGGGATTCGAACCCGGGTCGAAGGAGTGACAGTCCCCCATACTGGACCGGAATTTACGACGCTAAGAATCGATTCCGATAAGCATCTCTATACTACCCGGGCGCACTTATCAAGACATTGGAGAAACCAATTAAAATGTTTTGTTTTGTCTTAGATAACAGTAGAGTCTCTAATAGACTACACTAAACAGAAGGATAGCATTTCGATGCAGAATGAAGGAAAATTATTTTTTATTAAATTGGATGTATAACATTAAATTATGCCATCTACGAGCGTAACTATGACCTGGGCCCGTAGCTCAGCCAGGTAGAGTACCGGACTTTTATCTTCGGAAAGAAATCCGGCTGTCTCGGGTTCGAATCCCGACGGGCCCGCTTAAGATGTTTTGGAGACTCCCAAACCACATAGTTGAGGAATACAACGCTTCCAGTAATCCCCCGGTGAAGCTGTGCGGAGATGAATCCTGGCTGTCGCTTCATGATTTCAGCGTCTGTGCTCCACGTCTTTAGGAAACAAAGAATCTATGTGCTCAGGCTTCACATTGAATTTATTCATCACAATAACTGAGTCATTCTTATCTTCGTCCATTTGTGCAGAAATTGTTACTCGTTCATCCATTTCAACAAACCTTAAAAGCTGTTTCATCTCTCATACCAATTTTTTGCAATTCCAGTATTATTATATGTCCTTGTTATTTGTGATGAAAAGAAGAATTTACTTTTTTTCTGTGCAACCATAATTTCTGTTTAGTGAGCACTTATTCGCTACAGTATTATAATAAACAATTGATTTGCAAATAAGCCAGAGCAGAAAATAATCCAATAATAGCTTGTTTTATTATGGATATTATTCATCTGCGGTAATTGTGACGAGATTTACATTGGTACCATGGAATACATTGTAAAGTTCCAGCCAGTATTTATTGGCTCCCTCTCTACCATTATAAATTCCAAACATGATGCTGCTATTATTAACATCGTCTGCCAGCAACGCTACCATTTTAAGAATTTCATGGACTATAAATGCAGTTATCCATGCACTGAAAGTCTGAATCATATCCTTTTCATTAGCCAAACCTGTCCCTAAAAAATTATATTCAGAGTATAGAAAAATTGTCTGTATACCTTGACTAGTGCCTATTCTGTTAGGCGTCTTTATGCCACTTTACGACTAGCATAAAGATGTTGTCATTAATATGTCCTAGATTTGCTTAGGCAAGGCCTACCTGTGTCCCTTTAAGCATTTCGTATTCAAAGATTCAAGATATAAGCCATATCTTGGTAAAGAATATAGTATGACGACCATTATAATAGGAATGCAGGATTCACTCCTTGTGCTCGAGTCTGCAAATAAATACAAGATTCATGAGTATTTGAAAGGAACTCATCCACAAAGCATAGCATTCGATCCCGGCAATCCAAACCGTGCATACTGTGCAACATTTGGAGATGGTCTATGGAAAACTGATGATTGGGGCCAGACTTGGAATCGTATTGGAAAAGATGTTATCTCCAGTCCTTATATGATGTCTGTCTCGGTGAGTCCTCTGGATCGTGGGAATAACTTCAATAAAGTGTATGTTGGAACTGAGCCCAGCACACTTTATATTTCAAATGATGGAGGCAATTCATGGGAAAAAATGGACGCCCTAAACAATTTACCATCATCTACATCATGGAGTTTTCCTCCAAGACCTTGGACTCATCATGTACGTTGGATTGAACCAGATGCAAATAATCTCGACTATGTTTTTGTTGCTATAGAAGCAGGGGCGCTTGTGCAAAGTCATGATGGCCGTAGAACCTGCATAGACAGAGTTGAACAAGGCCCATATGACACTCATACTCTGGCTACACATCCAATGGCACCTAAACGGATATACTCTTCTGCAGGTGACGGCTATTTTGAAAGCTTTGATTACGGAGAATCCTGGAATAGGCCCATAGAAGGTCTTAGACATCATTATCTCTATTGACTTGCTGTTGATTCCGGTGATCCCAATACTGTGATTGTATCAGCGTCTATAGGTCCCGGTAAGGCCTACTACATTGAAGATGCAGAGTCATTTGTATATAGAAGATCTGATGATGAAGAAAAGTGGAAGGCTATTTCACAGGGTCTTCCTGAACCAAGTGGAACAACAATTACTATTCTTGCTTCAAATTCAAAAGCTGCGGGTGAATTGTACGCTGTCAACAACCATGGAATATTTATCTCCACTGATTCAGGCGTTTCGTGGAGAGGACTTGACATCCAATGGCCAAAAGAATATATCTTTCGCAAAATCCTTGGGCACTTGCAATCAGACAGGACGAATAGTTTTCAGATGTGCACACTAGATTCACATAAGAGATTGAAACGTGTAGGTAGTGAATCAGGACGTCCACGACATCCTGCAGGAGTAGGAGACTAATAATGATAATAAAATCCTCCTACTCGATTGTTATAGTGAAGATAGCCTCACTTGAAGCTCTGCTTTAGAGCGCCAATCTGGTAGGAAGTGGTTCCCTTAACTTGTCTATTTGTTTAATGACTTGTTCGGATACCTGCATGAATAGTGATCTCCTTTTATTTACTTATTTATTTTTGGTAAACCAAAACCAAGAATTGTCTTTTGGAAGGGGTAGGAGATAATATAGAGGAGTTGCTATGTACATTATAAGGCTTATCTAAATACTTACAAAAGATACAGTAATTGCAATCAAATACATAATAGGACCTACAAGAAACCATCTTGATAATAATGTTATAAATGTGGGATCTAGATAGCCTATATCTTTGGCAGCATCTTTATCAAATCAGGTAAAGTGCTCTTGATGTTTTCAGTGCCTTTATCAAAGAACTGAGTTCTTTGATTACAACTGCAACGTAAGGCACTGTAGAGATTTGCATAACTTACTAAGCGTGAAAATGCAAGACCATTCTAGAACAAGTGTGAAGAAATGCAACAAATGAGCACAAAAATGCAACAACAAAAAGAGTGGTGAAGAAATCAAGTATTTGAGCTAAGTAGCAAGGGTCATCGTCAAGTCAAAATTGCAAGGATATTGCAGTTCGATACATCAGTTATCAGCATAGATGTAGAGTATCTTAGACAACAATCGAAGACAAATATTAAAAAATACATAGACGAAAGATTGCCAGATGAATATGAGAAATGTTTTACTGAATTAACAGCTCTTCTAAAGGAAGCATGGAATGCAGCCCAGAACACAGAAGACAAGGGAGAAAAGATACAAGCATTGTCATTAGCTAAAGAATGTTATTCAATGAAACTATCAATGAAACTAGATTTTTTCAGGTGCAGATTTTAGTTTTCTATGATATTTAGAAAAAAGATCAAATTCTAGGATTTCTGAACACAAAGATAAGAAGCGGAAATTTAAGTCCAAACAGAAAATGGATTACTACATGGAATGATTATCTTGGATGACTCAAATATTTATCAGATGCTCTATTATCATCAAAAAAACAATGACAAGATTATGGAAGAAAAGAATCATTGACAACCCCCGTACCAGAAGTGATATAATCCTGCTCAATCTATCGCTATTAAAATGAAAGGTTGAGATAGGTCTTGAATCCAAAAAATGATTTTTTAAGATTAGATTTCAGATTTTAAAGTTCTGACATCCGAAATTGCAGTAACTGCAGTAACTGCAAAGTAACTGCAGTCATATTTTTAAATTAAAAGGATAGAATTACAGATGAAATTATGGTTTGCTCTAGATGGTAATTAATGAAATTGAAGAATAATAATATTATAGTATCAACAAAAAATACTTCTTGATATTTTTATCATTGCTAGATATATACGAGTTAAATAAGACCAAAAAACTTTCAAGATAATGAAGAAGATTGCATGAGACCTCTGCTTCTAATCGGCATGCTAATCCTTATATGCATCCATACTGTAGGAAAGCGTTAAAACATGTCTGACGCTAAAAGAAAGTGGCATTGTCCACATTGTAGCCAAGATTCATCAAGGCATTGGAACTTGAAGGTACACATCAAAAAACAGCATAGTGGAATAGGAGAACCAATAGATAATTATGAAGCCAAAGAGTTCAATGACCGGAGAGGCTACCAATTTTTTTCTCATAACCATCCTTATGGTATGAACGATTTGTCTCCAGGAAGTCGGCAAGGAAAAGAGAAAGAACAAGACATAATAGATGAAACTTACCAAATAGTCATTAAACAAAAAGAAACACTTAGGAAAATAAAAGAAATAAAAAGTTTCTTTCAAGAACTTTCTTCTCTTTCTTTTTCTTCTTTCCAACAACCTAATATTATTACTAGTCTTGAACAGACCCCATCATAGGTGCGATAAGTCCACCAGCAGTTACAATACTTCCATTAGAGCCAACACCACGATCACCAGCACCATTACCACAAGAACAAGAACAAAAAAAGATGATTATTAAACTAGGGACTGACTTTATTACTAATTTATTTATTACTTCAACTCTTGCGGCAGAAGAGCTTCATAGGAGATTAGGAGGTGGAGGAGAAGGTTTTGTTACTATTCCTCAAGAACCATCGTTGTCTCCTTCTGTGAATACTACCACTTCCAATGATAATAACTATAATAGCAAAAAAAGAGGAGAAGCAAATTTATCAACGGAAAATACTAAAGAAGAAGAACAGCTTGAAGAAAATAGTCACTAAATAGAAGAATGTCCATCGTCCACACCTGATTTGCTAAATAGACAATAAGAATGATGATGGTGGTGGCGTTGATCATGTTTATCTTCATAATGATGGTGGAAAATGTGTAAGAAAGAAAGATATGTTTGGTAATGTTATTGATGCATGCAAGGTGATAACAGATTCTGTTTTGAAGGCCAAAGAATATTCCTATCAAATATTGAAGAAAGCTGGCGAGAAAATTGGAACAAAAAGGAAAGGAGATCAGTATCAGGTGCATCCGAGAAGGAAGGAGGATGAATGATGTCATAAAAAGTCATGGATAACTAGATATTATATATATGATCGACCCTAACATAGAACAAAAAAAGAAAAAAGATTGAAAAAGTAAAATAATATCATTGATGATGCAACACAACACATCTGATTTATTGCAGTCGGTTGGCACCACTAGTATTCAATATATTCTCTTGAATGTGTTATGTAACTATTCTTTTGACTCTTGTTTTGTCAAGTATTCTACATATCTGGAGATAAAGGCAGTTAGCAGACTGAAAAATGAGAATTTAGGAATATTAATAGGATTTGGCGGATTCTAAATGACTAACATATTTAAGAAGAGGGACAAGTAAGACATGATAACAAAACCAAAATTACTCATAATCATAGGTAGTCATGCAATTACAAAAGGGACAATATACAATGCGATTCCATTGTGGTGATGGTGATGATAAGTAACTCAGAGGTATGTATTTGTGAGAATAAGATCTTGTGAGCTCTATATATATAGCACTTTTAAAATTGCATCTAACTATATTATCTCTTTCTCCTTCCTTATACTATTCTTAAATACTTAGCTACTCTTCGGACATAGAAGATCGTTGAATGATTAGAAGTTAGTTAGTTAATCTATGACATGAACTCATTAGAAATCTATGTGAATATACACTGCTCATCAGTCTAATACGAAAGACAGACTTCAAGAGATTAGGAGCCAAGTGATGGCTTTGAAAAAGATAATGCGACGATGGTGATAGCTAGTGCCGCCTCAGAGAAGCTGCTATCAAATGTAATAAATTGATGACATGTCTGTGTCTTTTTGTAGAATTCAGGCAGAGACATCTTGATAAATTTTGATTTTACGCTTACAATCTTTTATTCACTGACTGCGCACCACGTATAGTGGTGTTGTAGCTAATAGTAAGATTACTTCAGAAATTAAAACAAATTACGATGTGAGCAAAAGTTTTAGACAGATTTCAAAATCGTCAATAATAGACTGTGAACACTCAGGTTAGTCATATTATCTAACACCAGAGGAGTTGATAATATGTCAACTCCAGACAAACAAAGCAAAAACATCTAATCAGCAACAAATTTAAAGTTTAAAGAAAATAATATATCACTCAAGTTAATAATAATGGCTTTTGAAGAAAACTGTCTGAACTTTATTCTTAATCATCTTACAGAGCCATTATTTCCTAGGACTATTTCTACATACAGATCAGAAGGAAGACAGTTTGAAGTCTTTAGCAAAGAAGAAATGATCAAAGCATTTGAACAATCTGACTTTCTAGACTGTAGAGTCAATGCCTATCCTTCGTATACAGAATACAAAGGAATCAACAGACAGGCACCTAATTTTCTCTTCATAGATTTAGACAAGTCTATTTTTGAAACAGAAAGAGAACATGGACTAGCATTAACTAACACTTTAAGAAATATCAAAGAGAAATTAACAGAAGGCTATTCTACTATACTTTGGTCTGGAAATGGTTACCATATATACCAGCCCATTGAAGCATTTGTATTAGAAGAGGAAGAAGTATTCAATGAATTTGATCAGCCATCTAAAGCATTCTTGAAATTTGCAGAACAATATCTATCTAATAACAAATCAGATCCTTCACATAATCCATCATTTAAATCATGTATGATAAGAATACCAGGTACTTTTAATTATAAATGTATATTGCAAGGTAAAGATCCAGAAGTTAGAATTATACAAAGATGGAATGGATACAGACCAAAGATCAACTTGCTCTTAGGGAGTTTTCATGCATATCTGGTGGATCAGAAGAAGAAAATAAAAGAATTACAAAGACAGAAAGAATTAAAGGAAAAGTATCCTATGAAGAAGAAGAATGATAAATTTACTTCCAGATCTGTAATACCATGGATCGAGATATTACTAGAGACTCCAATTGCAGATTATAGAAAGAATACATTAAGTCTCATACTTGGACCTTATCTGATAAATGTTAAGAAATTATCCTATGAGGATGCTTTTAATATAATAAAAGACTGGTTGAATAGGTGTAATTCAATTAAGAGATTGGATTCTAACTTTGATTATCGTATAAAGTATGCTCTTGAAAATTCAATAAAGAATGGTTTTCTGCCAATGAAGTTCAATACTTTGAAAGAAAAGAATAGAGCGTTATATGATAACCTAAACATAGGTAAACAGTACACTTAAGCAGTTATTACTTTCAATCTAACAGTTAGCAAAACAATTGGCACGATAACAAATAGCAAATTATCACCTGTGTGTCATTTTATATTTATTATACATTGCAATATTTTCAATTATTAATTGGATGTATTTCATATTATTAATATTATATTTAACATCAAAATATTAATCGGTATATGATAAAACATAATCGTTGCTGATCAGACAGCTATACTAGTATCAAAAGTGTGTATTACCTAAGTAGATAACTAAGCTCTCACTTTAACCACTATGAAGAAATAAAAGTTCAAACTTCTGATGGCAACTATTATTGTGCTAAGTATACTGGTTTCATAAGTAACAGTATAGACAATAGGCCTAGTTGAAGATTCAGAAGCCAAGAAATTAGAGAAGACGACGTCCAAGAAGAATTGCGGCGACCACCTGAATGGTTGACAAGAATATCTCTATTATAGAGAATTAAACAATATAAACTGCTGGTAAACTTAGAATTATGCTTTGTTACAAATACAGACATTTTCAACAATCATTTAAGATATAACACAAAGTTATTTAGCAATGTCTTCAGATCTTGCCATTTCTTGACATAGAGACATATTTATTCCACTAAATAATTGTACCAAGAGTCATTTGTAAAGCCACCATATCATATGTTACTAATCAATTATATAGACAAGCTAATGCCATTCTCCAGTACTAGCAGAGCGTACAACTTAGCAACTTCCATATGTTTTTCCACAGAATAAGGCATGTGATAATGAATTTTATCCGCGAATTTCAACGTACTAGTGAAATTTGGTGGAAAGCTAGTATATCTCATCTGACAAGTAAAACATATTGCAAACAAATAGTAATTTAGTAGGAGGTAATTAAACGATCATAGTTAGTATATATTCATCCTCTAATCAAGTGTCCCCTCATGGTCATATTTCTGCTCAATACATATTGTGAATCCTACATGTGCACAGTCATCTGTATGACAACTTTTACATTGTGGTATTCCGTCATGTATTTCAACTATTACATCATCGGCAAGATTATTATCGTATAGTATGGCATATTTATTATTGACAAATTTTTTTAAAATAATAGGATTATTTGTAGATTTTTTGTCCTCAGAACTTAACCATTGCATAAATGCTGTAGTACCTTCATCTAGTGAATTGCAATGTAATATTAGTTTAGTATTGCTATGACTTTTCCTTGTTTTTGTTATTATCTTGTTTTTATTACCAAACAACTTTATCTGATCTTTTCGAAGCTAATCAAGCTTATAGTTGCTCTTAATTAATCTAACCCACTAATAAATATATCAGCGATCAGAAAAGAATGATGTATTTTTATGTTATATTACATTTTTATATAAAGCGATGTCTAAGGTTACTGCCATCGCTCCAGATAGATGAGGTAGTTTCGTAGGATGGGACTTTATTGTCATGCAAGATCAGAAGAAAAGATGTAGTGGCGTTGCGGTCTGTACTAATATCTCCCCTACATTTGGGAATTGTATAAATATATCGGCAGATCTTATTACCACACTCTATTTTTTTTCTTTTTTTTATAGAATATGAAGAAATTTATGTAGCATATATGTTTAGAAAGGTCTCTCATGATCTGAAGATAGTTTCGATATTTGCCAGTATATTCTAAGAGTCCATATACAATATTTTCTTCTACCTTGTTAAGAATGAACAAGACTCCTTTCCGTAAAAGGGAAAACACTTTTGCTGAAGGTGAATTCTGTTCCTGAGTTAGTTCCTTAGTATATTATGGAAATTGTATCATTAGCATTTGCATAATCTTCTTTATGGCGTCAGATGCATTAGATAGTACATTTGTATATTTTATAGACTATTGAGTGCAGTGTAATTCCTGTTGTTCCTTTTCATCATTTGCTATCAAATAATATAACTTGGACTTTAGAAAATAAATGGTATCAGTCATATTGAAATAGAAAAAAGAGAATTTTATGGCATTGCTGTTTATCAGTATTAGTCACATGTGCTATATGGATCATAATACACACAGAAAATGATATAACAGCTGCAGCCAAAGAAAATCATAGTCAAAATCTGAATGAGTATAAACATAAGCCTAAACCCTTCCGACTCTATCCTTGAGCCTGTACATATGCATAGCTGACTATTTCTGATCACTTGGAACATCAAAACCCTTTCTGATTGGCTCATCTTCTTCTTCTTCTGTCCTGTCCATGTTATGTGTCTATTCTTTTTGCCGTAAACTATTGTATTTGTAAATAGATTTGATTTTTAATTCAACTACAACACTCAGATTTACAATCTTTAATAAATCGCCTGACCTTCTCATCTTTTGTATATTAATTTTCTTAATAATGATAACTAGTATGCTTCATAGAATTGTGCTAGATATTCGTTTTGGTAACGTCATTTGTTTTTTCAGTTGACATATTCTTTGGTATTGCTGATGTTGATCTAGTAATCATTGTAGGTGTAATAGGTGTTACCTTGTTTATTGCTGTTGGTTCTACAACAGTCGCTGCTGTCTCCTTTGGGGGAATAGTCAAATCGTGAAAGTTATTTTTCCCCTCAACAAAGAAAGGTTCATTTATCTTATTTGCTTTACTCAAATAGATTTTATAACCCATTAATTCTTCCTCAGATACTATATCATATTTATTATTACTATCATCTGCAATTCTTTGCTTCTTATTACTAATCATAGGTTTAGATTTTTCCAAAAATGCAAATTCTTTTTCACAGTTTATAGTAAGATCCTTTTTATCATAATCTGTAAAAAGGGTGTTTTTAACGTATTCCACAGATTCATGCCAAGTATAAGCTTTGATCGTACCTACTAATTTCATATTGTTTGAATGCCGGTCAATATAGCTATAAACATCAAAGTAGTCAGCTACTTTATTACAACTATCACAATAAACCCTCTTTCCTTTTTTGTTACATCTATCACATTGTTGTATAATCATACGTACCTATCATTCACTTTCTTGGTATTAAGAATGATCGGAATATTTTCTCCGTTCTATTATTGATGTGTCTTTATGAAATTCTTTGCTTCCGTAATTATATTTAAGATCATACTTAATGAAATATGCTTGTCTGTAAAAGGCATATAGATCTATGACAAAAAAGCACAAACAAGTTAATCTAAAGAGAATCACATATGAGGAGGAGGAGAACAATATTAACTCCTATGATTGCGTATGGAAGCAAAAGTGCCACCATAGATTATGTCCCTTATAATTTCAGAATCCAAGAAATCATGAGGAAAACCGAGCTCTATCTTACTTATATCATCTAATCTTTTTAGCTGTTCCTTAGTTAATTGAAAATTTAGACATTCTAAATTCTGCTTTATTTGATATGCATTTCTTGCGCCAACAATTGGAATTATTCTATCTCTACCCTTTTGTTGTTGCCTAATCCAGTTTAATGCAATCTGCGCAGGCGTACACCCAATTTCATTAGCTATCTTGTTGACCTCTTCTATTATTATCATATCTTTATCTTTGAATATAATATTAACAGGATCACCAGACCTAGAGCTGACGACAATTAGTCTTCCTTGTTCTGATGCATTTTGTTCTTGTTTCTGATGTACCTGAGTTTTATTTTTCTTGTTGTAATATTTTCCCGTAAGAAGACCACCGGCTAAGGGTGACCAAGCAGTTACTCCAATATCTAAAGCATTAGCCATAGGTAGAAGCTCACGTTCTGCTGTCCTTTGGAGTAAACTATATTCAATCTGTAAACCTGTAAATGGCGTCCAACCTCTTAGATCTGCTAAAGTATTTGCTTGAGAGATCATCCAAGCAGGAGCATCCGAGATTCCAACATAAAGAATTTTACCTTTCCTTACCATATCATCTAATGCACGCATTAGCTCTTCGACTGGTGTCAATGGATCCCAGGCGTGAACCCAGTACAAGTCTATATAATCTGTATTCAATCTTTTTAGGCTTCCTTCCAAAGATTGAACTAAACTCTTACGATGATTTCCACCAGCATTAGGATCTCCTCTACGCATATTTGATGTGTATTTAGTTGCTAAAACAAATTGTTCTCTATCAGAGGAAATAAATTCACCAATATATTTCTCACTTGTGCCTTCAGTATACTTATTAGCAGTATCAATAAAATTTCCGCCAGCATTTACATAAACATCAAATATTTTGCGACATTCATCTTTTGATGCTCCCCATCCCCATTCTTCACCGAACGTCATAGCCCCCAGGCACAGTTCAGAAACTCTTAACCCACTCTTACCTAACAGATCATATTTCATTAAGATACCTTTCTTGATTTATAATAAAAATTCTCCTGTCTCATCATAGAATCCCATTATAAGATAAACATAAAATTATGTCAATTTCTCAAATCACATTGAGTTTATATGCTTACATACAACATATAATGTAGAAATTTTTAAAAGTATATCTTATCCTAAACTCCTTTAAGTCAGATAACGAGCGTGATGCTCGACCTACAACAGCAATAGTATTTATAGCTAGATTAACCTGCTCTGCTGTTTTACCGCAGTTATGTAAAGCCAGTCATATAATTGTCTATACATGATATACAATATCTTTATATGAAAATGTTCTAGGTATTTGTAGACCGTATTATAATTACATAACTGATTAATACTTTCTGGGCTAGAGATAGAAATCATTCTAACCAAAGCTTTTGTCATGATATTTTTCTGTGATTCTAATATGTTTGTATATTTTATTTTGGCTATTCTTATTGTAATATTATGCTAAGTAGTCCAAAGTATACAACATTATTATCTCACATTTCACTTATTCTTCCCTTTGTAGTAATGTATCTCTACAAATCAGACACATGCCTTATAGTTTACCCGTTAGAAATAGTAGATTTCCTTGTTCAATTTATTAAAAATACCTTCACAGCCATCAATCTGCCTCTATAGATTAATCATCAATCCCAACTAGCTATATTTTTTCTCCAATAATTTTTGTGGGCTTTACTCGTATAAGCAATTCTCCTTCAGTACTATTTCTTCTACCGTAGGCTTCTGCATTCCTTTTTCCCATATATCGTTCTGCTATTTTTGTTGCCCACTTAAAAAGGTCATTTTGTTTATACTCCTTAATTTCTGCAATGCCATATACTGTTACAAAGGAAAATGGCGGCGTTTGATCATCAACACAAATACTTACTCTATTATCACGTTGAATATTTCTTGCTTTGAGTGACATACTGCCTGTAGTAAAAATGATATCCCCCTTCCTACCTCTATTACCATTGTCCACTGTAAACCAAATTGGAACAACGTGAGAACTTCCATCCTTTTTTACTGTAGCGAGTTTTCCTGTTAAGGTCCCTTGCATAAGAAACTTCTTAATTTCTTTATTTGACATTTCTGTCATTATTGTTATTACTTATCCTGATCCTTAAAATATGATCATTTGTTTAATTTTTTATATTTAGAGTTTGGTTTCATCCTAGGGTTGAGACATTTTATTTGTTCGGGTAGTAGTTATCATTCATAAGTTTTAATAGTATGATTAAAAAAGTGATAAGACTATATATGATTTTTACTTTTCGCACGAAAAAAGTTACTCTTGTTGTAGCGGCGTTTTTGACTACTGACTCAATTCATCCAATTGTAAAATTGTAGCCAACAAGAGCTTTGTTATTGAAGACAAATATTTTAAATCAAGTGTATCTGGTGTATCAGATGTGCTGTGGTAATTGGGATTTTGTTCTACACCTCCGTCATGTACTCCTATAACTGTATAACCAAAAGCTTCAAAAGGACGGTAATCACCGTTACCAAGAATAGTCAGTGTAGTATTCAGTTTTGTGTATTCTAAGGCAATCCGTTTCATGAATGTTCCAACTATATATGAAGGTATGTCATTTGTTGCGACCTTATTTCCCCAATCGTACTCTAGATTGACTTTATTTGATCCTTGCGGAGGATAGCCAATCATATCTGCATTGATTAGTAGATTTATCTTTATGTTGTTGTCATGGAGGTATTTTACATAGTTTTTTGATCCCCATTGACCTTGCTCTTCACCTGAAAATAACACAAATTGAATATTATTTTTCAAATCAATCTGAGAAAGGATGCGTGCTAGCTCAAGGATTGCAGACACACCACTGGCATTATCATCAGCTCCTGGAGCTCGGCCATTGGTATTATTAATATCTTGCATTCTATTGTCATAATGTGCTGAAATTATGATAAGGTTATCTGATGCTAAATCCTTCTTATCACAAACAATATTTTTCAAATGATAATCTGTTCCTTGGTCTGTTTGAGTAAAATTGTGAAAGTAAACCCTAGCGCATGTACTTTGGAGCTCATTTTTGAGCCAATACGCAACCTCTTCGATATATCCTGATTTGGTATGTCTAGTATGAAAAGATGATAGAATATCTACCCATTTTCTAAGTTTAGTATAGTTAACTCGATCTATGACTGAACTTTTGGATAGTTCATCGGCTTCTTCTGATTCTTCTATTTTCTGCAGTGACAAATCTTTGACACAATTAATAACATAAAAAAGACATAAAGTATAGTCATTATCTGCATCTTCATTTTTGTTAGTAGCAGCAATTGCAATTGTAGTATTTGACAAACTAGCAAATATTGTGACTAATATTAATAATATCAATAACCATGATAGTTTAATAGATACTTTTTTCAACGACAGGAATATGTATATTTTAGCTATTATACTAATCAAGAACACAAACAGATCCTTATAATCCCTCTGGAAAATTATATTGAAGGAATAGATTCAGGAGGTCTATCGATGTCTTTCCAATATTTCACTCTTTTCTAACTCTTTAGGCCTGATTGATAATCTTCTTGTGCTAAAGGCTTCATGCTTGGCTAAGTTGTTTATGTCTTCGAGGAGTAGTTGTATAGCATATCGACATTAGTATTTCTATTATTCTCCCTTTTTTAATTAAGTTTTGCTGCTTGTGACATAACTAATTCTGCATCATATGCATTGGAAGCCATCTTGTCGTTATATAGTAATAATAATAGGGGTTTGTGTGTGCCATTAGATATCTAATATAATATTATCTCTCTATTAGATAAATTTTGTATCATAAGAAATAACATAGATCATTTAATAGCATTTATAATTGACACAATTTGGTAACAATAGAGTATATGTTTTTGCAGTATCACACGATATAGCTTCAACAAGAACGATAATGTCTTCAGTCAGGTATGAAAAGAAACAAGTTTTATGGTATGAATAAATGACGATGATAATCATAGTTTTACTATTACCATTATCGAATAATACTTCTATATAGCAAAAGCAAAAAAAACTGCATTAGAACAAACAACAAGGGACGATAACTTGTAGGGTTTTGAAAATTATACTCATGCATTAAGAATACAGTATATTATTCCAACGAGGAAAAATAGGATAATATTGCAGAAAAGAGAACCAATAAATCTATTGAATCAACAAAGTTACAATATTTAAGACTAAAATTCTAACCAGGAATATTGCTCTGTATTGACTAAAAAAAGGATGCAACACAATTTTTTCATAGTAAACCCACCAAAAGTTTGGTACTATTGTGATTAACCTGCACTGAACTTAGGGTTTCATAGTGGCGCGGGTGAAGTCATTTAAATTAATAGACAGTTTCAAATAATAAATCGTTACCGACTTTAGGTATCGAGATATATGTTGCACTTTTGTAGTAGTGCCTCCTCCACTATATGCAACCTAGCATATTGACATTCTGCACATTTTAAAACGACAATAGTTTAAACTCCATTTTGTATTAAAGATTATACAGAAGTCAATTCGCAAAAGATATTGGTTGCCTTATGCTTGAATTCTTAGCACATTATCCAATTAGCACGTTTCCCCTTTCTCTGAAAAGTCTCATATATATATAATAACTCCAGTTATATA
>DASQRW010000188.1:0-6702 GCA_035642715.1 Nitrososphaeraceae archaeon | reverse complement strand
GGTATATTTTGCCCATGCTGTGGAATGCAATTGAGGACAACACCTACTAATAAAAAAGATAAGGAAAGGCTTAGAATAGACAAAAATAAGCAACAATAGATTATAACCTGTTGTAAAATTTATTGCTCTTAATAATAGTTAGCATATTCAAATGGAACAAACAAAGTCGCCCGTAGTAACTAAAATCGCAATATTTTGTTATTAGATTACGTCATTAGACAGTATGAAAAAGAAATATATGATAGATAAGTGGTTGGAAATTGTTGTTATCACTACCATTATCTTTCTAGCATTATAACTCACTATACTGCTTCTGCTATCTAAATATGATTGATGTAGCCTTTCTATCTAGTTTCGATCGTCTTTTTTAAATAACACCTTGTAAAATTTAATTGCTTACAATTTTATTAGATCGAATAGTTATTATTTGGTATTATTGAATCAAAAATAGACTTAATCAATGGAAGAACGTGATTTCCTCCATGAAATATGTTTGACTGTATTATGTGTAAGTAAAGATGTGAAATTTGCAGGCGTAGTAGATAGTAACGGAAAATTACTTATGGGAGAATATAGAAAAAATATACAAGGTCCTTTGGTTAAGTCAGATTCTATAAATACACAAAAAAGTAATTCTTTCTTTTTATCCTATTTGGCTCCTGCAATAAAAGGAAGAAATTTTGATTTAGAGCCAGGCAAGGTTCATTTTAAATTGACAGAGTTTGATAATGTAAAGCTAGCTACTACATCATTAACAAACAGGAATGATAGATATCTTTGTGTTTACCTTGAATCATCGTCGACATCATATAAGAAAATAATATCGAAAGTAATAGAAAGTATCTGATAAGATATATATAACAACAAGATTCAGATCTTCCTTTTGGGTTTTGTTGTTATGGCAATACAACAGATATCTAAATAGAACCTAATTCTACATTAAGTCTTCTTCCATCATTAACATTAAATTTCTGATAATTTTATTTTAACAATTTGTGTCTTTAGTGACATGTAAATTAGTTAATATGTTCGCATTTACTGATTAAATAAATATATTTTATATTTTTCCGATTAATATAAGAATGAGTAGTTAACTATTGCTAATATATATGGTAAGTAAAATCAAATCGAAGAAAAGAAAAAATGGAAAACAGACTAAGACCACTAAGAAATCTAAGGCTAATCTAAAAAAGAAGAGAAATGCAAAGAAGACAAGCTCAGCAGCACGTCAAAAGAAAGTTTCCAGAGGGACAAAAACAAAAACAAGAACAAGAACAACAACCTCCGCCACTAACCCAACTACAGAAGAGAATGATCTTTTGGCTGTGCAGAATAATTCATCATTAGTAGAGGATACCGCAAAGACCCATGAAGCTCAAGAAGAATTATAGCCAGAGACTTCTCTTATTGATTAATTCATGATGAGGGCATGGAGTAATAAAATTTTTGAATAAATAGATATGAAACAATAGATTAAAGTTGGTAAACAGAAAAGAGTTGGTTAACTACAAAATAGGTTGGTTAGTAGAGAGGAATCAGCAGGTATAATTAAGCGTATAGTGCAAAATAATTATAATCTACAAGATTAGTCAAAGGAGTTGGCTATCATAATTTCCTCCTTCTCTATTTCCATTACTTCAAATAATAAGGTTTACCATTGTTATGTTATTTATAAAGAAACGTTGTTCACATATTAAGTTGATTTTATAGTAACCATCCTAATAGTTCGGTATTCTATAGGATTCCTATTATAAGACAGAAATCTTTCAAAACTATTTCCGATGTCATATGCATAATAATTGCTTACCACGCCATCACCATTATTAATAGCATCAAATAAGGAACTGTTAGCTACTGTAGAACAATCATATGCATAAATCCTAATGTGACTTCACTATCATCAGGTTCTGAATTTGAATTTTCGAGCTTGCATATCCTTGAAGTTCGCTTATAGTGCATAATGATAATGGTCTAGACCAATAGATAATTTTCTTGTTGATGATTTTTTCCTAGATATGAAGATCAAAATTTAGAACTCAACAAAAGTTTATCTGCTTATTGGAACTGTAGACTCTTTCTTTACCATTATCTAAGATTCAGTAAAATAAATAGTGGCTGTTGAGGTTGTTGTTCGATCTTATTATTATTATTGTTAACATAGCGATCGAAGCGCATGCTCTTTTTTGAACCCTAATTGCAAGACTGGTTGCTGTTGTAATATGCGATTATATATGAACTTCTTTTTCCAAAATCAGAGTATTGTTATTGTATGTAAATGCTACGCTTGTGGGAGAAGGATAATCATTGAACTAATGCCTCTATCTTTCTGCCTTTAGATTAAGTTATTGATAACTGCTTGTTAGATAGTATATAGAAAAGCCATATATATGATGTGATCTAAAACCAAAAAAAGAGAGATAGAGATAACGATACTTCAAAAAGTATAAGCTTTCTCATAGTTATTTAAGATCTACTCAATTTTAGATACATTAACTAATATTATCTACATTGTTACTGATGTACACGTTACAATGAAATGGAGTTTTAATGATTTTACAAAGTCAGGATTTGCTAAACTATTAAAACCATTTGAGAATTCAATCGATAATATTATAAAGATAACAAGAGCCTTCGGTATAGCTACAAAGGCACATTCAGGACAATTTAGAAATGGCAACAAGGTAGAACCGTATATTAATCATCCACTTAGGGTTGCCCTCATTTTAATAGAAGAGTTAGGCATACATGATGTAGACCTCATTTGTGCTGCTCTTTTACATGATACCATAGAAAAAAACTGTAATAGCAGTATATCGGCAGATGAATTAAGAAAAGAGTTTGGGGAGTCTATATATAGTATAGTTCATGCACTCACAAAGCCCAAAATAAGAAATGAAGAGAAGAAAAAAATGTTAAATGAATATTTCCAAAATATTGCAAATAGTTCTGAAGCCATTAGGTACATAAAGCTAGCGGATCGTCTGGATAATATTAGAGGTATGAAGAATTTAATTCATAAGGATAAAATACTGCGATACAAGCTCGAAACTCAGAAGTATGTTGTTCCAATAGCAGAGAAGACAGACGAAAAACTCGCATTTAAATTATCAATTGCTCTATATGAGCTCAAATAGGAGAAGAATATTATCATCTCTATTCATCTCGCATTTCACATCTTCCTTCGATATTCTTATTATGGTTGTTCCAATGAGTGATACAACCTATCCATCTATGTTCAGTACAACCACAAATAGGACATGTCTTCAGTTTTACATTTTTTGTCATGATCAATTACCATTGTATTCAACTTTTTCTATTACCTGTATATAATATATAGTTACTATATGTTTTTTATAATCTAATATATAATTAATCTAAAGAAATAACTCATCAGTAAATTGGAGCAAGACGAACGAACGAACGAACAAAAGGAAATTCACTATCACTATGTTCGTTGCTTTTTTTTGGTGATGATTTATATTTTTATTATATTTTTATTTTAATATTCTCAAATTGACTTATTGTCCTTTGGTTATCAAAACTAAATTTCCATAGTCAGCCTTACGCTATGTATTATCATTGTTATTTCGATCTGTTAGGTTTGTAATCATATTCTCTAATCTTTCCCTTAATGCTGAATTAATTTTCTGACCATCTACTTTGCCTCTAAGAGTCGCCATAATTCGACCCATTAACATTCCAATTGATCCGGTCCCTTTCTCTCTGATAATTGATCTATTTTGTTCTAAAATTCTATCTATTGCCATGTTTAATTCTTGATCGGTCATAGATGTTATTCCAAGTGCTGTGATTGCTTCATCAACTGTTTTAACCTCTTTTCTCAAGATCTTTTCAAAAATTAAAATTATTGACTCCTTGGCTATGATACCAACGTCAAGCTTTTTGAAGACATCTATAACAATATCTTCTGTCAATAGCATTGTATCAAATCCTTGTCGTTCAAGATTAACAATATCTTCTGTAAGTTTTGATGCCACAAAAGTTGGCTGTATTTTTACTGAACCTACAATTTTCTCAAATGTAGTAAAATAATTAGAATCAAAAATCTGCTCTGCAATCTTTTTGTTCATCCTATATTTCTCAGCAATAATTTTAATGCTATCATCCCAAGATTTCGGTATTTTGTCTGATAATGAGTTGAGTAATGAATTGTTGATCGGAATGGGTGGTATATCTGTCTCAGGATACATTCTCGCTGCTCCAGCTCTTGGCCTACTGAACGAAGTTTTACCTTCCAATGTTGCTGCGCGTGTTTCTGCAGGTACGCCTATTAACGTCATTTTCAATCTTTCAGTTATAGCTTCCAATGCAAATTCTACCTTATCTTTTGGACCGCCTACAATTACAAAAGCATCAATGCCTACGACTAGGTTTAATTTCTTTCTAATTGCTTCAACTTCCTCCTTTGTTATGCCATAGTTTGGCAACTCGTCAGAATGAAATACTCCTCCTAGACTGTAAAATCTAACTAATTCGCCTAGGTGTTTTCCTATTCTAATATTAGGATATGGCTCGAATCCAATTATGCCATCAAAACCTTTGACTCTGATCGCCTTGAAAATGCCATCATTATTATCAGCAAGTGATCTTTTTACTATGTCAGAGTGTGACTTAGATAAAATATCTGTTATATCTTCAACTCTGTCTCCAATTACAATTTCTTCAAGTTTTCTATCTCTTTTTAATTTTTGAGCAATTAGAATCAAACCATGTTGTCTGAGAACTTCATATTCAATTACTTTTACCAGTTGATCAAGACGCTGCACACCTTTTACCTCGACAACGGCGCCATTCTCTACTGAAATATTAATGTCCTGCCTGATGCTACCAAGTCCTCTGGCAACTTTTTTGCTTACTCGCAATAGCCTGCCCAATGTGAGTGCAATTTCTGCAATTTCTTCAGGTTTCCCAGTTACTGGCTCAAGTGCAATCTCGACTAGTGGCACTCCTAATCTGTCTAATCCATATTCTTTAATTGTTCCATCATCTGAAATGAGCTTGGCTGCATCTTCTTCGAGACAAATACTTTGTACACCAACCTTTTTATTATTTATATTTAGATATCCTCCACTTGCAACCAACATAGTACGCTGAAAGCCACTTGTATTCGATCCATCAATTACGATTTTACGCATGACATGTACTTCATCTATAATCTTAGAGTGGAGCGCAAGTGAAAATATCAATGCAGTTTCAATTGCCTCTTTATTAACCTCATGTGGTGGCTCCTCATCTGCTTCTACAAGGCAGCTAGAACCTGCGGCAGCATGATATTTTATAGTCCGCATTTTTGCGAATTCAAAAAGCGCTGCAGGATCATAAATGCCAAGTTCGCTCTGAGTTGGCCGCAACTTGCGAACAAACGTAAAACCATATTTTTCAGTCTCTTCACAGTAGCAATTACAAAATAGCTTGCTTTTAGTGGAGAGTTGCTGGTGGATTTCAAAACCAACTCTTAAATTAATAGCTGCTGAATCGATTGTAGCCACTCAATTAAATTAATATTAGATGTCTTTTAAGCCTTGCTTGCGAAATAGGAATAACTCTAGATATTTATATTGTCACTGAGGGGATATTGCATATGTATTATTAGATAATGACTATCAATTGTCTTCATCTAATCCTTGTTCCAGTATTTTATCAAATCTCTCCCAATTAATGCATATTGTAAATACCCTGAACATTTCTTATGAGTTTCGATCTTTCTTTGAGCCTGCCTGCCAAAGGCAATTCTACTTCAAAAGTAATTGTTTCCAAAACTAGACAGGTCATCGGTATCAAACTTTGGCCCTTGTTTTATCCCTTTTTTATAAGGATATTCAAATGTATTTTCATTATATATTATAATGGCTAGGTCAAATAAGGGACAAGATTGGCACGGGTTCGGTGGAGGGATGCAACACACTTGTGTATGTAATCCATTTATGCAATGTAAAATGATTTAATCTAAGAGGTTATTCTAACTTGTTTTTAACCTAAGATATAGTTCGTCTTTGAAATTTGATTCGCAGCGGTATTTACTATAATTGTCTATGTAAAACAATATACTATATAAGTTATATATTAGTATGATTAGTAAAAAAGGTATGGAATCGGATATTCAGCTATTAGAATTAGCTACCGGTATCAAGGATTCCCTAACAAAGGCAGGATTTACTACTATTAACTACATACTTTGCAGCACTACAACAGACATTTCAAAAAAACTTGGAATAGATCTTTATGTAGCCCAAATTATTTTTGAAGAGGCCAAAAAGATAAGAGATGTTGTCACCGCTGATACACAGCTACTATAAGCTAACAAGTTGGGAATAATAGCAGCAGCAGTTTGCACTTTAGTAGTATAACGCTGATCACCAATAATTATAGTTTGACTTTATGCGTTGGCTGATTAGAAACTTTCGATTATGCATGGTTTTATATATTGTATAATGCCAATCAATACGCTGATCATACAAATAAACGATAGTACAAAAACAAGCACCAAGTTTAGCAGAGCAACTCTATCCTTTGGACTAATTGCATTGATGGTAGTAATAGTAACTATTATTAAGAGCAATAAATTTTACAACAGGTTATAATCTATTGTTGCTTATTTTTGTCTATTCTAAGCCTTTCCTTATCTTTTTTATTAGTAGGTGTTGTCCTCAATTGCATTCCACAGCATGGGCAAAATATACC
>DASQRW010000187.1:0-13887 GCA_035642715.1 Nitrososphaeraceae archaeon | reverse complement strand
AAGCTAAATACTGTTGATCCTAAATTTGAGAACACTTTAATTTTATTTATCAAAAAGAATAAAAAATTATTTTACCAGCGAATTAGAGAAGCCAAGATTCGCGATATCCATGGTGACTTGTATCTAAAAAATATCTTCATTTTAGAAAATAATAATAGATTCTATCTATACGATAGAATAGAATTCAATGATGATTTAGGGGTACTGTCTTTCTTTGATTTTATAAAAGATTAAATGGGATAAGATTAAGTTTCTATCCTATAACTTGGTTAATATAATATCAATGCTATTAATCTCATCATAATTAATACTTTTAGTTTTGCTATACTTTCTTTTCCTTAAGCATATTATCAATATTATTCTTTATCTCCTGTAAAATCTTGCTATATGTAAGCAACAATTTCTTTCTTTTATTAACAGGCATATCATGTACATAAGAGCTCAATGTTTCTGTTTCTCTAATAATACCTTTTATATTATCTTCTAATAGAACCTTTTCTTCTGCATCTGATGTTATTGAATCTATTAATGAAATTATTGATTCACCACTAATAACAATACTATTCCTTTTTTTCAATCTATTTGCATTTTTATTCTTATCCTTACTTCCTGATATTATTAATTTGGTTTTTGATCCTCTTATTCGTCTTTTCACTATTGTGAAGAAATTATTGCTTAATATCTATTAAAGGTTATTATGACAGCAATGGTAGAGAACTAGGACTTGGATACCAGCATAATGTCTACAACTACGATTTCCAATGATCAGTCTACGTATATATATATAAAAAGTGTTATCAATCCTTCTGAAATGCTTCTACTAAATCCCTTGCTGTTACTATCGATACAATCTTGCCATCTTCTGTTAATGGTAATCTCTTCATATTATTGATGAACATTATATTTGAGGCTTCATTAGCACGTATTCCATGCTGTGCTGTTATTAACGGTCGTGAAGAGTAGTCACCCACTTTTTCATCTAATTCTATACCTCTTGTTGGTAAAACTTTAGTCAGTAAGTCTCTTTCAGTAAATATACCATACGGTTTTTCATCTTTGGTTACAATAACACTACCAATTCTTCTTTTGTATAATGTTTTGACTGCCTTAAGGATGGAATTATTGTATCCTACATCGTATATTTTGTTGCTCATTACATCTTCAATTGGTGGATTGCTATCTGTTTTCCTAAATGCTCTAACTATATCTGATGCAGTAATTATTCCTGCTAATATGTTATTATTATCGAATACCAATAACCTAATTTTGTTAGAGATCATAGATTTAGCCGCAGCATAAATCGTATCATTTGGAGTTATTCTGATAAATTGCTGGATCTTTACGTATTGGATATGCTTATTTTGGATTTCTAGATTCAATAAGAGATCTTCAAGGATTTCTCTTTCACTAAGGATGCCAATAGCATCATTATTTTTTATTACTATGAGGCTGCCAATTCCTTTAGAGGCCATAATATTTGTTGCTTCTGGAAACATTGCATCAGATTGTATTGTTATGAGATTAGTAGTCATATAGTCAGCTACTTTTAATTTGTGTATATCAGATTCTAATGTCATATTTACCTTAAATTATAAATGTAATCCAATTTAACTACGGCGAATGCAGTGCATGACAGTATATACTAGCCATCTTCACATCATAATTTTAGAACGAGAACTTAAGAATACAGACTTGAAATTACTACAATAGACGACAAAATACCTTCTGCGAAAATAATTGATGGATTTGACGTATTTGTTGCTAGCTTCATAATATCTCATCATGTAAGTGAACGGTATCCGTTGGAAACATATTTATCACATTTCCTTATTTTTTGCAGAAAATTATTATTGATCTTTCAGCTCAAATATGCTAAATTAAAGAGATAGATAATTACATATACTAGTAATGACACAACCGCCTAATAGAAACTTATTAAAAGAAACATTGCAATATATTAAAAATTGTGGTAAGATAACAAATGACATTTTGTGGGTAGCATCTGCTGACGGCAACTATGCTATAAGTTGGAATGAATTTGAAAAGATAGCTGATAGTACAGAATATGGAAGAAGTGGTATAACTCCAGAAATAGCAGTAGATCTCGTCGTTGTTTTCAATGATGAGATGTGGTTATCCAGGAAGATTATTTCTGAAATACCAATTGAAGAGTGGCAGTTGAATTCAACTCCTGAAAAACAGCCGCATGCAAAGCCCTTTAGTAGAATAATAATTAATAATCCTAATGCTGGAACGAAACTACATGATTATAATTTCTGGTAGTTAATGATTGTGGAGACGGTAAAGAACAATATCAATAGACCTTTAACAAGTATATGGCAGTTTGCCCCGGCTATCGATATAATTCAGATCTCACATGAAACATACCGTTCAAAAATGTTTATACATGACGAGTCTGTGACATTTCAACTACCTTTAAGTCAGTACCTAAAGTAGAAATTAAAGGCCCTTTATATTACTAGAATCGACATTTACTCCACTGTTAAAACAAGTAGTATCTTGAAATGAAATTGGTTTTTCAGCCAGTAATCGATATAGATATTATAATATTCTAAAAAATTGATTCTAGGATGGGATAATAATAAAAAAAGGTAAGAATAGCAAAACAAACGTCACTGTTAAACATAATGGTATAATGCAAATCATAAACTTTACATACATTTCAATAGGAAAGAATAGAGAATTGAGACATAAATCGCTTGTTGTAATGGTAATTAAGAGCGAGCTTTCTTTTACTTGCGAGCTACCGAATTTCTAAATATATGAATGATTAAATCTGCATCAATATCGCATATCACTGAAAAGTAATTGTAAATTGCTATTATTCAAATTTTACAAGAATCTCTCCTATCTTTACAGATTGTCCTTTGGAAGCTTTGATTTCCTTTATTGTTCCAGTTGTGTGGGACTTTATCTGAATCTCCATTTTCATTGCCTCTAGAACTATTAAGACCTGACCTTCTTTGACTTTGCTTCCATCCTCTGCAAAAACATCTATTATCTTGCCGCTTATGGGTGTCTTTATTTCCTTAAGTGTTGTATCTGTTAATGAGCTTTTTGAGACCAAATATGTCATACCGTCTATTATCATTAGCGAAGATTCCCTTTCCCCTTCCTCAGCGAAGTCCAAGTGAAAGGTTTTTCCTTCTATTGTAATATTATCCCGGTTTGACTTTACCATCAGTTCTTTATCGTTGACCTTTACTTTTTCTCCAAAAATTTCTATATCGTATGTGGTTTCGTTAACTTTGATTTTCATTCATTCCACCTATATGAAAAATGATGAACATCGAAGATATCAATCCAGTCAAGTCTGCTCCTAATCCAGGGATCATCCTCTTCCTCCTCTTTTCTCTTGATGAATTCGATCTTCTTTGGTAATAGAGATAAAATTGCTGCAGCTATCTCTCCATCTTTTGATGAAAAAGGTCTCATTTCATTAACAAACGATGTGTTGTAGCTTCCATTAACAAATCTCCTATCATTCAATGATGATATATGGAAAGGTATAGTCGATGGAATGCCTGAAATCCTAAATGACAAAAGAGAGTGCTTCATCTTCTCTATTGCTTCACTCCTATTCTTTCCGAAGCATATCAGTTTAGCTATAAGAGAATCATAGAAAATCGGTATAGAGTATCCAGAATATAAAGCAGTATCCACTCTGACACCGTCTCCTTCAGGCACAATGAATTTCTTCACAATGCCTTGAAAAGGAATGAAGCTTAACGGATGTTCTGCATTTATTCGGCATTCTATTGCATGTCCCCTTGGTTTTATATCTTCCTGTTTTATTGATAATCCATTGCCTAAAGCTACATGAATCTGCTGTTCTACTATATCCACTCCTGTAACCATCTCTGTTATTGGGTGCTCCACTTGTATCCTCGCATTGACTTCCATAAAATAGAATTTCCGGTCCTTGAATAGAAATTCTACTGTACCTGCGTTCTCATATCTTATTTCTTTCATTATCGCTATGGCAGTTTCGGTAATACTGTTTCTCATTTCTTTTGTCAATGCAGGAGAAGGTGTCTCCTCTATGAGCTTCTGATGGCGTCGCTGAATAGAACATTCCCTTTCTCCCAAGTGAATTACATTTGAGTTATTATCTGCGAGAATCTGTACTTCGATGTGCCTAGGATTTTCTAAATACCGTTCAATGTACATCCTGTCTGAACCAAAGCTTATCATTGCTTCGTTCTTTGAAGAGAGAAAGGCCTTCTTGAGCTCCTCTGAAGACTTTACTATCCTAAGACCTCTTCCACCTCCTCCTTCTACAGCCTTTAGGATTACAGGATAACCTATGGTTTCAGCTTGTTTTATAGCATCGCTTTCCTGTGAGACCTCATAGCCATCAACTACTGGAGCAACTTTTGAAGCGACTTTTCTTGCGCTAACCTTGTCGCCTGAAATATGTAGGGCCTCGTGAGATGGGCCTATAAAAATGAGTCCCTCCTTTTTGCAGAGATCAGCGAACTTGGGATTCTCAGAAAGGAATCCATAGCCAGGATGTATAGAATCGCAGCCAAGTTTTTTTGCAGCATTGATGATTTTGTCAGTCCTAAGGTAACTCTCTGATGGAATGGACTCCCCTATGTTTAGTGCTTGCTCGCAATATTTTATGTAGAGAGAATCCTTGTCTGCGTCAGAATAAATGCAATATGGCTTTAGGTCAAGTTTCCTGCAGGTCCTTGCAACTCTTATTACTATTTCTCCCCTGTTTGCTATAAGGACCTTCTTAGACATCATGGAGAGAACATAGAAAAGGCTTAAAACTTTTAGCCATGTGGTTATATTTATTGCAAAAGATTAGCCATGTGAATTACTAAAATCACAAAGAATAGAAGGAGAAAAACTTAAGGGAATGGCTCCCATGATTATTGAAAGGCGTAGAAGCTATTTAGATATTCTCCGGTTAATGGACATCAGGATAATCTTAAGTATCTTTGTTGAAATAGCTTTCCAAGCAAGTTATGATCTAAGGAAAAATTCTGCCTTTCATTTTTAGTGCGCTGTTCATTAGTGGTCATAAACTTATAAAATTAGTTTAATCAACTTGGTTACTTTTCAGTTGTTTTTTATTTTTACTATTGCTATTATTATTATATAATACCCAAAAACTAAACCGGCATATTACCATGCTTTCTTCTGGGCCTCTCCTCTCTTTTCCTGTAAGTAGCCATGAGCGCAGAGATCAATCTCTCTCTTGTCTCCTTTGGTTCGATCACATCGTCTATGTAACCTTTTGAAACAGCGATATAAGGATTGGCAAATTTCTTCTTGTAGCTTTCTACTAGTTCAGCCCTCTTTTTTTCTTGGTTCTTTGACTCTAATATTTCATGTTTGAATATTATGTTGCATGCTCCCTCAGGACCCATGACAGCAATTTCCGCGTTAGGCCATGCGAAATTGCAGTCTGCCCTTATATGCTTGCTGTTCATTACATCATAAGCTCCTCCGTATGCTTTTCTTACTATAACTGTAAGTTTTGGTACAGTAGCTTCTGAGAAAGCATAAAGCAGCTTTGCTCCGTGTCTTATTATTCCTCCCCACTCCTGATTTGTTCCAGGAAGAAAACCTGGAACATCAACTAAAGCAATTAGTGGAATGTTAAAGCAGTCGCAGAATCTGACGAAACGGGCTGCCTTATCGCAGGAATCTATATCTAGAACACCTGCGAGAATTTCTGGGTTGTTTGCTACAATACCTACAGAGTTGCCATCAAGCCTTGCGAATCCTACTATTATATTCCTTGCCCAGTACTTCTGAACCCCAAGGAAATCGCCATTGTCTACTATTTTTCTGATCACCACTTCCATCTCGTAAGATCGGTTGGGATTAGGTGGAAGAATTGAATTTAGTTCTTCATCATGTCGCTTAGGATCATCCTTTGGAACTATTCGAGGAGGATTCTCAAGGTTGTTTGAAGGAATGAATGAAAGAAGTTTTCTGAGGATCCTAAAGCATTCCTGTTCATCCTCCGCAAGGAAATGTGCAACCCCACTCTTTTCATTATGGACATGAGCTCCTCCTAACTCATCGAAGCTTACCTTTTCTTTAGTAACTTCTCTTACCACTTCTGGACCTGTGATGAACATATATGCAGATTTGGTCATGATTATAAAGTCTGTTATCGCTGGTGAATAAACAGCTCCTCCGGCACAGGGACCCATTATAAGGGATATCTGAGGGACAACTCCGGAGGCTTTCATGTTCCTATAAAAAATCTCAGCGTAGCCTGCAAGACTTTCAACTCCTTCCTGAATACGAGCTCCTCCTGACTCGTTGACGCCTATTATAGGAGATCCTTGTTTCAATGCAAGATCCATTATCTTGCATACTTTGGAAGCAAATGCCAATCCTAGAGATCCGCCTAAAACTGTAAAGTCATGCGAGAAAGCATAAGTCTGGCGGCCGTCAATCATTCCATGTCCCGTAACAACTCCATCTCCGAGAATCTTTTTATTTTCCATCCCAAAGTCAAAGCAGTTATGGGTGACGAAAGGATCTAACTCTACAAATGTTCCTGAATCAAATAATATCTTCATCCTTTCGAAAGCCGTCAGCTTTCCCTTCTTTCGGTGCTCTTCCTGTTTCTGCTCGCCACCTCCTAGAGAATGCTCCTTCCTTTTTTGCTTCAGCTCTGAGAAATCCATGCTACAGAATAGTATAAATCGGTAAAAAGCTTTAAGGTGCTAAGCAATATGGTAGCCTAACTGTCATATAAGAAATACCACCGAACTTTCCGTTTCAAGAATTATCAATATGGCGGTACAGCAGAAAGCTTATTTTACTTGCAAGTTAAAAAGTGGTGACATTATAACGTTATGTATAATTCCATACAAAATGATAAACATTTCTATTATATGAGATAAAATGGATGGTTTAATTAAAAATCTAAAGAAAAGTATAAGACAATATAGAAGGAAAAATATTTGTTGTAGATATTTCTGCTATAACAGGTTTGACAACCAGAAAGACAGGTGAATCTGTATTATAACTTGGCTAGTTTTAATGCTGGCCACCATCACCACCACTACCACCATCATCTTAACTTAAAGTAGAGCACTGTATCCATAAGTTAAACTGGCCATTTGTATCAGCAATATAGATTATTCATTATGGATCTTTTTTAAGAAATCAAAACCTGTGTAACGTCTAATAGATGCAAATCTATCGAAAGGATATTGCTCCTCTCGTTGTCGCTTATCAGTGTAAGTTCATAGTGACCATGTGACTGAGTCACATGCTGTAAACTAATTCTTCTCCATACACACATAAAAATAATTTTAAAGAATTTAACCAATAACTATGTGACAAATCAGATGTCCACTATAAAGAATAAAAGCCTCTGCGGAATGCTCACATACCAACCAGTAAGTTAGAGAGCTAATTTCAAAAGAAATTCAACATCAATATTTAGTACCTATATGACATGATCATCACAGATACTCTGAATTCAAATACCATTCAGTGGTAACAGATGAAAACAGATGATAACAGAGGTAAAGAAGCGGTACAAGGATAACAAAACTGGTATCAAAAGATAACAATAGCTTTAAGCTTAATTGTGCCATTATATCTTGAAGATACAAAATATATATGACGATATTAACTAGACAAGAAAGAGAAAGACTTTGTACTAGAGCTTTACTATAATCAGGGAAAGACATATCGCGAAATATGTAGGGAGGCAAGAATATCTCCACGTGATATAGGAGTTATTTTGAATAAGGTAATTGAAGAGAACAAGGTAGAAGGATCGAAAGAACAACAAGATAATAATGGTGCGAAGAATCAAAATCAAGAACTACAGAAACGCCAGTTCTCTATCATCTCAAGCCTACAATCTCTTTTCTGAAGGTAAGACTCCATTAGAAGTAGCGATTGCATTAAACCTGAAAGAGTCAGAGGCAACTAAATTGTATAGAGAATATTGGAAACTAAAACAACTACACAATCTGAATATGGTTTATGAAGATCTCAAAGGCGATATTGACCCATTTCTTAAGTTATACAAATTAGCTAAGAGAAAAGGTATGGGTGTAAAGCAAGTTATTGACGTTCTTGCAATTGCTAACTATCATTTACCAGCCATTGAAGGACGATTTAAAAGGTTAAGAAATGATATAGCATGCTGCAATTTCAAAAGCGTATAGATGAGAGAAATTTATACCAATTGAACAATCAAATAGCATCAAGAACTAAACTCTTGAGTTCTCATCGCATATCTTATATAAGAGAAAGAAGAGTAATAGAAATCTCTGATTGTCGTAAATACTTATTACCTTGACTCAGCCTCTAAGCTATAAACCCTATTGATTATATTTAAATGATCAGCTTCTGGTTCTGTGGTTACATAGAGAAGATGATTGTCGCCTATTGGCATAGTGATGCGTTTAATCTTTTCATATTCAGCCAATACGTATTTTCCTTTTCCAATCTTTGGTGCAAGTTTGCTGCGTATTTTCCATGAATTAGCAGCAAGTTCGAGTGATTCTCTGCTTTCCTCTGGACTGAGCAAATTCTTTACACCTTGGCGGTGGTCAGAGAACATTACTTTGCCATTGATGTCACATATAGTGACTAGTCGAATCTTTGGGTCAATATTCATAATATCTACCTGCAGTTTTTGATAATCCATTAGTCACTAATTTGATGAGGAATTATTAAAGTTTAAACCCAGATAGATTCTCTCTAACTGATGTTTTTCAATCTATATAACGTGGATAGGAGGAGGAGAAGGAGTAAGGTGAGTATTTGGTTTAATAAAGCCAAAACCAATGTAGTTTATAGCTGAAATAGTGCGGCTAAGTATTAAAGTATCATGAGCAAAGAATATTATTAATATACCGAATCTAACGTGTAAGATTGAGCCAAATATGTCTTGCATTCACCAAATCCGGACCAATAGTTATCTAATACAACATTAAGAACTAGAAGCTGAGACTCATAATCGTATCAAACGTGTGTCACATAACGGCATATAGAGAAATTTAAATATCTGCAAAGAAACCTCCATCTGTTTAGCCGATAGGGAATTCAAAATCATTGTGTAATCTCCCTTACTAATAATCATCAATATAATGGATTCTTTCATTCTTTCTGATGTAATCATGTTTATTTTCTTTGCCTAATTTCTGTTCTTCTTCTTCAAAACGCTTAACTTCTTTATTATTATTATCAAGTGGTTCTTGCTTTGAAATTGATTCTATTAACCAGTCAATCATTTTATATGTTGTGAAAGCAGCAAGGCCATAATCAATGGTTCGGTTGAAAAAGGTTGACTCAGCGTTAATTGCAGCAGCAATCTTCAATAGGTATATGCAACAAAAGTTGTAATATATATATGGTAGATACGATTCTAGTAACAGGTGCCACTGGTACAGTTGGTAGCGAAGTTATAAAACAGTTGATTTCAAATCCTCATACTTCAAACTTTAACATTCAGGCTGCTGTTCATTCACAAGAAAGTGGAAAAAGAGTAGCAGCTGAGAGGGTCAAACCAGTACACATAGATTACAATAAACCAGACACTATAGAGGAAGCTTTCAAAGACATTGATAAGCTGTTCATGCTCACTCCTTTTCAGTCTAATATGGTAGAACTTTCATCTAATTTAGTACGGATGGCAAAGAAGACAGGAGTCGTCAAACATATAGTTAAACTATCTGTCATGGGTGCAGATGCTGATCCTGGAATTACTGGTGGAAGACTACATAGACAAGCAGAAAATATCATTGAAGAATCTGGAATTTCATATACCTTTCTACGTCCAAATTTCTTTATGCAGAACTTTATCAACTACTTTTCTCAAACAATAAAAGAACAAGATGCTTTTTATGTACCAGCTGGTGATGGCAAAGTTAGTTTTGTTGATGTTCGAGATATTGCAGCAGTAGCAGTACAAGCACTACTTAATGAAAGTAAACATGGTCAAAAAGCATACAATATTACTGGTCCAGATGGGATTTCTTATGGACAAGCGGCAGAGATACTTTCTAATGAAATAGGTAGGAAAATAAAGTATGTAGATATATCAGAAGTTCAAGCTCGAGAAGGTATGAAAGCTATAGGTATGGATGAATGGTTTATCAATTCTATGATGGAGTTATTTGATATTACTAGAGCAGGTTATGTATCAGATGTATCCTCTGCAATTGAGGAACTGACAGGCAAGAAGCCAATAAATTTTAGTCAATTTGCAAAAGATTATTCAAGAGCTTTTAAATGATTAATCTCATATATTTATTCATGGGATTGTATAGTATATCTGCTCCTTATAATGTGAAGATGAAAACCTTTAAAGCTTAGACTGTTGTTCCTATAATAGGAACCTACTTTTAGCACCGATACCGGCATGGATCCTACCGAACCCGCTACTATATGGGTTCTTATACTGTGGAGTAGAGAGTAATTATTGCTGGTATACTGAAGAAAGGAGTGATTAACGGAATGACAATGAAAATATTCTTAAATTAGGAGCATGCAATAAGCCCATTGCAAGAAAACAGGCACTCTAATGACAAGGCACTATTCAAGTAACCTTTGAAATGGTGTGTTATGTTCATAAATGAATATCCTATTTATAATGCATTATACAGCATAAAAATTTATTTTGCTAAATCAAAGACAAATTGTTATGGCAGTTATTTTAGAACTTTGATATCTCTGCAAATATTAGATTGATCCTACCTAATTCTTGAACGATTTTAGTTTCAGTCATTGATTGAGCTAATAATGAAGCAACATTATTAACTTAAAAAATGCAGATAATAATGGAACTGTAAAAACAAATGGGTAATAATAGTAAGGAACAAGTAATGATAGTGAGGAACAAATGTTATCTTCTGTTATTCCATCAGTAAATGCAAAGTGGGAAGTTAAAGAAGTTCCTACTCCACAGGCTGGCACCAATCAAGTGCTTATAAAAATTCATGCTAGTGGCATATGCTACACAGATGTTCATATTACTAAAGGTGGGCTAGGAATAATGTTTCCATATACTATAGGCCATGAGCCTGCTGGAGAAATTGTTGCTTTAGGCGAAGGTGTAACTACACGAAAAGTTGGCGATAGAGTAGGAGTTCCTTGGGTACAATCAACATGCGGCAGTGTGAATGGTGTCAGCGTGGTAAATTGTTCTTCTGTCCAAACCAGATAGCAACTGGGATAAATATTGCAGGAAGTCATGCTGAATATATGGTTGCTTATGCTGATGCTACTCAATTACTACCAAATGGATTGTCATATGATCAGGCTGCACAATATTCTGTGCCGGATATACTGTATATAGTGGATTGAGATTTGCTGATCCAAAGCCACATGAACGTGTTGCAGTCGTTGGCATAGGAGCACTAGGTCACCTTGGGATTCAATACTCTAAAGCTGCTGGTTTTGAAACAATTGCTGTCACACATTCAAAAGATAAGGAAGAATTAGCATACAAACTTGGAGCTGATAGCGTTGTTGCAGATGGAAAAGGATTATTAGAAGACCAAGAACGTGGAGCAGATGTAATACTTGCTACAAGTAATTCTTACAAAGCAATTGCGGACTCGATTAAAGGTCTTAGACCTGATGGACGCTTGATTCTGATGGGAGCATCAGCAACAAACGAACCTCTTACACTTTCTCCAGAGTTATATGTAGACTTCTTATTCAAACGTGACCGTATCATTGGCTCTACGCAAAATGATAGAGAGTATCTTTATGAGGCATTAGACTATGTTGCAAAAGGTAAGGTAAGAGTAATGACTGAAATATTTCCATTAGAAGAAATTAGCAATGCGTATGACAAAGTAGCTAATAGGAATGTACGGTTTAAGGCAGTAATAGAGCCTATTAAATAAATTAACTTACTATTGTAACAATAACTAGAATAGTTGATATTGTATGCGAAGGAAAAGCCTGAATTACCGTCTCGTTTACATATATAATTGGACCCGTTTGCTTACAGTCTATTTCTAATCTACTGTTCATAAACAGAGAATGAATACTATCAACTAATTCTTCGGCTAGATTAATCCTTGGACTGGTTATTATCATAAATCTACAATTATAAAATTTGTTATCAAATACTCTAAGCCGTATCATATATCATAAGGTTTAACAATGCGGTGGCGTTCAAACAGTACCTCGAAGAGAAAGCTAAAGAATATAATGGCAGCTAGTTTGTTTCTTCTTCTCTTTCACCAGTAATGTGTGCAGGTAATAATTTCCCTAAGATAAGATCCTTTGTAGCATCTATAATTGAGGATAGTCAACATTATAGTGAGTCGTATTATAGACCGAATTACTTGATACTCAGAAGAATATATCATTATTTGTCTTCTGTTAACAAACAATTATTACATATACAATCTTCAATAGACCTCTCCAATTGGCAATATCTTCCCAAATGAAAGCACCAACAATCTATTGATTTAAGACATTCAAAATGCCGACTACATTTAGGACATGTTTTCTGCATAATTCTAAACAGTTTATGTAATTAATAATCTTTGTTTGTAGACAAGAATACCAATGTCTGTTACGATTTGATGCGTTATAATATGTCATATATTGATTAAGATATGCTGTTCGTACCGAACATAGCAATAGTTAGTTATTTTCTTTTAGTAATCATCAATTGTATTCATTGCTACTATCTTCAAAATGACAAAACTTTAGTGCCAGTCTGAAAGCATCAAATATGTCATTATATGATGTAGATTCCTTGTCTAATGTCCCATCAATATCTGCTGCTGTTCTTAATGCAGTTAATCGTTTATCAAATCTATCTGGATGAATAGCTATTCTACTATCGTCGGTTTCAAGTATATTTTTGCAATGTACGGAGAGTAGCAGCAAAAGCATTTAATAATAGATATACTGCTTTAATATTAGAAGAGGTTGAAAAGTTTTACAATAAATTAACAACAGAATTAACAAATAGGGTTATAGCAGCAGCTGCTGTAGCTATTAAGGCATCATAATATATTATATCTTCATATTATGTAGAATACATAAAATTTATCACCATTCATCATGAATGACTACATTACTCCTGACAGAGAGCATTCTGCTCTGCTTATCGTTGATGTGCAACGTGATTTTGCTCTAGTGGGTGCTATAGCTGAAATACCAGGTACTTTACAGGCTATACACTACATTCATCGCTTAGTTCAAGTCTATAGAGAACAAGGCTATCCTATAATTCATATTATAAGACTTTATCACGCAGATGGATCTAATGTTGATTTATGTCGCAGACGATCTATAGAGAATGGAAAGCAAGTGGTTATTCCTGGAAGTGATGGTGCTGAGCCGATGGATGAACTCAAGCCCTCATCTGATATCAGATTGGATTCAACTCTACTCCTCTCTGGTCATCTCCAGCAAATTGGAACTATGGAATGGATAATGTACAAGCCTAGATGGGGAGCATTTTACAATACATTATTGGAAAGGCATCTACATGATTTAGGTGCTAATACAGTAGTTGTATGTGGATGTAACTTTCCTAACTGTCCTAGAACAACTATCTATGAAGCAAGTGAAAGAGATTTCAGAATTATTCTGGCTAAAGACGCTACATCACTTATCTACGATATAGGATTACAAGAATTACAAAATATAGGTGTCTCATCAATGAATACTGATGAATGTATAGCATGGCTATCTAGAGCTTCTTCTTATTCGAAAATTCAAGATAGACACTAAGAGCAAAGTTGGTATCTTTGATATTCAAATGTTATATATAGTATCTAGATAGTTACCTAACTTAATGACCTAATTCCTATCATCTAAACAGATACGGCAAGTAAACGGTCCAAACTAATTCTAAAGAATTTATAAATTCTATGTATACTAAACAAATTA
>DASQRW010000186.1:0-4209 GCA_035642715.1 Nitrososphaeraceae archaeon | reverse complement strand
TTCCACCCCACAGAATTATGCGGATCATCCGCCAAGTTGTCTTCCCAGTTGATCTATGTGGGCGCGTGCTGCTGCTACTATCATCATCACCACGACAGCGACTGATAATGAGCTCAATTTAATGTCGTAGTTATCCTGACTGATTAAAGTCATTGAGAAGATCAGAGTTGACCTTGTTAGACATCTGTTATACCTTTCTAAGGACAGCATCTAATCGAATGGGCATTGGTTAGTTTTTCAAGCCTCCTTCTTGTCCAGACACCGTCTGCTTCAGAGACAACGGTTGCATCGCTGTTGTTACGATTGTTCTAGGAGCAATGGTAATGGTATTTGTTATTACTATTCCGGCGCTTTGGTACATTGCGATCTCTATGTCTACTGTATCTCTCGATCCTGCGGTATAAGAACCCCTGTAATTAGCGGGTTCGGTGGGACGCAGCTTAAAATTCAGATGAATCTCACCTAGGTGGCTCCCCTAAGAATAGCAGAAAGAGAAAGAGCAAGTAAAAAGTTCTTCTCCCGATAGCGACAATGAAGACGACAACAAAGAACCCAATGAGCCTGATTATGATGAAGATGAGGATCAGCTAGAAGAAAAATAAGAAGAGGAAACTGCAAAAATTACCTCAGCAACAACAACAAATCAAGCTTTTTAGAGGTTAAAAAATATAACATATAGAGATTATTTTATTTACTAGTAGAGTTCGAGGAAGAAGAGTAAGATGATGGCATAGAAGTAGGAAAACGTGTAAATCCAGAGCGAGCTTCAAGCCATGAGTAGATATCTGCTAAAACATACTGTTCTATTGGTCCATTTTGAGTCTCCCACTCAGATGAAGGATAGAATTGATGTCCTAGATTGGGATAAGTTATCAGGGTATGGTCAGGATGATTCACTTCAGCTAGCCTTTGTTGCAAGCGAAAGGCTTGTTGTACTGGAGTCAAAGAATCATTTTCTCCGTTGAGCATTAGGATACCTGTAGATTTAGAGACATTACCAATAATACTTAAAGTTGGTATCAAACTGAATAGTGACCTGTAATATTCAGGGCATGCTTCAATCATGTTACATTTGGACAGATTCAAAGATGTTAGGTTTTCATATCGCTTTATCAGCATAGGCTTAAGTTGTTTATCAATATCTATGTAACCAGCTCCAATTGTATTATTTGCAAATGTGTTAACTAGAGCATTGCTTATGACTTCGGTATTATTAGTACGTATAAAAGTAAGCAGAACAGAAATCGGCACCAATAATCCCCTTAATATGGGATCCTCCGCTATTTGCTGTATTGATATCAATCCGATGTGATTTTTATCCAATACTTGTGAAGCATACTCTAAAGGGTGGGATACTCTTTGAAGGTGGATTAAATCTTGAAAGTTTGAACCTACTATACCCATAAGTATAATGTTCTTTACCTTCATCGAATTATCTATCGCAAGTCTTGGAGCAATAATTGTACCTTGACTATGACCGATTATACTTATCCTATTAGGATCGACTTCAGGCTGCAGTGTAAGAATATTCAAGGCTTTCTCTGCGTCGAGTATTAAATCATTGATTGTAGAATTTCCCCATACGTTTTGGTCAATTGTAATATTTGCACCAACACCTCTTTTATCATATCTGAGTACTGCAAAGCCTCTTTCTGATAGATATTGAGCTATCTGCAAATACGGCGTAACTGGTTCAGGACCATCCTTGTGAACATATCCGATTGTTCCATTTTTATCTTGAGCACCAGAGCCAGAAATAAGAAGAACACCAGGGAATGGTCCTTTTCCAACAGCAGGATAAGTGAGCTGAGCATTAGTCTTTAATCCGTTGTCTAAATCTATCACTATATTTCTGTAATTTATTGTCTGCAAGTATGATTGAGCATAAACTGTAAAATTCGCAGCACTACTACCATAAACCAAGAAAGATATAGAATAAAGAGAAAGGATAGTTGCTATTATTGCTGTAACTTTTTTCAATCTAATATGTTACGTAAGGGGAATACAAGAAATATATAAGAAAATCGATTCGGGTTCGGTGGGATGGGAGACAGATTTGACTCTATTTTACCACCCGATTTGATTGTAAGTAGAGCATATTTCTGATAAAACCTAACTGTAAATTATGATAGTTAGATGTGAAGGTCCAAGAGGTTAGAGCCTTGGTTGTGAGGGGGTTTTCAACTAACGGACCCTTTAAAATTTGTGACCCAAATGGTCGCATCTCACATTCAAGGATAGCTCATGTCCTGTCTTTATGTCATATTATTTCGTGAGATAATATGGTTGAAATGTCTCTACCTCAATTCTAAATAGTAACCAGATCCCTTAAGTAGTGCTTACAGACACATCAGAATACATGCATTGTCTGAGAAAAAAATTAGAGGAAACAGATCTTCAATACTAATCACTATTTTCTTGCTTGCTGTGATTATTGTCACACTACCTACAACAATGACTACTGCTACTAGTACCAATCGTGTTTATGGTCAACAACCAGATCGAATGGACCTTAACACTACGGATTCATCTGCAAACATACAAAATGTGACTGTAAAAAAAGTCCAGGTAGGAGATATTGACATTGCATACAAGATGTTTGGTAATGGTGAACCTATTTTGCTTCTTCCTGGCGGTTCTGCCGGTATGAATGCTTGGGATCCGTCTTTCATAAATGATCTCGCCTCAAATCACACAGTAATTGTATTTGATCCTCGAGGAGTTGGAAATACAACAATTGGTTCCAATCCATACACAATGCAGCAACTCGCAAATGATACTGCTGGTTTACTGGATGCTTTGCAAATACAGAATGCAAATGTTCTTGGATATTCCCTTGGCTCATATATAGCTCAACAGCTTGCAATTACGAATCCAGAAAAGGTTAGCAGACTTATACTTGCCGGTGCATCGTGTGGTGGAAAAGAAAGTATGCCTAAACCGCCTGAGTTCTTAAATTTGCAAAATGAGCTCGTAAACAAAATCTCAAACAATGTTACTATTTCTCGGGAGGAAAATATAGAACTATTAAATGCCACACTAGGAGCGGGATGGATAAGACTGCATCCTGAATCTCTTGAGAACGTTACAGAAGGCAAAGGTTTCTTTGGTAGTATTTCCCCTGAAGCTCAAGAAGGACAGAATAACATAGGACATAGTTGGGAGGCAACTAACTGGGATGGTGTTTGTGAAGAGCTTACGAAATTAGCCAAACCCACGTTGATCATAACCGGAACTGATGATAATGAATACCAGCCGCATGAAAATTCTTTAATCCTTGCAGAAAAGATCCCAGGTGCCTGGCTTGTACAGATCGAAAATGCTTCTCATGCAGTGATGGACCAATATCCAGATGAAATCGGTAAGATATTACAAACATTTCTATCGACTACTACTACTACAACAACAACCCAACCTGACTAAGAAAGTGTATCAGCGACCAGACTATTCAAAATTCAAGTATTAGACTGAAGTCGTCTATGATTATGCAGGTTTGAGAGAAACAAAAGTACGGTCGTCGTATTATTATGGCGTTTGGATATACTCTAATTGAGACAACAATACAGCGGGTTCGGTGGGATGCGGCTGAAAATTGAGATGAATCTACAAAAGGGAGTCATGCTGATACTTCTTGTTCCTGTCTCTTATGGAGTTGTGTCTGAATCCACAAGTTTTCAAATATTGAAATATAACTTTGCGATTGCTTAAATTACTCTTTTGGGTCTAGTAATTTAGACAATTTTGGATGTATACTTTCTCTGTTGAATAGCTCTCAGTATACCAAGTCCCATTATTACGTATCCCATTACAATTACTGTCAAAAGTGTCCCTACAGTTCTATCCATCACTGCTACTCCTAATGCAGTTATTCCGATAAGTGCGCCACCCACTATAAGGAGACTTGTTGTTACTTTTGATATTTTTTTTCGTCGTATATCTATCCCACATGCAAGCAAGAACAAGATTATTGATGATATACCGAAGTTAGATATACGAAATGGCTTTTTATCTATATTCACCGGTAAGAATCCATGTTTACTGAACCGTTCCATAGATCCGTCTGCAATATGGATCAATAACAAGGTCATTGCGGCTATAGCAAGAATTTCTGATATTTGGTCCTTACGTCTCTTTATCTGAATGTGTGTCGATATTGCTTATATCATCTCTATTTCTTAGAACATTAACCAAATATAAAAACAGGTTGCT
>DASQRW010000185.1:0-2904 GCA_035642715.1 Nitrososphaeraceae archaeon | reverse complement strand
AAAACCACCACAATGCAAAATAGTTTCTAGACAAGAAGGCAGAAAATATCTAATGCCTGGACAAATTGTTTTTACTATTTTAGCTCGTTCCTCTACTAATGAACCAAACAGGCTGATTGCTGCGTCTATTGGTCTTGCTAGGCCTGCTGCTGCTGCTGCTGCTGATACTCAACATGGTTATCTATCAGAGCATCATTCAACTGGAGAAACAGCACAAAAGGCTGGAGATTATACTGAAGATATGGCTATGGAAATGCTTGCTACAACACTGGGTTTACCAAATGATCCTACTCTTACTTGGGATCAAAGAGAAGAACAATGGAAGCTTTCAGGAAAGATTTACAAAACTCAAAATATTACACAATCAGCAGAAGGAAATAAAGACGGTCTATGGACAACTGTGATAAGTGCAGCTATACTGATACTATAGAAGTTCAATACCATGATAAATAGTAAGAGTCAGAAACAACAACAATATCATGAACTTATTCTATTTTGCTGTTAAAAATGATATCTCCTTCCCATTATAACTGGCCATAAATTCACCTACTATTGGATAGAAAAGTCTACTACAAAAGCTATAGCTTTTGTAGAGTAAATAGATAATATGCTAGAAAGACAAATTGTTAAAGCATTAGGTAAGAGTATAGACGATACAGAAAATCCACTATTGACGAAATATGTTATCAAGGGTTTGATTTCTATAACCTGGATAATTATATCTGTCAACGTTACCATATACAGGACTATCGTACTACCAGAGAGACTTATGAAAATAGTCATTACATAATTACAACTAAACTTTGGAGCTGCATCTAGAATGATGAATATTGAAAGTTTTGCACCAACTGCAGCTACTATGGGAGGTGGCTTCTTTGTAGGTCTTCTCATCGGTTATGCCATAAAGAAAGTAATTAAATTACTAGCTGTAATAGTTGGATTATTCTTAGCTGGATTAGCATACCTACAATATCATCAGATAGCTAACATAAACTGGAATAAACATCAACAAGTCTCAGAAGGGGCGTTAACAACACTTGCAAATCTAACTATGCAGATTCCATTTATTAGCGGTGGTACTGTAAGTGATAAACCATGCAGCAGCAACAGCCTCATCATTAGCAATGACTAGCTTTGGTATTCCTCTTACAGGTAGTATGTCAGCAGGATTTACTATTGGATTTATCAAAGGATGAGAGAAGAGATTAGATAGTCAATTGGACAGTCTTAGTGTATGCACTTAATATTGTCTATGTAGTTAGTCGTTAACATATTCATATGGTATATTCCATAGTTAACTTACACTGGAATACAAAATGGTTGTCAGAAAGTATATTATGATTCTTATTAATTTACTTAAAATGTAAATATACAATGTTCTCAGAAAGAAGAAAGAAAGATAATTTAGAGGCATTATAGAAGCCAAGCTGTCGTTTTACCATGAATATATATTACTAGCGATTGGGCCTGTCGCCGCCACCTTTCTTCTTGGACTTTGTCTTCTCTCCTTTCTTGGCCTCTGCATCATCAATTAGGTCGAGTGCCTCTACTATCACTGTTGAAACTAACATCGTTGCAGCAATGATAGCTAATGCCATTACTAATGTGTCATTATCTTTTTTATTACAAGCTTCATAGTACTATTCTCTCTCCTCCTTTTCAATTATGGCATCAATCTTTTTATCCAAATTAAGTATTTGACTGAGAAGTTTGTCCTGATGTTTTTGGAATTGCTGTATTGATTTCAAGATTTTATCATGATTTTCCTCCAGTCCATTGATGTGTCTGATAGTCTCATCTTGTTTGACAGAGGTTTTCTTCTGCATATGAAATATCCACCAACTTATTACTGCACCAACTATCGCTCCTATAGCAACACTTAGATATGTACCTGATGCAGTTGTCATATCTATACAATCCTTATGTAATTCAGGCATGCATCCCCACCAAAGTGCAAGAATTTGAAGTAACATAGAATATATGATACTGTGGCTCATGGTATTATAATTAGCCCCTTTTCTTCAAATAGGTCAGAAGTCTTGGTTTGTTCTTAATTCTTCCATTTCCTTTTCTCCTGTTCCTTATCTAATTCTGTATCTTCATAATCAGGTTTCTTTGACTCTTCACTAACGGATCGTCGTATTCAAGTTCAGTATACTTTATTATCTTCTTTGCCAATATGATAAGCCAAACTCAGATTCTCTTCTAATATAGAGATTGAACCTTGTCAGTAAATCAATTCCACAAACACCTGCGTAGTTCTCTTTAATTACCATCTAATATGACCCATCACCATTAAATGATATTATATTAGAACATTATTGATGGTTAATAGATATCCCATAATATATTACTAGTATTTGCATTTGCTCTGATTTCAATCCATTCCGTGTCTCTATTTTGCCCCATACTGGCATAGGGATATTTATCAAAACCCTGTAGCTTCTAGAATTAAAATATAGGTATAAGCCATAAGTAACTATGGCTTGGTGTGTTCTAATATACTTCAACTATACAATGTTAGAACATACCAAGCTATAGATCTTGCTAACAGAGCCATTTAATCTATATAATATACATATATAAGATTTATATAGTAATATCTAAAGATAGGAGCAATGATAAGAAAATTCGTTCTGTTTACTGTTTTATTGGGCTCAATAGTTGGGCTCTTAAGTGCAACTGCTACTTTACAATTAGCCAATGCGCAAATGTATGGTCCTGGCGGATTAGGTGGCCTTGGCGGATTAGGCGGCGTTGGTGGTCTTGGTAGCCTTGGCGGCTTTGGAGGAGTAGGTCCTGGCGGATTAGGCGGACTTGGCGGATTAGGAGGCGTTGGTGGTCTTGGTAGCCTTGGCGGCTTTGGAGGAGTAGGTCCTGGCGGATTAGGTGGCCTTGGCGGAT
>DASQRW010000184.1:0-2603 GCA_035642715.1 Nitrososphaeraceae archaeon | reverse complement strand
CTGAAAGTTTTGATGATTACTTTCCTTGTACTAAGAAGAAAAGGTGCAAATTATATCATGTTATAAATTGGTTGACCATGTTTGCGGATATTCATAATAAACTTATTCAAAATGAGATGATGTTCTTAAGTTAACAGAGCCTTAGCATCCATGTCAAAAATCTAAAATGAGTAAGGACGCCTTTGCTGTGAGTTTGTATTTAAAATGATCTGAGAAGAGAAAATAGTGTAATTTTCTTCTATATCAATTATATAGGGAATAAGACATATGCTGGTTACTATGGTCCATGTAGCAAAAATAGTAGAAATAGTTGGTAGTTCTACTAAAGGTTGGGAAGATGCTGCTCAAGTTGCAGTAGATGAAGCTAAAAAAACAATACGTGGAATTAGAGGAATAGAAATTACAGATATGACTGCAAAAGTAGATCCTAATAGCGGCAAGATTGCAGAATATCGAGCCTGTGTTAAACTCTCATTTGGTATAGAACACTAAGGCCAAGAAGCAGGAATTTAAAAGATTCTATTATAGCCGTCAATCTAAAATTCATATCCTCCTAGTACTTAGACTGGCAGTTTATGGCTGAAATAAAAAATATTTTCAGTATGTCTTTGCGTTCAAATATATAGTCTAGCAATAGATTACTTTCTCATAGAAAATGAAATAACTGGTTGGAATCAGAAGCAGAAGCAACAGAAGAAGAAGAAGAGGTATGGTTAGATTACCTTCTAGTATTACTTCCCCAACTGATATCCGAACTAATTATCTTCTTTATTATTCATAACGAATTTTTCTTTGTATGGTATAATTTTTTATCGAGGTTTTGACGAAGTAAATCCCTCTATTCCATCTAAAACCATAGAATGGTTTGCATTTGTACAACAATTGCAATTGGCTTTTATACAGTCTGGTGCAATCCTATGATTACACGACTTGCAAGTACATATACTATCACCAAATTGTGTTGGTTTAGCATTATCACCTAAATTCATTATTATATATGGTCATAACGCAGTAGAAAAAGTCTCTGGAGACGTCACAATTTTCCGAGATTGTTTATAGTCGTAGTTATTGCTAATAATTTATGGTAATTATTTTGGAACTTTAATATATTCTAATTGTAGTAAAATGCCAAGATAAATGAAGATATTAGAAGGAAGTTTTACCGATGTATGATAAAGTCAAAGAAAAATTTTCTTGTAAGCAGACTAATCAATATGATGATCAATGTATTGTAACTATCAGTTGCAGAAATAAGAGTAAGAGTAAGAATTCTAGTAAGGCAAGAAGCAAAAACTAAATCTGACTCTTGCTATATTATGTTTTCTATCCTTCTTCTCCAAAGCCTTCTGTTACTATTTTCAGTTAATTATAATGAGAATTTTTATGGTCTTTAGAGTGCATAGCAGTGATGATATGAAGATATCTTATCATTGCAATCAATGCGACAAGGAATTTATAGATAAAGAAATGGCAATGGATCATAAAGCATCCACTGGTCATGAAATCATAGAACGAACATTAGAAAAATAAAATAAAAGAATAGACATTATATTTCTATTAGTAAAATAGAACAACAATACCTGCCTGTATAGAAATATTACCTTAAATCTTTTATATCAAATGGTTCTTGAATTGAGTGTAACATATACAGCATTTTTTTGGTATAACTTTCCTTTGATGGAACCTCAACTAATTTTCGTTGGTAAAACATTGTTAAATGCTCTATGAAGCATTTAACTGCTTGTTTGTCTTCCCTTGATGATAAATGAGTAAGTATCATTGCATACCAGTATTCTACTAATGCATCTTCTCCATACTTCACTTCTAACTCTAATAAGAATGCAAAATTAGAATGACATTTTCTGCATAATCCATCATTAGCATTCGTGAATGATTTTTCTTCAAGATGACCACACGTTGCTTTCATCTATATTAATAACAATATATTTGACGGTATTTGAATATACTGGCCTGATTAATGGATAAATGAATGAGTACACTATAACATTCGTTAAGCAATTTAAAATTATGGATATCTTGATCAATGATCTGCTGACAATTTTTAATTACTATGTTACCGTTGACACTATATGGGATCAACAACAAGCAAAAGAGAGGATAATGAGCAAATCCCAAAAGAAGACGATACAAGAGGAAAAACAGGTCAAGCCATAAGTGAACAATCTGGGGTTGAAGGTCAAAGAAAAGAAGTAAATGTTGAAAGCTATTCAAAAGTTGCAGCTTTAGGACAAATTTTAAAGGATATGGAATTTCCAGCGGATAAGAATAAGGTAATTGAATATGTTAAACAAAGTTCCAATGCTCAAAATAAAGAAGAGGTATTAGCAGCACTACAACAAAAACTAGAAGAAAGAGAATATAAAAATGTGTCAGATGTTACTACAACAGCAGGATTAGTCTATTAATATATGATAGATGGTCAAATTCTAAAGTTCAATGGTTTATTCTTCAAATAGGAAGTTTTCTGCAACAGAACACTTTAATCGTTTATTGACCATATCCTCTTGCAGAGCTATTTATTTATGGATCCTAAAATAGGTTTTCATGTTTCGATTTCTCGAGGTATTTCAAATTCTGTAGAT